>NC_014221.1:90000-390000 GCF_000092425.1 Truepera radiovictrix DSM 17093
ATCCAGGGTGCCAAGAAAACCCTCTAAGCGAAGAAGCGAGAGCGCCCGTACCGAAAACCGACACAGGTGGGCGAGTGTAAAAGCACTAAGGCGCGCGAGAGAACTCTCTCTAAGGAACTCTGCAAAATGGCCCCGTAACTTCGGGAGAAGGGGTTCCGCGGGTACCGTGAGCGAAGGCTTGCGGGAGGCGGGCACAGGAAATCGGCTCTAGCGACTGTTTACCACAATCACAGCACTCTGCGAACCCGGATAGGGGAGGTATAGGGTGTGACACCTGCCCGGTGCCGGAAGGTTAAGTGGAGGGGTGAGAGCCCTGAAATGAAGCCCCGGTGAACGGCGGCGGTAACTATAACCGTCCTAAGGTAGCGAAATTCCTTGTCAGGTAAGTTCTGACCTGCACGAATGGTGTAACGACTGGAGCGCTGTCTCGGAGAGAGACTCGGTGAAATTGAACTGGCCGTATAGATGCGGCCTACCCGCAGCAGGACGAAAAGACCCCGTGGAGCTTTACTACAGCTTGATATTGGCGTTAGGACCGATCTGTGTAGGATAGGTGGGAGACGTTGAAGCCGGTGCGCCAGCATCGGTGGAGTCGCTGGTGAAATACCACCCTGATGGGTTCGGACGTCTAACCTGCGCCTGTGATCCAGGTGAGGGACAGTGTTAGGCGGGTAGTTTGACTGGGGTGGTCGCCTCCCAAAGCGTAACGGAGGCGCACAAAGGTTCCCTCAGCACGGTCGGAAATCGTGCGTAGAGCGTAAGGGTATAAGGGAGCTTGACTGCGAGACATACAGGTCGAGCAGGGACGAAAGTCGGTCCTAGTGAACCGGTGGTACCGAGTGGAAGGGCCATCGATCAACGGATAAAAGTTACCCCGGGGATAACAGGCTGATACCGCCCGAGCGTTCATAGCGGCGGCGGTGTTTGGCACCTCGATGTCGGCTCGTCATATCCTGGGGCTGGAGAAGGTCCCAAGGGTCCGGCTGTTCGCCGGTTAAAATGGCACGCGAGCTGGGTTCAGAACGTCGTGAGACAGTTCGGTCTCTATCCGCTGTGGGCGTAGGAAAGTTGAGGAGAGCTGTTCCTAGTACGAGAGGACCGGAATGGACGCACCGCTAGTTTCTCAGTTGTCTACCAAGGGCATAAGCTGAGTAGCTATGTGCGGAACGGATAAGCGCTGAAAGCATCTAAGTGCGAAGCCGACTCCAAGATGAGCTTTCCCATCCCCTTGTGGGAGTAAGACCCCCGGAAGACCACCGGGAGATAGGCTGGGCGTGTACGCACGGCAACGTGTTTAGCGGACCAGTACTAATCGGTCGAGGACTTAACCTCTAGTTTATGGACTCATCCCCCTTATCGCCGTTTCGCTGTCGTTATTTTGCTCTTCGCGCCTATAGCGGCATGGACCCACCCGATCCCATCCCGAACTCGGAAGTTAAGCATGCCAGCGCCGATGATAGTTGGGGGGCGACCCCCTGCAAAAGTAGGTCGGCGCGAGGACCTTATCTTGAGGTGCGCTCATCGGCTACGGCTGGTGGGCGCTTTTCTTGTTTTGCCCCTTTTCGCCCCTTTAATTCACTGAGCTCAGTACCGACTCTACCTCAAAGGTGTAGAGCATGGACGCAGCTTTGCGTCCCTAGTATGGGCCTGGTATGGGGCAGCAGGCGAGCCTTCAAACCCTGTGGCTTTCAGCAGTGTTCGTGGCGCAGAAGCTCTCACCACAAGACAGCCTGGTTGCCGACTGCAGCAAAGCTGCTCTCGAGCCCACAGGTCTACAAGCAAATCGGGTCTATAAACAAACGAGGTCCGGACGCAACTCCGGACCTTCGCCACTGCTTTGAGTACGGCTTCCTCAGGCCTCGAGCGGCGCCGCGCTTACTCGGTAGGTGGGTTCAGGTGGCGTGTAACGCTGAAGTTGTAGGGGCCGGTGGTGGCGTTTTGCGGGTTGATCGCGTCCCAGGGGGCGACGACGAAGTAGTAGAGGCCACCCGTCTGTGAGGCATAAAGGACCCTCGAGGCGCGCCCGTTGTAGTCGTCGTTAAAGGCGACCTGTTGACCCGCCTCGTTGTAGACGCCCAACAGGGTGTCGGGCTGCCCGTCGACAGCGGTCACGATGTCCCCGACGACCGTCGCGCCAGCGGGCACCTCCACCTGGAAGATGTCGGTGTCGCCTTCGGTGAGCTCGGCGTCGAGGGCGCTGCCCAAGGGGATCCTCTGGGCGTCGGTGAAGTCGATGTTCTGAATCGAGGTGCCGATGACCACCGCCGAGCCGTTGGGCTCTTCCTCCTCGCCGATGTAGCGCGCGATGTCGAGGTCATAGAGGTTAAAGGGGCTGTTGCTCCCCTCGAGCCCGCTCGTCTCCGTCACCTCGATGTAGGCGAGGCCGTCTTCGGGCGCTTCGAACTCGACGAAGGGGTTGAGGGTAAAGGCCTGGGTGCTGCCGCTCTGGGCGATCGGCGTGCCGGAGGCGTCGTAGACCGTGAGCGCCGGGGCGACGTTCCCCGAGGCGGTTTTCAGGCTCGCGCGGTAGACGCTGCCGGCCGTGACGGGGATGCTGTAGACGTCGACGTCGCTCGCAGCTTCCGGGTCGTAGAGGCTCGCGCGCACGGTGACGCCGACCTCCTCGAGCTCGGCAGCCGTCTCCAGGGTGTTGTTGGGTTCGAAGGGGTCTTCGAAGGGGCTCAGCTCGAGCGCCAACCGCACCGCCGTGGCTTCGCCGGGGCGGATCTCTACGCTCGTCTGCGCGGTTCCGACCTCGATGCCGTGGACCGACCGGTAGGGTCCGCTGGCCTGAAGGGTGTAGCGACCCGACGGCATCTGCTGAAAGAGGCCGATGCCCAGGGGGGTGAGCAGGGTGCCGTCGGACGTTTGGGTGTACTTCACCGCGGCGTCCCCGTCTTCCGGGATGAGCGTGAGCCCAACCTGCGGGACGCGGATGTCGGGGTTACCCGCCCACACGACCTCGGCGAGGAGGGAACCGCCGTCGGGGATGGGGTCGCCGGAGAGCACCCGGGCCACGGCCGCCGCCGAGTCGGCGATGCCCGCGCCCAGCGCGCTGCGCTCGTAACCGCTCGGTTGGAAGGCCGTTTCAGTCAAAACGCGCTGCACCTGAGCGGCGCTCGGGAGGGCGGTGATGTTGCCCTCGGCGTCGCGTTCGGCGCCCGCTTCGAGGATGAGCGCTGCGGTGCCGGCGACCGCTGGGCTCGAGAACGAGGTGCCGTTGATGTAGGTGTAGGCGACCTCCGGCTCCTCCTCGCTGCACGAGGCGCCGTCGGGGGTCGCGAAGATGCAGCCCCGCGTGGTGGTCGTCCAGATGTTCTCCCCCGGGGCGGCGAGGTCGAGGTGCAACCCGCGGTTGGAGAAGTTCGTACGCGTCCCCCGCGCGGTCGTCGCCGCGACGTTGATGAGCCCGGGGTTCCACGAGGGGAACGAAGGCCCTTCGGTCGGCGTATTGCCCGCCGAGGTCACCAGCACGATCCCCGAGGCGAGCATCAGGTCCATTGTGTCCTTGATGAGTTGGTTGTAGAAGGCGCCGCCCCACGACATGTTGACGATGTGGACGTACGGCCCCGTCTCGGGGTCGGTGCCGGGGGCGCGGTCGTCGCCGCCGAAGGCGAAGTCGGGGCCCAACACTGCAAAGATCGCCGAGTTGACGATGGCGCTCAGCACCAGACCGCCCTGCTCGGGTTCGTTGATCGCCAAGGGGACGATGCTGGCGCCGTAGGCGGTACCGCGCCCGCCGAGGTCGTTGCCGACCGCCGCCGCGGTCCCCGCGACCGACGTGCCGTGAAAGCCGACGCCGTCGTGCGGCGTTTCGGGGGTAATGAGAGCGGCTTCGATGGGAACCTCGGGGTTCGAGGCGGCGAAACCGTCGAAGCCCGGGTAGAACATGTTGTCGACCAAGTCGGGGTGGCGGTGGTCGATAAAGTCGTCGTGGATGCCGATGCGGATGCCGCTGCCGGAGACCCCTTGGCTCCACGCCCCGAGCGAATTCATCTGCCGGTGCATCCACTGCCGGCCAAACTCGGGGTCGGAGACGCTGACCTGGGTGGGCGAAAGGGCGGTCGTCGCGACGCCCCGAGCCGGTTCGGGCCGAAAGTGCACGAGGTTGGGTTCGGCGTAGCGCACCCCCTCGAGCCGTTCGGCGCTGACCTTGGCTTTGGGGACGCTGAGGCGCGGCGGCAGCTGCAGGAGCGCGGCGCGCAGGAGTGGCCAGTCTTGCTGCACGGTAGCGCCGAGCCGGCGCGCGATGGCCTCGGGGGAGGCGCCCTCGCGGTAGCCGACGATGAGCTGGCCGCGGATAAAGCTCTGGTCGCCGACGCGGTCGATGGTGTAGGAGGGCGTGGGGTTGCGGACGCTGGGGGCGGGCGGGTTGAGGGTGCACGCGGCGAGCGCTAGGGCGAGGAGCAGCGTGCCGATAACAGAGCGCGTCACAAGGGCCTCCTAGAAGCTGCCGTCACCGGTCGAGAAGGTGTTGACCGGGCCGTCCGAAACCCCGAAGCCGACGCCGAGCAGGTCGAAAAAGTCGGCGGCGATGGAGACGGCGTTGACCCCTTCGACCTCGTTGTCTTCCGTGATGGTTCCGTTTGCCGTGACCGCGATCGGCTGCCAGTCGTAGCCGTGAAACGGTTGCAGCGTCTCGTTGACGGCGGTGCCGTCGAAGTTGTGGGGGATGCCGCCCGCGGTGATGCCGCTGTCATCGCGCAAGACGGCCACCCACTCGACCGGGCTGCCTTCGGCGTGAACGCGGTCTAGCACCAGCGCGCCGATAAAGAGCAAGCTGCTGCGGTTCTCTACGGAGAACTCGTAGACGGGGGAGACCGAGACGTTGGTCGCGTTGTTGCTGGGGGAGAGCGCGTTCACGTAAAAGGCGGGCAGGGGGGTGACGCTGCTGTCGCCGGAGAGGGTGTTCTGGTCGCCCAAGATCGCCTCGATGCGGTAGGTGGCCTCGACGCCCGCCTCGAGCCCGGCGGTGGCGTCGCGGAAGGTGCAGATGATCCCCGCGTCCGGGTCGAGCGGGCCGGGCTGCTCGTCTTCGGTGAGCGTGGCGCAGATCTGCTCCGGACCGACCTGCCCGATGGGCCAGAAGCGGCCCTGGGTGGCGAGCCGACGGTGCACCCGAAACGCCGTGGGGAGCGCCCCACCCTGGTAGGCGAAGTCGACGTCGACCCAGGTGATGACCTCGTCTAGGGCGTTTTGCGGCCCCAGCGTCGGCGCTCCCCCTCGAGCCTCGGTGGCGAGGCGTTGCAGCGCGCTGACGTCGTTGTTGCGAACGGCGTCTAAAAGCGCGCGTCCGTCGAAGGGGCGGATCCGGCTGAGCGGTCCGAAAACGGCCGTGTCGCCGAAGGTCACCGCGAACGCCCCCAGATTGGTGACCTCGGCGAGCCGCCCTGCGGTTTCGGCCGGGGTGATGGTGACGTAACGGATCACCTCGGTGCGGTTGAAGTTGACGTCGTAAGCCACCACGTGGAGGCTGGTCTCGCCGCTAAAGGCGGCCGTGGGCAGGTTGACGGTGGTCTCGACCCCGCCGTCGAAGGGGAAGAGCGTCCCGGGGACGGCGGCGTTGAGAAAGCCCGAGGTGCCGCGGCTGGTTCCCAAAGCGGCGGTACCGAAGCTGAAAAAGCCGTTGCTTTCGGGGGAGGCGACGGTGCCGCTCACCGTAAAGCTGAGCGCCCCCTCGGGGCCCCCGGGGAAGCTGTCCCCGTTCTCGACGCTAATGCTCAGCGTCGGGGGGATCGTCGGCAAAAAGGGGTCGAACGCCTCGGCCTGGATCGTGTCGTACCTGGTCTCGGCCTGGTCGTCGACCCGCAGCCCCTCGACCCTCGAGGTGGCGTAACCGTCTTGCGTAAAGGTGAGGGTGTGCAGGCCCGCCGGGACGTCCATGATGCGGTAGAGGCCGCTTTCGTCGGTAACCGCGCTCAAGTCGGTGCCGGCGACTGCAACGGTGGTGCCCGCGACGTTGGTGCCCGCCTTGCGGTTGACGACGTACCCCGCGATGCTGCCCGTGCCGGGTTGCCAGGTGGTCTGATCGAGAGGGGGGGTGCCGCTTGGGGTCCGCGCGCACGCCGCGAGCAGGAGGAGCAGGGCAAAAAGCGCCCGTCTGGGAGTTCGTCTCATGGCTGCCTCCGTGAAACGGATCGTCTTCCGGATGACGTGAGGAGTTCTGTCGCGCTCCGGAGCACGCTCCGGAAGCCGCTTTTCGCCGGTGACCTGACGCCTCCTCTCCGGCTCAAAGAGCCTTCACGAACCTCATGCAGGCTGCGCGTATTAAACCACATTCGGTCGTCCGAAAACGTGTCTACCGAAGGGGCGAGCGCTCTGCCAAAGCGCTTTTTGGGGGTCCTACCAGACCGAGGAAGCTTCGCCGGGTGGCGCACACGCGAAGGCTCGGCGACGTGCTATTGTCACTAGGGTTTTGGCGGCCCTGACGCTGTCCGGCACGCAAGCGCTCAACGGCTCTGACCGCAGCGTCGACGAGCCCGGCGCCCCGGTGGCGCGAACCGTACGGTAACGGGTCCCGCACCCAGCAAAGGTGACATCGAGCGCTGGTATCTCGACCTTCGGTCAGCGTGTGCGCCTGACCGACTCGCCGGTAGGAGGAGGCTTCGGTTTTGAAAAGCGTGCTAGACAAGCGGCGGCTCAGCGCGAGCGACGCAGCCGACCTCTACGGGGTGCCGACCTGGAATGGCGGCTACTTCCAGATCGGCGCTGGCGGTCTTATGGAGGTCGTCACCGGCGAACGCGAGCGCGTGCCCCTGCCCGACATCATCGCGGAGCTGCGCGAGCGCGGCGTCTCCCTGCCGCTTATCCTGCGCTTCCCGCAGATTTTGGAAAACCGCTTAGAGCGCCTTAACCGCGCCTTTGCAGAGGCGCGGGAGAAGTTCGGCTACGAGAGTCACTACCAAGGGGTGTTCCCCATCAAGGTCAACCAGCGCCGCGTCGTCGTCGAGACGCTCGCCGAGGCGGGGGCGCGCTTTCGCACGGGGGTCGAAGCGGGTAGCAAGGCGGAGCTGGCGCTCTGCTTGGTGCAAGACATCCACCCCGAAGCGCTCCTATGCTGCAACGGTTTCAAAGACGACGACTTTATCCGCCTCGCGCTCTGGGGGCGGCGGCTCGGCAAAAACGTGGTGATCACGCTCGAGAAATTCACCGAGCTCGCGCGCGTGCTGCGTATCAGCGAGGAGATGGGCATTCGGCCGGCGTTGGGGCTGCGCTACAAGCTGCACGCCCAGGGCTCCGGGCAGTGGGAGGACTCGGGCGGCGACCGCGCCAAGTTCGGCCTCAGCACGAGCGAGATGCTGAGCGTCACGCAGAGTTTGCGCGAGCGGGGGATGCTGGACACGCTGGTGATGGTGCACTGCCACGTGGGTTCGCAGGTGACCGACATCCGCAAAATTCGCACGGCCGTGCGTGAGGCGGCGCAGACCTACGTCGAGCTGCGCGAGCTCGGCGTCGAGATCCGTTACCTCAACGTCGGGGGCGGGTTGGCGGTCGACTACGACGGTTCGAAGACGAGCTTTTACGCCTCGGCCAACTACGGGTTGCAGGAGTACGCCGACACAGTGGTCTACACGGTGTTGGAGACCTGTCAACAGGCGTCGGTGCCGCACCCCGTGCTCGTGTCCGAGTCCGGGCGCGCGCTCACGGCGCACCACGCCCTGTTGGTGCTGCCGGTGATCGACGTCGTGGGGCCCACCAAAACGGCCGTGACGCTCCCGCCGCTGGAGGGGGAGCCGCACACGCTGGTCGCCGACATGCGCGAACTTTTAGAGACGCTCAGCGTCAAAAACTACCGCGAGGTCTTCTACGACGCGGCGAGCAACAAAGACACCATGCATAGCCTTTTCGACCTCGGCTATTTGAGCATCACCGAGCGCGCGCACGTCGAGGAGCTCTACAACCGCATCCTCGCCAAAATCGCCCGCATCATCCGCGACCTCGACTACGTCCCGGACGACTTCGAGGATCTGCCCAAACTGCTGGCGGACAAGTACATCTGCAACTTCAGCCTCTTCCAGAGCCTCCCCGACCACTGGGCGATCGGTGCGCTTTTTCCCATCGTCCCCCTTTCGCGCCTCGACGAGCCGCCCACCCGCGACGCGACGCTCGTCGACATCACCTGCGATTCGGACGGCAAGATTGAGAAGTTCATCGACCTGCGCGACGTCAAAGCGACCCTGCGGCTGCACGAGGTGCGCAAGGGCGAGCCGTACTACTTGGGGGTCTTTTTGATGGGCGCCTATCAGGACGTGCTCGCCAACGCCCACAACCTCTTCGGCCGCGTCAACGAGGCGCACGTGCGCGTCTCCGAGGACGGCTTTACGGTCGAGCGCATCGTCAACGGTCAGAAGGCGCGGCGGGTCATCGAGAACATGGGGTACGAGGCGCCGCAGCTGCGCGCTTGGCTCTTCGAGGAGGCCGAGGAGGCGCGCGCCGAGGGGCGCCTTTCGGCCGAGGAGGCGGAGGCGCTGGTGGCGACCTACAACGCTGAGCTCGTCGGCTACACCTACCTCGAGGATATCTAGGGCGAGATAGCTAGCGGGGCCCACCCCAGACGGCGCGGCGGGGCGTGCGTGTTGCCCCGCAGACTTGCCAAGGGGGCGAGCGTTTGTTAAACTACCCCTTGCCCCTAAGGGGCGCGCGTTCCGCGGTAGCTCAGTGGTAGAGCGATCGACTGTTAATCGATTGGTCGCAGGTTCGAGCCCTGCCCGCGGAGCCAAAAGAAAAGCCGTCAGAGACGGCAAAAGTAAAACCCGCCGGGAGTGGCGGGTTCTCTTTTTGGGTGCGTTTGCACCTTATTTGCACCTACGGTACAGCTTCAGTTAGGCTCACCGCGTTCGGTGAGTAAGCCGACAGCGAGATGGGGGCGCGTCTTACGGGGCCAAGCCGTTGTGCCGAAGCCCCGTTCACCACCACCCCTTGCGCTTAAAGAACACGAGCAGCGACCCCCCGATGGTCACAAAGGTGGCCCAAGCGAAGAGGTAGCCGTAGCGCCAGGCGAACTCGGGTTCGTACTGAAAGTTCATCCCCCACACCCCTGCCAAAAAGGTCAGCGGCAAGAAGACGGTCGAGACGGTCGTCAGCGTGCGCATGACCTCGTTGAGGCGTTGGTTTTCGATGTTGAGGTAGACCTCGAGCAACCCCGTGAGCACGTCGCGCGCGGTGTCGAGGCCGTCGTAGACCCTGGCCAGGTGATCGGCGACGTCGCGCAGATAGAGCGCCCCTTCGGGGGAGAGCTCGCTCGCGTGCCGGGAGAGCTGCGCGACGTTTTCGCGGGCGCTAGAGGCGTGGCGACGGGCGGCGATCATCGTGCGCCGCAGCGTAAAGACCTCCTGGTAGAGGGGGCTTTCGCGTCGTCCTCCGCCGTGGTCCTCAAACGCGCGGCGCTCGAGCGCGTCGGTGCGGTCCTCGAGCTCGTCCAAAAAGGTGAAGAAGGTGTCCGTGCCGCGCTGCAGCAGGGTGTAGAGCACCTCGACGGGGGTGCGCTCGGCGAAGCGGTCGAGCTCCTGCCAGACGGCCTCGAGGTAGCCGACCGGTTCGTGGCGGAAGGTGATGAGCGCGCGCTGCTGGGGAAACCAGAAGAGGTCGATCTCCTCGGTACGTTCGGTGAGCGCTCCGGGTTCGGCGAGGGTGCGGAAGATCAGGAAGAGGTGCTCGGGGTAGCGCTCGAAGCGGCTCCAGTGCTCGGTGGCGAGGGCGTCCTCGAGGGCGAGGGGGTTAAACGAGAAGCTCTCCTGGAGCGCCGCGACCTGCTCGCGGGTGGGGTTCTCGAGATCGATCCAGACGCCGTGACGTTGCCCGCACCAGGGCGCGTCGGCGCACGCTGAAAGGTCCTTGACGCGGATGTTGGGGTGCGGCGCTAGGGCGGGCTCGGGGTGGGGCGTGAGGGGCGCGGGGTCTGCCATAGAGCGCAGCCTACTCGGACCGGCGGTGGCTTTGCCGCTTCGCGTGACATACGCCGCCCGCGGGGTTGGGGCCATCGCTAGAGCCGTCAAACACGCTGTTAAAAGCGTGATAGCGTTGAGGCCTAACGTAACTAGCGGAGGGGTGAGACGGTTGAACCACTTTGATCGTGGGGCAAGGTTGGTGGTTCACTTCGCGCGCGAGGAGAGCGCGCAGCTCGGCCACACCATGGTGGGGCCCGAACACCTGCTGCTGGGGCTGCTGCGCGAGGGCGGGGGCGGCGCTAGGGTGTTGCACGAGCTGGGGTTGAGCCTCGAGGGGGCGCGCCGGCGCGTCGTCGCGCTCATCGGTGTCGGTGCCGGTCTGCCGCGCGGCGAGGTCGCCGCGCTCACCCCGAGCGCGCGCCTGGTGATGGCGTTCGCGCTCTCCGAAGCGCGCGCGCTTGGGAGCCGTTTGGTGACGACCGAACACCTGCTCCTCGGGCTCTTACGCGGCGGTGACGGGCTGGTTTTCAGGGTGCTGCAGCGCGCCGGGGTGGCGCCGAGCGAGCTTCGCCGCCGCCTTAAGCTCTCGGGCGCCGCTGCGGGGATGCCCGAGGAGCGGCTGCTGGCGCCCCTGTACTTTCGGGCTGCCCCCGAAGCGGCGCCCCCGCCCGCGACGGCGACCCGGGGGGGGTGGCGGCTGCTGGGGCGCGGGGCGCGGCACCTGCTGCGGCGGCGTTAGGGGGTGCTGCTCGGAGCCGAACGGGGCGCGGGCTGCTATGCTGCTAGGGTGTTAGCCAAACGCATCATCCCCTGCCTGGACGTGCACAACGGGCGCACGACCCGCGGCCAACAGTTCGGCCGAGCCGAGCACGGTGAGCTAAGAGACGTCGGCGACCCCGTCGCCCTGGCGCTGCGCTACGACGAGGGGGGCGCCGACGAGCTCGTCTTTTACGACATCACCGCGACCGCGGAGGGGCGGGGCGCGATGCTCGACATCATCACGCAGGTGGCCGAGCGCTGCTTTATGCCCCTCACCGTCGGCGGAGGGGTGCGGACGCTCGCCGACTTTCGCGCGCTCTTTTTGGCGGGGGCCGACAAGGTCTCCATCAACTCGGGGGCGGTGGCGAACCCCGAGGTGGTGCGCGCGGCAGCCGAGCACTACGGGTCGCAGGCGGTGGTGTTCTCCATCGACGCCAAAAAGCGCCCGGACGCCTCCGGTTGGGAGGTCTACGTGGCGGGGGGGCGCAAGGCCACGGGGTTGGACCTGCTCGAGTGGGCCGTGCGGGGTCAGGAGCTCGGGGCGGGGGAGATCGTCTTAAATAGCATCGACGCTGACGGGATGAAAACGGGGTACGACCTTGAGGCGACCCGCGCCGTGGCGCGCGCCGTGGACATCCCTGTGATCGCCTCGGGGGGGGCTGGCAACGCCCTTCACATGCGCGACGTACTGCTCTACGGCGAGGCCGACGCGGCCCTGGCGGCGGGCATCTTCCATAGCGGCCAGACGACCGTGGGCGAGGTCAAGCGCCTCTTGGCCGCGGCGGGCGTGCACGTGAGGCTCGTGCAGCATGCTACACTCGGTTGGTGAAAGCCTTTGAGGTGCCCGTCAAACTCTCCGAAGGGAAGCTCGAGCTGCCCGACGAGCTTTTGGGTCTCGCCCAGAACCCCAGCGCGCGCCTGTTGCTCCTCGTCGACGAGGAGGACGATTGGGTACGGCTGAGCGAAACCCAGTTCGCCGCGGGCTATACGGACGCAGACAGCATCTACGATACGCTTGAGTAGCCCCCGCTTCTCTGCGGGTGAGGTCGTCTTGCTCACCTTCCCCTTTACCGGAGTGCTCGGCGCAAAGCGCCGCCCAGCTCTCGTTCTTTTGGACGCGGGCGACGAGGACATCCTCGTGGCCCGCATCACGAGCGCTCTTGCACGTAGCGCCTTTGACGTCAAGGTGCAGAACTGGCGGGGTGCAGGGTTGTTGCTCCCTTTGGTGGTCAGGCTCCACAAGCTCGCGACCCTCGAGAAGCGGCTCGTGGCGCGCATGTTGGGGGCGCTCGGCGCAGAGGACAGGGACGCCGTACGTGGCGTGCTCGCCACCATGTGGACGGCGTTATGAAC
This sequence comes from Truepera radiovictrix DSM 17093, assembly GCF_000092425.1. NCBI lineage: Bacteria > Thermotogati > Deinococcota > Deinococci > Trueperales > Trueperaceae > Truepera > Truepera radiovictrix. The sequence goes on from NC_014221.1 coordinate 102,000, forward strand.
CGCGAGCTTCGGCTCGAGACCCTCGCCGTGCACGCGGGCGCCGAACCCGACGCGGCGACCGGCGCGGTCACCCCACCCATTCACCTCTCGACGACCTTCGAGCGCGACCCCGACGGCTCATACCCCAAGGGCTTCGTCTATAGCCGCACGGACAACCCCAACCGGCGCGCGCTCGAGGCGGCCCTGGCGGCGCTCGAGGGGGGCGAGGCGGCGGCCTGCTTCGCCTCGGGTTCGGCGGCCGTCGCCAGCGTGTTGCGCACGCTCCGCCCCGGCGACCACGTGCTCGCCCCCGACGACCTCTACCACGGCGTCCGCAAGCTGCTCCAACAGGTCTTCGTCCCGTGGGGGCTAGCGGTCAGCTTCGCCGACCTGTCGGACACGGCGGCGGCGGCGCGCGCGCTGCGGCCCAACACGCGGCTTATCTGGGTCGAGACCCCCTCGAACCCGCTGCTCAAACTCACGGACATCGGGGCGCTCGCGGCGCTCGCGCGTGACGTCGGGGCGCTCTTGGTGTGCGACGCGACCTGGACGCCGCCACCGGTGACGCGCGCGCTGACGCTGGGCGCCCACCTGGTGGTGCACTCCACGACGAAGTACTTAGCGGGACACTCGGACGTGCTCGGCGGGGCGGTGGTAGCGGCGCGCGCCGACGGGACCTTCGAGCGGCTGCGCGCGGTGCAGAACCTCGAGGGGGCGGTCCCGTCGCCCTTCGACTGCTGGCTGGTGCTGCGCAGCCTCCGCACGCTCCCCTACCGGATGCGCGCTCACTGCGACAACGCCGCTAGGGTGGCCGCCTTTTTGGCGGGGCACGCGCGGGTTGCGAGCGTCCACTACCCCGGCCTCGCCTCGCACCCGGCCCACGCGCTCGCCGCGCGGCAGATGGCCTACCCGGGCGGGATGCTCTCGTTCCGGGTCCGCGGGGGAGAGGCGGCGGCGATGGCGGTCGCGGCCCGCGTGCGGCTCTTTACCCGCGGCACCAGCTTAGGCGGGGTGGAGAGCCTCATCGAGCACCGCGCCAGCATCGAGGGGCCGGAGAGCACCACCCCCCGCGACCTCCTGCGCGTCTCCGTGGGGCTCGAGCACCCGGACGACCTGATCGAAGACCTCGAGCAAGCTATGGCTGAGGACCTCACGTAGGATGAACCTTCGCCGAGCGCTCCTCGAGGCGGTCGCCGAACGTCTCTTGGCGACCCCTTCGCCCTTCGTCCTCCGGGTCGCCATCGACGGGGTGGACGGCGCGGGCAAGACGACCTTCGCCGACGAACTCGCGCCCCTTCTCGCCCCAAGCCGAGCGGTCATCCGCGCCTCCGTGGACGGCTTTCACCATCCGAGAGAGGTGCGCTACCGACGTGGGCGCACCTCGCCGGAGGGGTTCTACCGCGACTCGTACAACTACGGGGCGCTAAAGCGCTTTTTGCTGGACCCCCTGAGCCCCGGTGGGTCGGGGTACTACCGGACTGCCGTCTACGATGTTGAAGCGGAGCGGCCGGTCGAGGTGCCCGAGAAGCTCGCGGCGCCCGGTAGCGTGCTGCTGCTCGACGGTATCTTTTTGCACCGCCCCGAACTGCGCGACGCCTGGGACGTGTCGGTGTGGCTCGAGGTCCCCTTCGAGGTGTCCGTACCCAGAGGCGCTGCTCGCGGGCCCGGCTTCGGCTCCCCCGACCCCCACGCCGAGAGTAACCGCCGCTACATAGAGGGGCAGAGGCTATACATGTCTGAAGCCGAGCCTCGGCGCCACGCCACGATGGTCGTCAACAACGAGGATGTGAACGCACCCTATGTCGTGGCGCGATGAGTCGGCAGTGGCGACGCGCAACGAGCGATGCGTGCAGGGTTTCTACTCACTGCTCGTCGCGCGGAACTCACTGCTAAGATAGGCGAGATTGCGAGGAACACCATGTCTCAGACCGCTCAGACCGCAGCGCAAGCCAAGACCCAAGGTCCTGTTTCCGACTTTATCCGCCACCACTACCGCCACTTCAACGCCGCCGCGCTCGTCGACGCCGCCGACGCCTACACGGCGCACCTCGCCTCGGGGGGCCACATGATGGTGACGCTCGCGGGGGCCATGAGCACCGCCGAGCTGGGGCTCTCGCTCGCGGAGATGATCCGCGCCGACAAGGTGCACATCATCTCGTGCACCGGCGCGAACCTAGAGGAGGATGTCTTTAACCTCATCGCCCACGACTTTTACGAGCGGGTGCCCGCGTGGCGCGACCTGAGCGCCGAGGACGAGCAGGCGCTTTTGGAGCGCCACATGAACCGCGTGACCGACACCTGCATCCCCGAAGAGGAGGCGATGCGGCGGCTCGAGCGCGCTTTGCTCGACGAGTGGCGGCGCGCGGACGCGGCCGGCGAGCGCCTGTTCCCGCACGAATTTCTCTACCGCCTCATCCGCTCGGGGGCGCTTAAAGAGCACTATCAGATCGACCCCAAAGACTCGTGGTTGGTGGCCGCCGCCGAAAAAGACCTGCCGATCGTTGTCCCCGGTTGGGAGGACTCGACGACCGGCAACATGTACGCCGCGCACTGCCTCACCGGCGAGATCACAAACGTCCACACGGTCAAGACCGGCATCGAGTACATGATGGCGCTCGCCGAGTGGTACACGAAGACCGCGCCGGAGCACTCGGTAGGCTTTTACCAGATCGGCGGCGGCATCGCGGGCGACTTTCCCATCTGTGTGGTGCCGATGCTGCACCAGGACCTGCAACGCGAAGGCGTGCCGATGTGGGGCTACTTCTGCCAGATCAGCGACTCGACGACCTCCTACGGGTCGTACTCGGGCGCGGTGCCCAACGAGAAGATCACCTGGGGCAAGCTCTCGGTCGACACGCCCAAGTTCATCATCGAGTCGGACGCGACCATCGTGGCGCCTTTGATGTTCGCGCTGATCCTCGGCTGGTGAGCCCCCGCGGGGCGGTCCGCGCTAACTCAGCTCGACCGCCCCGCCCTCGTCGCCGTCAAACCACGCGAGTTCGACCTCCAAGCTGTGCTCGACGCCCCGCGCTCCCTTCTCCTCGTCCTCGACCTGGAGCTCGAGCGTGAGCTGCTGCGGGGGCTCGAGCACGACCTCTTCGCCCCCCGAGCGCAGCGTGATGCGGCCCTCGTCGAGCTTGTCGGCGAGCTGCCGGAGAAACGCGCTCACCTCGCCGCGGCTTTTACGCTCCTCGCTCTTAAACCGTCTCACTTCCCTTCCCATCGGTCCTCCTTTAGGGCTGCGGCCCTCGCCGCTACGGCCCCCTTTAGGCGTACCACCTGAGTGTGAGCGAACGACGAGCCGCGCGCGGCTCTACAGTGAGGCGCTGAAGCAGCGGTGATCTACTAAATCTAGGTTCTGTTGACGTTTCACCGTAGCCAGATGAGGGTAGAGGCAAAATGGAGGAAACTGAGGTAATTGCGAGCGAGCTTGTCGAAGCGCGAGAAGCAACGTCTGTAGTGTTTCAGCTTGCCAATGAAACATTCGATGAGGTGGCGTTCTTTGTAAAGCTCCGGGTCATACGCGCTGGGGTCTTTGCGATTTGACCTGGGTGGAATAACCGCTTGTGCTCCGTTCTCGGCGATAGTGGTGCGGATGTGTTCGGCGTCGTAGCCTCTGTCGCCAAGAACGAAGTCGGCTTCGTACCCCGTCAGCAAGGCCTCAGCGTGAGGTGCCTCGTGCGCTTGACCTGCCGTGAGCAAGAGACGCAAAGGATTGCCCAAAGCATCGACGGTTACGTGAATCTTGCTGCTGAACCCACCTCTGCTGTAACCGAGGGCTTGCGCTTCTTGCCCCCTTTTACTTTGGGTGCGCCCGCAGCACAAGCATGTGCGCGAATCACTGAGCTGTCAATCATTACGCTTTCCATATCGGGGTCGGCGGCAAAATGCTCGAACATCTCATGCCAGACTCCCCGCTCGCTCCAGCGGTCAAAGCGTTTGTAGACGCTGTTCCAACTGCCATACTTCTCTGGCAACAAGCGCCACTGTGCGCCGCTGCGGTCCATCCACATCACAGCCTCGATAAAGCGTTTGCACTTACGCGCTTTGCCCACATGTACCCGAGGGTGCTCGCGTAGAAACTTGAGGATTTTTCGCCACTGGTCTTGCCTGAGTTCTACCGTGCTCATACCTATTTCTAGCATCTACGCTCGTTAAAGTGTCAACAGAACCTACTCACAGGACGTGGAAGCGAAGGGCGCGGCACCCTCCGAGCTCGCTACGCGTTTGGTACCGGGACATCGGGGCGCTGCGTACCCGATCACCCCTTTGCTTGCAGCGCCGCCTTGGTCGGCCCGACGATAAGCGCGCCAAACACGTCCCCCATGCGCTCAGGGGGATAGGGCATGTCCCGCTCGAGCCACCACTCGAGTAACGCAACGCAGGCGTGGACGACGTGATGCGCGGCGACCTCCAAGGGCACAGCGCTCCCCGGACGGTCGTCGAAGGTCTCGCGAAAGCTTCTCGCGGCGACCTCCAGGGCGCGTTGCAAAGGGCCGTGGTGGCGGGTGCGCAGCAGCACCCGGTAGAGCGCGGCGTTGGCGGCGGCGTGCCTAAAGAGCCGCGTGCCCGCCCCCCTGGGGTCGTCGGTGGCCGACAGGGGCCCCAAGAGTTCGGTGAGCTCCCGCAGCGTCGCCTCCGAAACGGCCTCTAAGAGCGCCTCTTTGCTCGCGTAGTGCCGGAAAAAGGTGGCGTAGCCGACGCCCGCCCGCTCGGCGAGGTCGCGGACGCTCAGGTGCTCGAAGCCGCGCTCGAGGGTGAGCGCGACGAGCGCCTCCCCTAGGGCGCGGCGCGTGCGGGTGACGCGCAGGTCCTCCCCCGCGGCGCGCTTAGGCGTCTTTAGCGGCGTCGGCGTCAACTGTCACCTCCCTCATCGTGGTGGGTGCTCCCCAGGGATATGATACACCGTGTTTCATACCGCTCGTCACACCGGTGACGAGACGAGGGGTGAAGAGGCCATGACGGATTCGAGAGAAGGCTGTCCCGTTCACGCCGCGCCTCAGAGCGGGCTCAAGGATGTCCGCAAGGTCGCTCGCCGGTCCGCGCCGGGGGCGCCCGCTATAGAGCGCCGCGGCGAGGTCTGGCACGTCCGCTCATACGCGCACGTCAGGGCGATTTTGCGCGACGCCGAGGCGACCCGTCAAGCGGGCTTTAACGCCGAGAGCGTCGGGGCCATCCGGATGCGCCAACCCGTGCTCTTTCAAGACGGCCCCGAGCACAAACGCTACCGGACCGCCGTGGCGCGCTTTTTCACCCCCAAGACGGTGAGCGAGCGCTACCGCGCGATGATGGAGGCGCTCGCTCGCGAGCTGATCGCTGAGCTTGTCCAGCGCGGCCGCGCCGAGCTGAGCGCGCTGAGCTTGCGGCTCGCGGTGCAGGTCGCGGCGCAGGTCGTCGGGCTGACGAACTCGAGGGGGATGGAGGGGCGCTTAGAGGCGTTTTTCCGCCTCCAGCGCTTTGACGGCCTCTCCCGGAGCGCGCGCGTTCTAAGCGGCGCGCGCTCCCAACTCCGGCTGCTGCGCTTCTACCTCCTCGACGTGCGCCCCGCGATCGCGGCGCGGCGCCGCGCGCCCCAAGAGGACGTCATCAGCCACCTCCTCGAGAAAGGCTACAAGGAGGCCGAGATCTTGAGCGAGTGCGTCACCTACGCGGCGGCGGGGATGGCGACGACGCGCGAGTTTATCAGCTTAGCGGCGTGGCACCTGCTCGAAGATGGCGAACTCCGGCGCACCTACGTGGCGGGGGACGCCGCCACGCGGCAGCGCGTGCTGAGCGAGCTCTTGCGGCTCGAGCCCGTCGTCGGGCACCTCTACCGCCGCGCGGTGCAGGAGATCACGCTGGAAGGCGCGGGCCAGACGGTCCGGATCCCCGCCGGCGCCCTTTTGGACCTCTACGTGCACGCTGCCAACACCGACCCCGAGGCCGTGGGGAGCGCGCCTTTGGCAGCGTGCCCGGCGCGCGCGCTCGCGCCCGGGGTGCAGCCGGCGGTCATGAGCTTCGGCGACGGCGCGCACCGCTGCCCGGGGGCCTTTATCGCGCTTCAAGAGAGCGACATCTTTCTGCGGCAGCTCCTGGCGCTCCCCGTGCGCCTCGTGCGCCCCCCCACCCTGCGCTACAACGCGCTGATCGAGAGCTACGAGGTGCGGGGGCTCGAGGTCGCGCTGGATTAGCCCGAACGCGCCTGGCGTGGGGGCGACGGTTTCGCGGAGCGTGGCTGCCGGTGTCTCCGGAACGTCACGAACGTCACCAAGAACGCTTTCCCACGACGCTCTCTCACGTCGTCGACCCGAGGATAGCTGCCATGAGGAGGACACGCATGCCCACCCCACGCGCTAAAGCCGCCCACGCACGAGCCGCCTACACACAAGCCGCCCCCGTACAAGCTGCCCTCATAGGCGTCGCCGCCGGGATGCGCGCCGCCGTCGCCCCCGCTCTCGTCGCGCACCACGTGAGGCGCTCTCCTCACGCTCCCTTGGGGCGGCTCGGCTGGTTGGGCTCGAGGCGGGCGGCGGGGGCGCTCACGCTGGCCGCCGCCGGCGAGCTCGTCGGCGACAAGCTGCCCGCGACGCCCGACCGCACGGACCTCGGACCGCTCGTCGGACGCGCCCTCTCGGGGGCGCTCTGCGGCGCCGCGCTCTGCCGCGCCGCGGGGGGGCGCGGGGCGCGCGGCGCGCTCGTCGGGGCGGTTTCGGCGCTGGGGGGGGCGTGGGCGTTCTTTCACCTGCGGCGGGCCCTCACGGCGGCGGGGGTGCCGGACCTCGCCGCGGCGCTCGCCGAAGACGGCCTGGTCTTGGCCCTCGCTGAAGCGGCGCTCGGCGCCCCCCGCAGCGACCGGGTTGGCTGAGCCCCGCCGCGGACGGTGTAGCGTCAGGGTCTAAGCGCGTGCGCCGGGCGGTGTGCAGGGGCGCGCCTTACACCGCGCACCGCACGCACCCCTCTGCTACCGTTTCCGTATACTGGGGGTGGTCCCCAACTGTTCGGAAGGCTCGCCGTGATCCCTGAAAGGACCCCTATGCGGATTGCTTTCCCCAAAGAAGCGCCTCCGGAAACGCGCGTGACCCTGACGCCGACGGTCGCCGCGAAGTTCGCCACGTTGGGTGCTGCGGTTAGGCTCGAGGCTGGCCTCGGCGCCCCCTTAGGCTTCTCCGACGACGCCTACCGCGAGGCCGGTGCGGAGGTCGTCCCCAAGGAGGGGCTTTTGGAGGGCGCTGAGGCCGTGGTGCGCCTGAACCCGCTACGCGAGGACGAAGCGCGCGCGCTCCCCGCCGGCGCCGTCGTCGTGGGCCTGCTCGACCCCTTTCGTAATCTGGGCGCGGTGCGCGCGCTCGCCGAGCGGGGCGTCAGCGCGCTCTGCATGGAGCTCATCCCCCGCACGACCTACGCGCAGAAGATGGACGCGCTCTCGTCGCAAGCGAGCCTCGCGGGCTACGCCGCGGTGGTGCTCGCCGCCGAACGCCTCGACAAGGTGCTGCCGATGATGAGCACCCCGGCGGGCACCATCGCGCCGGCGCGGGTGTTCGTCGTGGGGGCGGGGGTCGCCGGGCTCCAAGCGATCGCGACCGCCAAGCGCCTCGGCGCGCGCGTCGAGGCCTTCGACACCCGCCCCGTGGTCGAGGAGCAGGTGCGCTCCTTGGGCGCCAAGTTCGTCAAGATCGACGTCGGCGAAACCGGCCAGACAGCGCAGGGCTACGCCACGGCGCTCACGACGGAGCAGCTCGAGCGTCAGCGGCAGGGGATGGCGAAGGTCTGCGCGGCTTCGGACATCGTGATTACCACCGCCCAGGTGTTCGGCAAACGCGCGCCGCTACTCCTCACCGAGGAGATGGTCGCCGGCATGCGCCCCGGCAGCGTCATCGTCGACCTCGCCGCCGCTACGGGGGGCAACGTCGCGGGCACCGTGGCGGGGGAGGAGGTCGTCAAAAGGGGCGTGCGCCTCGTCGGGCTCACCAACCTGCCGGGCGCGGTCGCCCGCGACGCCTCGCAGATGTACGCCGCTAATGTCTACAACCTCATCGAGCACCTGTGGGACAGGGCGCAGGGGCGCGTGGTGCTCAGGCTCGAGGACGAGGTGACGAGCGCGTGCCTGCTGACGCACGAGGGCGCCGTGCGGCACGCGGGGGTGCGCGAGCTGCTCGAGTCACTCGGGGCGCCTACCCAAGCGGAGGCCGCCAAAGCAACGGTTACGGAGGAGCACCATGAACCCACCCCCTGACACCCACACCCTCCTGCTGCTGCTCTTTATCTTCGTGTTGGCCCTTTTTCTCGGCCGCGAACTCATCACCAAGGTGCCGTCGCAGCTCCACACCCCGCTGATGTCGGGGTCGAACGCGATCTCGGGGATCACCATCGTCGGGGCGATTCTCGCGGCGGGGAGCGAGGGGGCCTTTAGCACGGCGCTCGGGGTCGTCGCCCTGGTCGCCGCGACCATCAACGTCGTCGGCGGCTATCTGGTCACCGACCGGATGCTCGGCATGTTCAAAAAGGGCGGGCGCTAGCGTGAGCGTGCTGACCAACCTCCTCTACATCGCCGCGTCGGTCTTCTTTATCTACGGCCTTAAGATGCTGGGCCGCGCCGACACCGCGCGCCGCGGCAACCTCGTGTCGGCCATCGGGATGCTCCTAGCGGTCGTCGCGACGCTCCTCGTGGGCGGCCTCAACCTCGTCTGGGTGGCCGTCGGGGTGCTCGTCGGCGCCGCCATCGGGGCGGTCGCCGCGTACCGCGTCAAGATGACCGCCATGCCGGAGATGGTGGCGCTCTTTAACGGCTCGGGGGGGCTCGCGAGCCTCCTGGTGGGGTGGGCGGAGTACCACCGGGCGCTCCTGACGCCGACCTTTACCGCTGTGGCCATCTTTTTCGCCGTGCTCATCGGCGGGGTGGCCTTTACGGGGAGCCTCGTGGCGTTCGGCAAGCTCTCCGAACGGCTCCCGGGGCGGCCCATCCTGTTTCCCAACCAGCACCTCTACAACGCCGCGCTCGGGGCCCTGGCGCTCGCTTTCGGCGCGATGTTCGCCTTAGCGCCCGACACGGTGGGCGGCTACCTGGCCTTCGCCCTCGCGCTCCTCGCCGCGCTCGTGCTGGGCGTCACGCTCGTCATCCCCATCGGCGGGGCGGACATGCCGATCGTCATCTCGCTGCTGAACGCCTACTCGGGGATCGCGGCGAGCGCGGCGGGGTTCGTGCTGCAAAACAACGTGCTCATCGTCGCGGGCTCGCTCGTCGGGGCGAGCGGGTTGATCCTGACGAGCATCATGTGCAAGGCGATGAACCGCTCCCTGACCAACGTGCTCTTCGGCGGGTTCGGGGCGGCGCAGGGCGCTTCGGCTGCGGGGGGGGCGCAGGGGGAGGTCCGGGCGATCACGGCCGACGACGCCTACTTCTTGCTCGAGGCGGCGAGTAACGTGCTCATCGTCCCGGGCTACGGCATGGCGGTCGCGCAGGCGCAGCACGCCGTCAAGGAGCTGGCTGACCTCTTGGAGGAAAACGGCGCGGAGGTGCGCTACGCCATCCACCCCGTCGCGGGCCGGATGCCGGGGCACATGAACGTGCTTTTGGCCGAAGCGAACGTGCCCTATGAGCAGCTCGTCGAACCCGACGACGTCAACCCGACGATGGACGCCGTCGACGTCGCTATCGTGATCGGCGCAAACGACGTGGTCAACCCCGCCGCCCGTGAAAACCCCGGCAGCCCCCTCTACGGGATGCCGATTATCGACGTTGACAGAGCGCGCACGGTGTTCGTGCTCAAACGCTCCCTGGCGTCGGGCTTCTCGGGGGTCGAGAACCCACTGTTTTTCAAGGAGAACGCCCGGATGCTCTTTGGCGACGCCAAGGGGACGGTGTCGCAGCTCGTCGCGGCGTTTAAGGAGGCGTTGCGGGACGCGGCTTAAGCGTCCACCACCTCGAGCGCCTGGTATACTACGGTCGTCACTACCCGTGGCGAGAACCTTGACAACCCCCTATAGGTCGTCTCCGATCGGCTCAGTATGTCTCAGAGTTAGTCATTTGTCTTTAGCGGTTATCCACAGCCAACGTCTAGTCCTTTTGGGGTTATCCACAGGCCAAGCTGTGGATAACTTAGGGGGTGTCAAATGACCCCTCAAAAACCCCTTGCCAGACGGCCCTCCCAGAGGGTAGAGTTGCAAAAGGGTCTGCCCCGTCAGGGGATTGAAACTTATGAGGCGTTCCAAAGCCCTTTTCACCTCCTGGCTGGTTGCAAAAGGGTCTGCCCCGTCAGGGGATTGAAACACGGAAACAGGGCCGACCCGTCTCCCCTTCAGAATAAGTATAGTTGCAAAAGGGTCTGCCCCGTCAGGGGATTGAAACCGGCACCACCACCCAGTGGGTCTCGTCGGCGTACCAGATGTTGCAAAAGGGTCTGCCCCGTCAGGGGATTGAAACCCTCTGACGGAGAGCCGTAGAGCCTCCCCGTCATTTTTGTTGCAAAAGGGTCTGCCCCGTCAGGGGATTGAAACTAGTGGTGCACTAGCTGCGCCTCGAAGAGGTCGAGCGGCACGTTTTGAACTGGCCTGGGGGTTGGTAGAGGATTGCTCCAGTTGCCTAAAGCGCGGTGAGCCTAACTGAGGCTGTCCCGTAGGTGCAAATATGGTGCAAACGCACTCCAAAAAAAGCGCCCGCCATCTCCGGCGGGTTTTACTTTTACCGTCCCTGACAGGTTTTGTTTTGGTGGGCCCTGTTGGACTTGAACCAACGACCAATCGATTATGAGTCGACTGCTCTGACCGACTGAGCTAAGGGCCCGCGTCTAAGAGAGCTGGCCCCAGCATACCACGCTCGAGGCTGTGCGGCCCGCGGGTTCGGTGCGCTGGAGCGGCGCGTTCTCAAAAAACTCTAGCGCTCCCCGGCTAGACTGGGGAGCGTGTCTCGTCGGCAGCGCGTGCTTTCGCTCCTTCTGCTCATCGGGTGCGCCCTGTGGCTCGCCCTCGAGCTGCGCGTGGGGGCGGCGCGGGCGCTGCCCTACCCCGAGGTCGCGGCCGCGGTGCGTTCGGTGTACGAGGGGGAGCCGCTCCTGGCGGACTACCGGGCGGTCGAGGCGATGGTGCGCCGCGGCGACATCGAAGGGCTGAGCGCCTTTGTCGCGGAAGCGCCCGAGAGCTTTTTGCGCTACCGCACCCTGCTCGCGCTCGCGCGCGACGTGCGCGTGCCGATGGCGCGCCGCGCCGCGTTCTACGAGCACCTCCTCGCGGCGGGGCTTATCGAGCCTCTAGCGCGCGAGGAGGTGCGCGCGGCGTTTCTCGAGGTCGCTCGGGTCGCGGAGCTCGCCGGGCAGACCGAGCGGGCCCTGGACGCCTACACGCGCGCCCTGCCGCTGCCGGCGGCGGCGCTAGGCGTCGCGCGGCTCGAGCCGGACGCCGAGCGGCGTGCCGAGCTCTTGTTGCGCGTGGGCGCCCCCGCGGACGCGCAGCGGGCGCTGGCGCGCGCTCCCAAACCCCCGCCGCCGCTTCTGGCCGCGCGGGTCTACCGCGCGCTCGGCGAGCACGAGCGGGCGCTGGAGCAGCTCGAGCGGCTGCTGCAGGCAGAACCCACGCACCTGGAGGGGCGGACCGAGCGCGCTTGGGTACTCCTCGCGCTGGGCCGCACCGACGAGGCGGCGGCGGCCTTCGGGTCGCTGGATGAGGTCGCGCGGACGCGCGGGTTGGCCGCGCTCGCCGCCGCGCGCGGCGCGTACGCGGAGGCGGGGGAGCGCTACCGCCAGCTCGCCGAGAGAAGCGGCGAGGCGGGGGCGCTGTGGCGCGCGACCGAGATGTTGGAGCGCGCCGGGGAGCCCGAGGCGGCGCTGCCGCTCTACCTCGAGCTCGCGCAGAAGCGTTCGCCCTACCGCACCGACGCTGCGTACCGCGCGCTCGTGCTCGCCGAGCGTCTGGGCGACGCGGCCGTGGCGCAGCGCGCGGCGGCGCTGCTACCCGAAGACGCCTACTTCGGCGCGCTGCGCCACGGCCTCCCCGAGCTGCTGCCGGTCTCGCGCCTCGAGCGGGCCGCTCCGGAGGTGCTTGAGCGGGCCGCGGCGCTCGCGCGCGTGGGCGACCGCGAAGCTGCCATCGGCGAGCTGCTCGTGGCGCTCGCCGCGGCGCGCGGCAGCGAAGCGGAGACGGTCGCCCTCGCCGAGGCGCTGCAGGACCTCGGTGAGTTTCGCCGGAGCGCGCAGGCCGCGACGCGGTGGCTTGAGCGCGGCAGCCGCGACCCGCGCACCTGGCACGTGGCCTTTCCGCGGGCCTACGCACAGGTCGTCGAGCGTTACGCGGCAGCGTGGGGGGTCGAACCCGAGCTCGTCTGGGCGGTGATGCGCCAGGAGTCCGCCTTTTATCCGCGCGCGGTCTCAACTTCGCGGGCGATGGGGCTTATGCAGATCGTACCGGCGACCTGGGCGTGGCTCGCCGAGCTCTTAGACGACGCCGCCGCCGACCCCTTTAGCGTCGCCGACAACGTCCGTTTCGGCGCCTTTTACCTAGGTTCCCTCATGGACCTCTTCGGCGGCGACCTCGAGCGGGTCGTGACCGCCTACAACGGTGGGCCGGGTTACATCGGCGCGATCGCCGCGCTCGAGGCGGTGCAGCGCGACCCCGAGGCCTTTTACCGGCTGATCGACCGCCAGGAGACGCGCGACTACCTGCAGAAGGTGATGTGGGGGTATCTGGTCTACCGCGACGTGCTGGGCGACACCCGGGTAGCGGAGGTGCAGGCGGCGCGCGCCGACCCCCCGTAGGCTAAAATCCCAGAGAGAAGGTCGGCATGGCGCAACGCGACAGCCTCAAACCGCTCGAGGGGGCCTCACGCTCCCTGCGCGAACGCCTCAACCTCGCCGACGAGCTGGTGATGGCCCTGTTGCCCACCGCGACGGTGCTCACCGTGCTCGCCTTGGTCGAGGTCTTCAGCCAGCAGCGCCTGCTTTTTGCCTCGCTCGCCTCGAGCGCCTTTCTCATCTACCTCGACCCGCTCCACGGGGCAAACCGCAAACGCACGCTCGTCGGGGCGCAGCTCCTCGCGGCCAGCTTGGGCTTGGTGACCTACGTCGCCTTCGGCCCGGGCTACCTCGCGGCGGGGGGTGCGATGACGGCGACAATCCTCCTCATGGTGGTCTTAGACCTCATGCACCCCCCGGCGGTCGCGACCGCGCTGAGCTTCGCGCTGCGCGCCGAAGGGGCGAGCGACGCGCTCCTGTTTGCCCTCGCGGTGGCGATGACCGCCGCGCTCGTGGGGTTGCAGCAGTCGGCGCTCTGGTTGCTCGCGCGGGCGAAGCGGCGCGCAGCGCGGTAGCTTGATGGCGTGACAGTCGCGCTACGACCAGCGCACCTCGCGGATCGCGGCGCCCTCGTAGTAGGCGGTGCCTAGGCGCACGGCTTCGCCCCCCTGCGGCGCGCGCATGACGTCGCGCACGAGCTCCGGCAGGACGCGCGCGGTCGTCTCGATCAGGTCGCGCGCGGCGAGGTCGCGCGGCGACACCCAGTGCAGCGTCCCTTCGGTGCACTCGGGGAGGACGTCCACGGTGAGGCGCGCCGTGAAGTAGAGCAGGGCGGTCAGCGGTTCGCCGGGGCGGTTGTGCAGCAGCACGCGGCGCAGCGACAGGTCCTCTAGCGCGTCCGCCGAGAGCCCCGTCTCCTCCTGGAGCTCGCGCAGCGCGGCGCCCCGCAGGTCGCCGAGCTCACCGGGTTCGACGCGTCCGCCGAGGCCCGTCCAACGCCCCGGGGCGAAGCGTTTGTGGGGGGCGCGCTGGAGCAGCAGCCAGCGGTCGCCGCGCTGGAGGAAGAGGGCGGTGTAGAGGGCGAAGGCGTTGGGTAGGAGCATGGGTACGGGTAACGCTAGGCGAGGGGGCGTCGGGTCGACGAAGGGGGTCTCAAGAAAAAGGCTAGCGCGGGGGCGCCAGCCGTAACGCGTGTGGCTCCGGGACTAAGCCGGCACGTCCTCGAGGAGCGAGCCGCTGATGTACGCCTTGAGCTCCCGGCGGATGACCGCGTGGTCGGAGCGCAGGGCGGCCTCTTGAAGCGTCTGGACGGTGCGCTCGAGCGCCCCCTGGTCGAGGGGTGAGGGTTTGGCGACGAAGATCTTTTCGTGGGCAGTGGCGTCACCGCGCTCCTCGTCGGTCATGAGCTCTTCATAGAGCTTTTCGCCGGGGCGCACCCCGGAGAAGGCGATGGGGATGTCCACGTCGGGCTCGAACCCCGAGAGCTTGATGAGGTCGCGGGCGAGGTCGACGATCCGCACCGGCTCACCCATGTCGAGGATATAGATCTCGCCGTTTTTCCCCTGACCGGCCGCCTGCAACACGAGCTGCGACGCCTCGGGGATGGTCATAAAGTAGCGCGTCATGTCGGGGTGCGTGACCGTCACCGGACCCCCCGCGAGGATCTGCTGCTTAAACACCGGGATGACGCTGCCGCGGCTGCCCAGGACGTTGCCGAAGCGCACCGAGACAAAAGTCTGCTCGGGCGAGGCGCGCAGCGCGGCGCTCTGCACGAGCCGTTCGACCATCCGCTTGGAGGCGCCCATGACGGACGTCGGGTTGACGGCTTTGTCGGTCGAGATGTTGACGAAGTGCGTCACGCCGTACTTAAGGGCGAGCGTCACCAGGTTTTTCGAGCCGATGATGTTGTTAAACACCGCCTCTTCGGGGTTGAGCTCCATGAGCGGCACGTGCTTGTGCGCGGCGGCGTGAAAGACCACCTCGGGTTGGTAGCGCCGGAAGACGTAGTCGAGCCGGACGATGTGCTGCACGCCCGCAATGACGCTGTGGTAGGGGATGTCGGGCCAGTCGCGCTCGAGCTCGCGCTCAAGGGTGTAGATGCTGTTCTCGCCGCGCCCGAAGAGGATGAGCTCTTTGGGCCGGAAGCGGCAGATCTGCCGCACGAGCTCCGAGCCGATCGACCCGCCCGCGCCGGTAATCATCACCACGCGGTCGGTGAGGTAGCTTGAAATCGCGGCGGTGTCGAGCTCGACCGGCGGGCGGCGCAGCAGGTCTTCGATCTGCACCTCGCGGATGCGGCTGATCCCGACCTGGCCGCTGAGGAGCTCGTAGACGCCGGGGATGATGCGGTACTTGAGCCCCGCCTTGGCCCCTTCGATGCGTCCGACGATCTCGCGCACCACGCGGCCGTCCGACGAGGGGATGGCGATCAGCACCTCGTCGACGTCGTGGCTACGGACCACCTTGTTGATGTCTTGGGTGGTCCCCAAAACCGGCACCGTGGCGATGCGGTAGCCCACCTTTTTGCGGTCGTCGTCCAAAAAACCCACGGGCCGCAGCCCCATCTCCGGGTGCCGCAGCATCTCGCGGACGACCAGTGAGCCCGCCTCCCCCGCGCCGATCACCAGAACCGACTTGGCGCGGCGCGCGCTATGTTGGCCGAGCGAGGCCTCGTGCCGGTAGCGGGCAAACGCGCGCATCCCCGTCATCAAAAAGAGCGTCACCAGACCGTCGAGAAAGGCGACCGAGCGGGGGATGTCGAGGCTGGGGCCGAGCCACAAGAGGATCAAACTGCCGAGCGCGGCGGCGCCGATAACGGCCCGGACGATGTCGCCGAGCTCGCGGAAGGCGACCTTGGTCCAGCTCCGCTGATAGAGGCCGAAAAACGAGGTCGTGGCGAGTTTGAGGGCGAACAGCCCGGCGGTCGCGACGGCCATCGGGCCCAGCGTGTCGGCCGGGGGCGCCCAGTCGTAGCGGATAAAGAAGGCGATCGGCGTCGCGAGCAGCCACGACAGGGCGTCTAACGACAGTTTAAAAAGCCGGTTGAGCCGGCTCGGTTTGCCGCTCGGCGGGGGGGACTTGGGGCTCTCGGTCGCAGGTGGCATCTCAGGCATGGGATCAGGTCGCACGGCCCCTCCGGAAGGTCTCGTCCCTCTTTACCGTAAGCCGGGGTGCGTTAACAGCGCCGAGCGCTGCAGTGTGGGCATAGGTGACCGTGCCACGGGGCACGCAAAACCCCCCCGGTGCGCGGTGCAGCTCACGGTGCGGCTGGCGCGTGGGGGGCGGCGCCGCACACATGGGGCTATCATGAGAGCTTCGGCGATGAGGAACGTGACGGCGTTGGGTCATCAAGGTAGGGTTCTGCCTCTCGTGGTGGCGTTCGCGGCGAGCGCGCCAGTCAAAGGCTCGTTGTTTCGGTGCCGAGGCGGGTTGCTGCCAGCGGCCTAGGGGCACTCGGGGTGACGTGGCGTCGCCGCGTTGCCCGAGCGGTGCGCAACGTCCTCCTAGAGGCGAGCTTAGCGCATTCTGCGCGCGAGGGCTGTGACGCAACCGCGTCGGCTGCGCAGCCGACGGCAAACACCAGCCTAGTACACGAGACCACAGCGCCCTTAAGCGAAGCTTAAAGGCGCAGGCGTGCGTACCGCTCGTCGCGTGAGGGCCGCTGGCTCCCTCGAGGCGTCCGAGCGTGAACGCTGCGGCGCGTCTCACATTTGCTTTCGTTAAACTACACCCTGATGCCGGACGCCGAAACCCCGCCCCCCCGCCCCCGCCCCTTTGTCGAGGCCGACTACCCGGCGCTCGCGGCGTTGCAGCGCCGCGTCTTCCCCGAAGCGCCCCTCTCCGAAGCGGCGCTTCGTTACGAGGACGCGCGTCTGCAGGAGCCGTACCGGCGCGGCCGGTGGGTGATGGGGCAGCAGGGCGCGCTGGTCGGTTGGGGGGGGTTTTATCAGCACCCGTCGTGGTATCACCCCGACCGCTACGCGCTCGAGCTCGGCGTCGCCCCCGAAGCGCAGCGGCAGGGGATCGGGGGGGCGCTCTACGGGGCGATCATAGGGGCGCTGCAAGCGCACGGCGCGCGCGCTGGTGAGGTGCTCGAGCTGAGGACCTCGGTCAGGGGGCGCTACCCGCAGCAGCTGGCGTTTTTTACCCGGCGGGGTTTTGCGGAGCGGCAGCGGAGTTGGCTCCTCACGCTCGAGCTCGCGCGCTTTACACCGGCGCCGTGGGAACCGCTGCTGGCTGAGCTCGGCCAGCAAGGCTACGCGTTTGCCAGCGTAGAGGAGCTCGAGCGCGACGAGACGCAGCTCTACGCGCTCTACACCTTTTACCAGGAGCTCGTCGCCGACGTGCCGCGAACCCAGCCGTTTACCCCCTGGAGCTTCGAGCAGTTTCTCGCGCACCGCCGCAGCGCGCCCAACTTGCTGCCGGAGGGTTCGTTCGTCGCGCTCTACAGGGGCACCTTCGCGGCGGTGAGCGAACTCAAACGGGGCGCGACGCCCGAGCAGCTGCAAACGGGTCTCACCGCCGTGCGGCGCGCCTACCGCGGTCAGAAGCTCGCGCTCGCGTGCAAGGTGATGGCGCTGCGCTACGCGCGGGCGTGCGGCGCGGCGGTGGTGACGACGCGCAACGCGGCGAGCAACGCGGCGATGCTGAAGGTCAACCGCGCCCTCGGTTTTACCGTCGAAGACGCCGACATCGAGCTCGCTAGAACCCTCGACCCGGGCCGCGCCGACGGTTCGGGAGAGGCCTAAAGGCCATGGGCGCGCGCTTCCCGGTAGCGGGGTGGCCGTTGCGGGGACGCAAGGGGCTGCGACCCGTTAAGGTGTGGCGTACGGCTGGCGGTATGAGCGGCGGTGCGGCGTGGTATAAGCTCTTGGCGGATGGGGGGCGGGTACCCGGCTCTGCTACGCCGCCCGCGTGTGGCGCCTGCCCACGGGCGGTGTCGCGGTCAAGCGGTCAGCCGGTGGCTGCAAAGAGCGAGGGTGCCGCCGCTGGAATGGAGCATCGCAGATGAGTGAGGCGGCAAAGGGCGCCGCAGGGCTGGCGCAGCGGGTATTGGAGATGAGTGGCGCGCGCTACGAGCGCCTGAAACGGGCGCTCGACGTGACGTTCGCTGCCCTCGGTCTTCTCGTGTTGGGGCCCCTCATGGCGGTGATCGCCCTCGTCATCCGCTGGCGCATGGGCGCCCCCGTCCTCTTTCGGCAGGTGCGCCCGGGCCGCTTCGAGCGCCCCTTTACGCTCCTGAAGTTCCGCACGATGCACGACACCAGAGGCGCCGACGGCGAGCTGCTGCCCCCGCCGCAGCGCATCACCCCGCTAGGGGTGTGGCTGCGCAAGACCAGCCTCGACGAACTCCCGCAGCTTTTTAACGTCCTGCGCGGGGACATGTCGTTCGTGGGGCCGCGCCCGCTGCTCGCGAGCTACTTGCCCTACTACCGCGAGCGCGAGCGGCTGCGCCACCGCGTCCGGCCGGGGATCACCGGGCTCGCGCAGGTCAGCGGGCGCAACCGCCTCCCTTGGGATGAGCGCCTCGAGCTCGACGCGCGCTACGCCGAGACGCTCAGCCTCGCGCTGGACGCCCGCATCGTGCTCGCCACGCTCGTCAAGGTGCTGCGCCGCAGCGACGTGCTCGACATCCCGCTCGACCACGGCGGCTTTATCAAAGAGCGGGCAGCTCGAGGGGAGGGGGGATGAAACGCCAGTCAGGGGCCTCCGTACCGGACGCGAGCGGCGCCGACGTCGGACGTCCGGGGGGGGCGCAGAGCACCCTCAACATCTTGCTCACCAGCGCGGGGCGGCGCAACTACCTCGTCGAGTACTTCCAGGAGGCGCTCGGCGGCCGGGGGCGCGTGTTCGCGGCCGACGCCAAGTCGAGCGCGCCCGCGCTGCAGGAAGCCGACGGCATCCTCCTGGTGCCGCCTATTGGCCACAAGCACTACATCGACGCGCTCGTGGAGTTTTGCCAAGAGGAGCGCGTTGCCCTGTTGGTGCCGCTAAATGACCTCGAGCTCCCCCTGCTGGCGTCGGCCAAAGCGCGCTTCGAGGCAGTCGGGACCACGCTCGTGGTCTCGTCGCGCGAGGTGGTCGACCTCTGCTTTGACAAGTGGGCGGCGTACCGCTGGCTCTGCGGTGAGGGGTTTTTAACCCCTCAGACCTACCTCAGCCTCGAGGCGGCCAAAGCGGGGCTAGAGCGCGGCGAGCTCCGCTTTCCGCTGGTGTTAAAGCCGCGCTGGGGGTCGGCCTCGGTGGGGCTCGAGTTCCCCCAAGACCTCGAGGAGCTCGAGCTCGCCTTTGCCCTCGCGCGCCGGCGCCTCGCGCGCACCTCGCTGGCAGGCGAGGCGCCGGGCAACGCGCTGCTGATCCAGGCCTTTGTCGCCGGCGACGAGTACGGTTTAGACGTCGTCAACGACCTTCAGGGGGGGCACGTGACGACGTTCGTCAAGCAGAAGCTGGGGATGCGGGCGGGTGAAACCGACAGCGCCGTGACGGTCGCCGACGCGGCGCTGCAAGACCTCGGTGCGGCCTTGGGGCGGCGCTTGCAGCACCTCGGCAACCTCGACTGCGACGTGCTGGTCAACGAAACCGGGGCGTGGGTGCTCGAGCTCAACCCGCGCTTCGGCGGCGGCTACCCCTTTTCGCACGTCGCGGGCGCGAACCTGCCCGCGGCGCTGCTCGCGTGGGCAGCGGGGGAGACGCCGGAGCAGGCGTGGTTCCAGACCCAAGCGGGGGTGGCCGCGTCGAAGTATAGCCGCCTCATGCTGGTGCGCCGGACGTAGGGCGGGGGCGCAGGCTCTATGCTCGGTAAGCTGCGGCGCACCGCCCAAACCCTGCGCAGCGCTGCCCTCGCCGAAGTGGCGGGGGGGGCGGCGCTGCCGTTGCCCCAGAAGCTCGCGCTCTGGCGACGGGGCTTTAAAAGCACCTCGTACGTCCTGTTCGACCTGGCACACCACCCCCCCGAAGCGTACGTCTCGGACCTCGAGGTCGCCCGAGCGCGTCGCATCAACGGCGCTTTCGGCCGCATGCTTAAAGACAAGCTGCTCTTTGAGGCGATGCTGCGGCCCTACGCGCGGGTGCCAAAGGTGCTGGCCCTGATCGAGCGCGGGCGGCTCGTCTGGCTGCCCGAGGTGGGCGAAAGAGGCGATAAAGGGACGCTAGAGGCGCTCTTTGCACTGTCGCCTGCTGGCGTCATCGCCAAACCCGTGCGCGGCAACAAGGGGCGCGGCGTGCTCAGCTTGCAGCAGCAGGAAGGGGCGCTCCTGCTGAGCGGTCACGCGGTGACGGCGGCGCGCGCCGAGGAGGTGTTCGCGCAGCTCGACGGCTACCTCGTCGTCGAGCGCGTCGAGCAAGCGCCGTACGCCGCGCAGATCTTTCCGGGGGCGGCCAACACCGTCCGCGTCCTTAGCATGCGCGACCCCGACACCGGCGAGGTCTTTTTCCCAGCGGCGATGCACCGCTTCGGCGGGGTCCGCACCCAACCGACCGACAACTTCCAGACGGGTGGGGTAAGCGCCGCTATCGACCTCGCGACCGGACGTCTCGGGCGCGCGGTGCGCCACCCCAACGTTACGGGGGGGCGGCTCGTGTGGCTCAGCCACCACCCCGACACGGGCGCTCTCATCGAAGGGGTCGTGCTACCCCACTGGGAGGCGCTCTTGGCGACGTTGGCGCGCGTCTTGGAGGTCTACCCATTTTTGCGCTACGTCGGTTGGGACGTGCTCGTGACCCCGGAGGGGGTGTGCCTCATCGAGGGCAACCACAACGTCAACCTAGGGTTGCAGGTGCACGGGCCGCTGCTGCGCGACCCGCGCGTGCGGCGCTTTTACGAAGCGCACGGGGTGCTGAGGCGCCGTTAGGGGTGCGGCACCTCCCAGGCCGGCAGCGGGTCGGCGAACTGCGTCCAACGCGCGACGTCCTCTAGCTCCTCGTCGGTGAGGAGCGCCCAGCTGAGCCGTCGGCGGATCGCCGCTTCGTCCATGTCAACGCCGATAAAGACGAGCTGCTGCTCGCGGTCGCCCCACACCGGGTGCCACGAGGCGAGCAGCGCCTGGCGCTCGGCCTCCGGCAGCTCCCACGACGCCTCGGGCAGCGTCGCCCACCAGGTGCCGATGGGGTCTAGGGTGTAGGTCGGTCCGGCTTTGGAGAGGAGGCCGACGTAGTCCGGGCGGGTCGCCAACCAGAAGGTCCCCTTGGCGCGCAGCACCGCCTCTAGGTGCGGGTCGGCGAGCGCCGCGGCGAGCCGCTGCGGGTGAAAGGGGGCCCGCGCGCGAAAGACAAAGCTCGAGATGCCGTACGTGTCGGTTTCGGGGCGGTGTTCGCTCGCTAGCTCCTGCAACCACGCCGCGGACTGCGAGGCCGCCTCGAGGTCGAAGCGGCCGGTGTGCAGCACCGCCTCGAGGGGTACGCGGCCCCTTTCGGCGCGGTAGAGGGCGGCTCGCGGGTTGAGCGCGCGCAGCACCGCCTCGAGGCGCTCGAGCTCGGCGTCGCCCACGAGGTCGGTTTTGTTGACCACGATGACATCAGCCCACTCGACCTGGTCGGCGAGCAGCGCGGCGACGGTGCGTTCGTCGCCCTCGCCGGCGCTCTCGCCGCGCTCGGCGAGGTCGTCGTCGCAGGCGAGGTCGCGCGGAAAGGTGGCCGCGTCGACCACCGTCACCAGGGCGTCGAGCCGCGCAACTTCGGACAAGCTCGCACCGGTCGCGTCCTCAAAGACGAACGTCTGCGCGACCGGTAGCGGCTCCGAGATGCCGGTCGACTCGACGAGCAGGTAGTCGAAGCGGCCCGCGCGGGCGAGCCGGCTGACCTCGCGCAGGAGGTCGTCGCGCAGCGTGCAGCAGATGCAGCCGTTGCTGAGTTCGACGAGCGTCTCCTCGGTGCGGCTGAGCCCAGCGTCCCCGCGCGCGACGAGCTCGCGGTCGATATTCACCTCGCTCATGTCGTTGACGATGACGGCGACTTTGAGCCCTTGGCGGTTACTTAGCACGTGGTTGAGCAGCGTCGTTTTGCCCGCGCCGAGAAAGCCGGAGAGGACGGTGACGGGAAGGGGGAGCAAGGGGGCCTCCTAACGGGGAGCTGTGGGGCGGTGAGCCTAGGAATGCGGCGCCTCCGTGACCCTGTCCGGGGCGCTAGATGAAAAACAGTTATCATTTAGGCACACCAGAGGGGTTTCGTCAACCACCTCATCGAGTGCGCCGTATCCCTCTGGATTTTCGGTCCGAAAGAGCAGCGTGGGGAGAGCGTCGCCGCCCGGGGGTAGGCGCATCCATGAGACAATTTTCTCGACAAAGGCCGCGCCCGGATGGGCTCAGCCCATCCGGGCGCCGTCGGTGGCGCGCACCGTCCGGGAGTGCGCGCCCTCATGGGGCTTGTGGGGAGGGGCGCGTCGCTAGCCTTTCGGCGGGTGTCTTCGCGTTGGCTACGCCCTCACCGTAAAAGGCGCCCCCAAAGCGCCTTTAAAGCCGCGCACCTCGAGATGAAAGTGGCCGCTTTTCGTGCGGGCGGTTTCGCGCGGCCGCTACCTGGAGCCTCAGACCGCGAAGAGGTCGTCGGCGGTGATCGGTCTCGTCTTTTTCGCGTACGCCGTCGGGCGTTTGTGGAAAAAGTCCACCTGTTTGCTGCTTAAGAGCTCCTCCTCGAACCACCTCGTGGGCGCTAGGAGCGCCGGGTCGACCTCCCAGAGGGGCGCCTCACCGAGCGCCACGAGCGCGCCGTTAAAGCGCGCCTGCATAAAGGCCTCGAGCTGCGCGAGGGGCAGAAACGGCAGCGCGCCGGCTTCGCAGATCCAGCGCAAGATTGCGCGCTCGGCGCGCTCGGCGTCGACGCAGGCCGCTCTAAGGCGCGCGCTAAAGGCGGCGCCAAACCACTCCGGACGCTCGCGCCTCAGGGTCTCGACGAGCTTGTAGCCGAACATCCCGTGGATCTGCTCCTCTTTGCTGGTCGCCTCGACGATGTTGGCGACCCCCTTAAAGCGCCCCGTGGCCTGGTTGAAGGCTTTGAGGATGAGAAACTGCCCGAAGAGGCTGACGTGTTCGACAAAGGCGCTAAAGAGGGCCACGCTAAAGGCGTCGTCTCGGCCGTCTTGCCGCACGGGCACGAGGTGGGCGTCGAGCACCGCGAGGCGTTCGCCGAGCGCGGGCGCCTCGTGCAGCCGTGCAAACGCGTCGGTCAAGCCGAGCAGCTCGAGCAGGTGCGCGTAGGCATCTTGGTGGCGCACCTCCGACTCGGCGAAGGTGTAACCCACCGCGCCGACCTCGGGTTTGGGGAACTTCCGGTAGAGGTCGCCCCAAAAGGTCTTGACGGCCACCTCGACCTGGGCGATGGCGAGGAGCGCGCGCGTCAGCACCTGGCGCTCGGCCTCACGCACCCCGACGCGGTAGTCGTTCACGTCTTCGGTGAGGTTGTACTCGGTGTGCAGCCAGTACGAGTGGCGGATCGCGTCGCGGTAGGCCAAAAACTCGGGGTACTCGGCGGGTCGGAGGGTGCTGCGGCGTTCGGTGAGCATCAGGCCTCGCAAGCGGAGCAGGTCAGCAGCTCGCGGTTCAACGCCTGGGCGGCGCTGATCGCGTGCTGGTAGTAGAGGCTTTTAAGGCCGCGCGCGTGCGCCTCTAACACGAGGGCGTTGAGGTCGCGCGCGGGGGTCTCGGGGTGGATCATGAGGTTTAACGACTGCCCCTGGTCGATAAACGCTTGGCGCCCCGCCGCCTGCACGATGATGTCGCGCGGGCTGATCTCGCTAAAGGTGGCGAACACCCCCTTCTCCTCGTCGCTTAAGCAGTCGAGGTGCTGCACGCTGCCGTCGTGCGCCAAGATGCTCCGCCACACCGCAGGGGTGTCGTGGCCGCGCTCCCGCAATACCTCGCGCAGCGCGGGGTTGCGGTAGGTCACGACCGCCTTGGCGAGGTCGCGCACGTAGTAGTTCGAGCGCAGCGGTTCGACGCTCGGCGACACCCCGCCGAGGATAAAGGCGCTCGAGGTCGTCGGTGCGACCGCGAGCAAGGTGGTGTTGCGCCGCCCCGTCCCCTCGCAGAGCGCCGGTTCGCCGTAGCGGCGGGCGAGCTCGGCCGAGGCGTCGTCGGCCGCCTCGCGCAGCTCGCGGAAGATCTGGCGGTTGAGGAGCGCCGCCTGCAGGCTCCCGAAGGGGACGCGCCGCGCCTGCAAGAGGCTGTGGTAGCCGACGACGCCGACGCCCAGGGCGCGGTGGCGCACGGCGAAGCGCCGCGCCCGCTCGAAAAAGGGCAGCGAGGCGCTCTTGTCGATAAATTCCGTCATCACCGCGTCGAGGAAAAAGACGAGCAGCCTGACCGCGTCGGTCGCGCGCCACGCGTCATAGGTCGCGAGGTTCATGCTGGCTAGGTCGCAGACGAACGACTCGTCTTCGGCGACGGGGAGCATGATCTCGGTGCAGAGGTTGCTCGAGCGAACCACTAGCCCCCGGTCGCGGTAGACCTCGGGGGCGCCGCGCGTGGCGTTGTCGGTAAAGAGCACGTAGGGCAAGCCGACCTCGGTGCGCTTTTGCAGCACCTTGGCCCACACGCGGCGTTTGTCCGCGTCGCCTGCGCGCATCGCCTCGAGCCACGCGTCGCTCACCGCGACCCCGAAAAAGAGGTTTTGGATGGGGTTGCCGTCCGAGCGGATCGCCAAAAACTCCTCGACGTCGGGGTGGTCGATCGGCAAATAGGCGGCGAACGACCCGCGCCGCGTCGCCCCCTGTTTGGTGACGTCGATGAGCGTGTCAAAAAGCCGCAAAAAGTTGACCGCCCCCTCGGAAAAGCCGTTGTCGCGAATTGGCGCGCCGCGAGGCCTAAGGTCGCCGAAGTAGGCGCTCGTCCCGCCGCCATACTTGCTCATGATCCCGACCTCGGCGGCTGCCCCCAAGATCCCCGCCATGCTGTCGGGGACGTACGAGCCAAAGCAGCTGATAGGCAGGCCGCGCGAGAGGCCGAAGTTCGCCCAGATGGGCGACGAGAGCGAGTAGAAGCCGCGCGCGAGGTAGTCGAAAAAGCGCTCGGCGAAGCCGGGGAGACCGAGGAGCGCCTCGGCCCGTTCGCTGATCTGCCTGAGGCGCCCTTCGGGGCTCACGCCCGGGAGCAGGTAGCCGCGGCGCAAAAAGGCGCGGCTCTCTTCGGTGAGCCACGCAAAGCGCGGCGCGCTCACGGGGGCGCTCACGCCCCCACCCTTTGCGCCAGCGGCGGGACCGGCACCGGTTTGCCGTCGTCACCGAGCGCCACCAGGGTAAAGGCGCCGCGGCAGGCGAGCTCGCGCCCCTCGCGCTCCATCGGTTCGATCCACATCTCGACGGCGACCTCGAGCGAGGTGCGGCCGGTGCGCGCGACCTGCGCCACGAGCTCGACGATCGACCCTTCGGGGACGGGGCGCCGAAACGACAGGTCGCTCGAGTGCACGGTGACCACCCGGCGGCGGCAGTAGCGGGTGGCGCAGATAAAGGCGGCTTGGTCCATCCAGGCCATCGCCTGACCACCGAAGAGGGTGTGGTAGTGGTTGGTGTCGCTTGGAAAGACGGGGTGGACGAGCCGCGTCTCGGCGGCTCTGGTGGTTGTGGGCATAGACTCCCCCTCGCTCGGAGACGTCCGAACGTCCGGCGCGCTGACGAGCGCCGTGCACAGCTCACGTGAGCGGTCGACGGGTTGCAGCGGTTGAGATTGCAGCGGGTGGGTGTCCCAGCTGGCCGCGCGCGGCGGCGAGCGGGCGCGCAAGGGTCTAGGGTCCTGCCATCGGCCACCTCTTTCGCCTCTGACGCGGAGGCTACAGGGTTACGCCGCACCGTGGGTACTCGGGCTTCGCTTGGTGACCCAAGCGTTACCGTTGCGCGACAGCGCCGGACTCTCACCGGTCTTCCCCCAAGGCGTCCGTCGGCCGAGGGCCATGGACGACCGAGCGGTGCGGCGGCTGCTACAACTAGCAGCAGGTAAAGAGCACCCTACAACATGTGGTTGGGCTTGGCAAGCGGTCGCCCGGAGCCTCCCGGGCCGCAGCGCGCGGGACGTTTATCCCCCTAGCGCGGCGCGCGGCCTGTTAGGATACGCAGCGAGATGAGCGCCAGGGGTTGGTGGAGGTCGGGTGCGTGGACGCCGGACGTGGGGACGTCGCTCCGCCGCGGCTTCCGCGTGGGCGTGGCCGGTTACGCGCTCGCCTTTCTCGTCACCGCGCTGCTGCTCGCCCCCCTGATCGCGGACAGCTGCAGCTTCGGCCTTCACCCCCATAGCGACGCCCAAGCACACCACCTCTGCGCCACGGTTTCGGTGGCCTCAGCTGAGGCGACGGTCGACGCGCCGAAGCCTCAGCTGAGCCGCGTTGGCGTGCGCCCCAGGGGCGGCGTGCAGTACCTCGAGCGCCGCACCCCACCCCGCGCCAACGGTTCGCGCGCCCCCCCTGTCGCCTAGCGCACGCCCCTCCACAAAGACCAAACGGGAGCCGTACCGCGGCTACCCCTATGCCGGTGCCGTCGTCCGCGCACCCGCACCGCTGGCGCGGCTCACGGAGCCACGCCCCATACCCGCATCTGGCACGGGTCGACGGCGTCTACCTGCGGCGTCTTTACACCGGCGCCACCCCGGCGCGGTGAACGCGCGCCGAGACCTCGCTGCAGCGCCGCGCTCACCGCGCGCGCTACGTGCCTATGGCGAAAGGAACCCCTTGATGAACGTCTTGTCCGTTTGCCCCCCGCTTCGCGCCCTGCTCGTCGCCCTCGCCGTCCTCGCCCCGGCGCCCGCCGTCGCCGCGGGCGCTATGGGCGCTGCGGTGCCGCCCGAAGCGCGCATCGTCAGCCTGCACTTCTACGCCACCGAGGCGCTCTTGGAGCTCGGCCTGAGCGAGCAGGTCGTCGGGATCGACATCATGTCGCGCAGCTACTACGACGCTGCGCTTGACCGCAGCTTTGCAGAGCTGCCCGTCATCGGTCACTGGGCCGACCTAAGCGCCGAGAGCGTGCTCGCGCTGCAGCCGACGCTCGTCGTCGGGACCGAGCGGAGCGGCCCCGAGACGGCGGTGCGGCAGCTCCAGGGGGCGACCGAGGTGCTCCTATTGGACCCGCGCGACGACCTTGCGGGGGCGCTGGCGCGGGTCGGGCAGCTCGCGGCCCACCTCGGGCTCGAGGGGCGCGCGGCGGCGCTCGAAGCCGAGATGGCGGCGGTGCGCGCCGAGCTCGCCGCGCGCACGGCCGCGGTCGAGCCCGTCGGCGCCCTCGCGCTCGCTTCGCACGGCGGCGTCGAACGGGTCTGCGGGCGCGGGCCGCACGAGACGCTGCTCGAGCTCGCCGGCCTCACGAACCTCGCGCCGCAGGTGAGCGCCTGCGAGGAGCTGAGCCGCGAGGCGCTCGTCGGGATCGACGCCGAGGTGCTGGTGTTCTCCAACCCCGAGACCTTCGACTTTTTCGGCGGGCACGAGGGGCTGAGCGCCCACCCGGTCTTCGGTCGCACCGAGGCGGTGCGCCAGGAGCGCTACATCGTCCTGGGGAGCGCCGAGCAGGTGCTGGGCGTCGGGTTGCGCACCCCGAGCTTTGCGCTGGCGCTGCACGAGGCGGTCTACGGCCACGAGGGTCCGGTCGTGATCGAGCGCGATTTGGCGGTGGCGCCGCTATGAGGCGCTACCTAATGGGGGTCGTTTGCGCAGCGCTGGTTGCGTTGCTGGGCTCGGCGCTGGCCCAAGAGCGCATCGTCAGCCTCCACCAGAAGACGACCGACGTGCTTTTCGACCTTGGGTTGGCCGAGGCGGTCGTCGGCCGCAGCTTCCACTCGAGCCCCTTCGTCGACCCCGCGTCGGGCGTGAGCGCCGAAGACCTTCCCGACATCGGTTTCGAGTTTAACGTGAGCGCCGAGGCGGTCCTCGCGCTCTCGCCCACCCTCATCGTCGGCACCGAGGACAACGGCCCGCCGCAGGCGATAGCGCAGCTGCGGGGCGCGGGCGTGCCCGTGCTGCTGGTGAGCGCTCAGAGCGACCTGGAGGGGAGCGCCGCGCGTATCCGGGAGATCGCCGCGGCGCTGGGGGTGAGTGGGCGCGGCGAGGCGCTCCTCGAGCGGCTCGAGGCGCAGCGCCAGGCGTTGGAAGCGCGCCTCGCCGCCACCCCCGAGCGCGTCGGCGGCCTCGTGATGGTCGGCTGGTCGGGGGCGCCGCAGGCCTGCGGCGGCGATTCCGACTTTCACGCCATGTACGTTCTGGCGGGCGGCCACAACCTGTTAGAGGCGCTTAACGGCTGTCCGGAGATCAACCCCGAGGCGTTGCCCGAACTACCGGTCGATGTCCTTTTCTTCCCCGCCCTCAGCCAGTACGAAGCGGTCGGCGGCGTCGCCGGTCTGCGCGCGCGACCTGGCTTCGCCCAGCTGCGCGCGGTGCAAACGGGGCGCGCGGTGATCATGGAGAGCCCAGCTTTTCGCGGTATGGGAGCGAGTGCGCCGCGGTTTGCTCAGGCGATCCACGAAGCGCTCTATGAGCACGGCGGGGTCGTGCTGGTGACGCCAGAGGGCGCCGTAACCCCCTACGCCGAGGCGCCGTGAGCGCGCGCTACCGCACGGCGCTCGTGGGCTGCGCGCTCGCGCTCCCGCCGGCGCTGCTGCTGGCCGCGGGGCTGGGCGCCTTTTACATCCCGCCCCTTGAGATCCCGCGGGTGCTGCTCGAGCGCGGACTCGGCTACGAGGTGCTGACGCAGATCCGCCTGCCCCGCGTGCTGATGACCGCGCTTGTCGGCGCCGGGCTGGCGGTGGCGGGGGCGGTCTTGCAGGGGCTCTTTCGCAACCCGCTGGCCGAGCCGAGCTTGATCGGCGTGAGCTCGGGCGCCGCGCTGGGGGCCGCGGTGTGGATCGTGCTCCTGGGCGGGGGTTTCGGCTCCGGTCAGCCGGTGCGGGCGAGCGCGGCCTTTCAGTGGGGGTTGCCCCTCGCTGCCTTCGTCGGCGCTTGCGTGACCACGCTGCTGGTGTGGCGCGTCGCGCGAACGGGCGGGCGCACGCTGGTCGTGAGCTTGCTGCTAGCGGGGATCGCCATGAACAGCTTGGCGGGTGCGGGCATCGGCCTGATGCAGTTTTTCGCCGACGACCAGCAGCTGCGCAGCTTCGTCTTCTGGACGCTGGGCGGTTTTAACCGGGTGAGCTGGCGCGAGTTCTGGGTCGCTGCGCCCCTTATCGCGCTCGCGCTGGCGCTCCTGCTGCGCCAAGGGAGGCGCCTCAACGCGCTCGTGCTCGGCGAGTCCGAGGCCTATCTGCTGGGCGTCCAGGTCGAGCGGGTCAAACGGCGGGCGGTCGTCTTGAGCGCGCTGCTGGTCGGTGCGAGCGTCGCGGTCGCCGGGGTGATCGGTTTCGTGGGGCTGGTGGTGCCGCACATGTTCCGGCTCGTCGCTGGCCCCGACCACCGCTACTTGCTGCCCGGTGCGGCGCTCATGGGCGCGAGCTTGCTGCTCGTGGCCGACGTGCTCTGCCGCACCCTGCTGGTTCCGGCCGAGCTGCCCATCGGCATCCTCACTGCGCTCGTCGGCGGCCCCTTTTTCATCTACCTGCTCACCGTTCAGCAGCGCGAGGTGCTGCGTGCTTGAGGTGTCGGGGCTCGGTTACCGCGCCGCGGGGCGCTGGTTGGTGCGCGACGTCGCGCTGCAGGTGCCGGCGGGGGAGTTCTGCGCCATCTTGGGGCCCAACGGGGCGGGCAAAACGACCCTGCTGCGCCTGCTCTCCGGCGAGCTTACCCCCAGCCGCGGCGCGGTGCAGCTGTTGGGCAGACCGCTGAGCAGCTACGCGCCCCTGGCGCTCGCCCAGCAGCGCGCGCTGCTCAGCCAGAAGCGGCACCTCGAGTTCCCCTTCCGCGCCCTCGAGGTGGTGATGCTCGGCCGCTTGCCGCACCAGGCGCGTGGGCACGAGACGCCGCGCGACCGCGCCGTCGTCGCCGAGAGCCTGACGCGGGTCGAGGCGCAAGGGCTCTCCGAACGCGTCTACCCGAGCCTCTCCGGGGGCGAGGCGAGCCGCGTCGACCTAGCGCGCGTCTTGGCCCAAGAGCCGCAGCTGCTGCTGCTCGACGAACCGACCAATCACCTCGACCCGCGCCATCAGCTGGCGGTGTTGGCGCTGGCGCGGGAGCTCGCCGCCGGCGGTTGCGCGGTTATCGCCACCATGCACGACCTGAACCTAGCGGCGCGCTTCGCCGACCGCCTGGTGCTGATGCACCGCGGCGAGGTGGTGAGCCTCGGGAGCGCGAGCGAGGTCCTGACCGAAGACCGGTTGCGCAGCGTCTACGGCGTCGAGGCCCAGGTGACGCAGCTGCGCGGCCGCCCGCTGGTGGTCCTCGAGGGGGCGACGCCGCGCGACCCGCAACCCCATGACCCGCACGCCCTCGTCAGCGTTTAGACGCCAGAAGGAGAGACGATGATCGTTGCCATGAACCGGTTCTACCTCCACGACCCCTGGGCCGAGCGGTTGCGCCGGCGCTTTTTGGGGCTCGAGCCCTCCGACCACGCGCACGCCCCGCCAGCGGGGCTCTTGCGCAGCTGCATGCTCGTGCCCCGCTGCGGCGACCTGCCGCACGTCTCGGTGGCGCTGTGGGAGGACATGGCCGCCCTGCGCCGCTGGGTGCAGTCGGACGCCTTTAAGCGGAGCCACAGCCCCCAGAGCCCCAACCGCCTCCCCCCCGAGGCCTTTTCCCGGCGGCGCGAGCTCGAGCTCTACACCACCTCCGCCCCGCTCCCCGAGCTGAACGCCGGCGTGGTGAGCTTGTGCCGCGTGCGCCCCCAGGGGGCGCAGCCGCCGCGCAGCGCTTCAGAGCGCGGGCTCCCCCTGACCCCCATGGGCGCCGGCCAACCGTGGGTGCTCCTCGACGTGTGGCGCGACCTCAGCTGGGCGCTCGCCGCCGCCGAGCACTACGAAGGCGCGGTGGGGGAAACGGGCGAGGTGAGGCTCGAGGTCTACCCGCAGGTGCTCGTCAAACCCGCAGCGCCCTACGCGAGCGCCTCCGAAGCGTAGCGCGCAGCCTGTGGCCCATCACCCACGGGCTACGGCTAGTACCCGAGCGCTTTGTCGACCACGTGCGTGAGGGGCTCGCCGGCGCGGTAGCGCCGCAGGTTCTCGAGGAAGATCGCGAGCGCCCGCGCGTCGTAGTGCGGCGTGTCGCCCGAGGTGTGCGGCGTGATGATGACGTTCTCCAGCTCCCAGAGGGGCGAACTCTCCGGCAGCGGCTCCTCCTCGAAGACGTCCAAACCGGCGCCGGCGATCCACCCCTCTTGCAGCGCGCGCACGAGCGCCCCCTCGTCGACGAGCCCGCCGCGCCCGATGTTGACGAGGTGGGCGCTCCCCTTCATCCGCCGCAGCTCGCCCTCGGTGATGACGTGGCGCGTGTCGCGGGTTAAAGGCAGCGTCAAGACGACGGCGTCGGCCTCGGGCAAGGCCGCGTGCAGGTCGCTAAGCGCGACCATCTCGTCGACGTGCGCCACCGGTCGGTCCGGGTTGCGCCGCACCCCGACGACGCGCATCCCAAACGCTTGGGCGAGCTGCGCGGTGCGCGCGCCGATAGCGCCCGTGCCGAGGAGCAGCATCGTCTGCCCCTGAAGCTCGAAAAAGGCACCACGGTCTGTGGGCCACCGGCGCGCGGCCTGGTCGCGCAGCGCCTTGGGAAGACCGCGCGCAAAGGCGAGCAAGTACGCAAAGATGTGCTCGCTAATCGGCACCGCGTGGATGCCCGAGACGTTGGTGAGCACGAAGTCTTTCGCCACCAGCTCGGGGTGCTTGAGGAGCCAGTCCGCCCCCGCCCCCCACTGCTGAAACCAGCGCAGACGCGGGGCGCGCTTCATGAGGTCGCGGGGAAAGGAGCCAACAGCCACCTCGATGTCCTCTAGGCGCGCTGTGATCTCGGCGCGCTCGCGCGTAAAGACGACCTCTAAGCCCTCGGCCGCCCCCAGGATGGCCGCGCGCTGCTCGGGTGAGAAGCGGTCTTCGGAAAAGCCGACGAGAAGAACCCTCATGAGGCTCGAGTCTACTTTACTGTCGTTCTACTGACGCTGCTTGGGCGCTGACACACCATGAACCCTTCTTTTACTCCCTAGCCACCACGGTGTCATAAAGGCCGTAGTAGGTGAGCTCTTCGTGGCTCTCAATACCGGTGTAGCGCAGTGAGGCGTCCTCGTAGCGCCGAAAGGCGAAGACCGCCTGATTCATCTGCTCAGTGTTAAAGACCCGCAGGCGCACGAGCAGGTGGAAGTCCTCTACGGTCAGGCCGGTAACCGTTAGAAAGAGGTCGGGCTCGAGCTTGGTGATAACGTCCTGGAGCGTGTTCTCGCGGAAGTCGGTCAGGTACATAAACGCCGGGATGCGCGTGGCGAACTTGATGAGCTTCTCCTGAAGCTGTTTGCGCTTGCTCTTATACTCCTTCTCCTCGTCAGACAGCTCTTTCTTCTCCTTGGGTGTGAGCTCGCGCTCTTTGCCTTTGCTCTTCAGTTCCTTAATCTTCTCGCTCTTGTTGATGATGGTCTCTAGGATGTTGTCGCCCAAGCTGCGCCAGCCCTCGATGCGCTCGACGGCGGCCAGCGCTTCGGGATTCTCGAGGATGCGCCGCAGGGTGTCGTTATCCACATTCACTAAGAGCGCCGACTCCCACTTGCGGGCTAAGAGCGTCGCTGAGGTACCCGCCATGGCGATGTCGAGGATGCCGCCCGCGTCTATCTGCGTCATGTTCGCGCCCGCCAAACCTTCGGTGAGGCGGCGGGTGACTTCGCGCAGGAACACGCCCGACTTGGTGCAGGGGTCTAAAAAGCGCACGGCGGGGTCTGCCCAGAGGTTGGCACCGCCGTGGTCTACGGCCCACGCTTCGGCGAGCGTGTCCAGCATGCGGTTGGCGAACTCGGGCGGGGTGAAGACCTCGTCGTTGGAGAGGTTGGCGATGCACGTTAAAACGTCGGGGTTGCGGCCCCGCAACGAGAATGCCGCCTTGCCGTTCACCGCTTGCCTGCGCGCAGCTCAGCGGCAGAAATGCGCAGCAGTTTGCCATCCTTTACCACGACGATTGCCGTATCGGTCTGAATGGCCGTTTGGCGCGCCATTGCCGCCGCGCGGCGTAGAGCAGCAAGCGAGCCGCGCAAGTCCGGATCTTTCGCCAGAGAAAGCTCCTGCTGTGTCATTGGTTTTCTCCCCACTCCAGTAGGACAGGCTCCGTTCCGCTATTGTCGTATATTGCCCATTTACTTACCGCCTGCCGGTAGTGTGGCAGGTTGCGGAGGCCTGACGTGAAGCGTCGGCGGATGACGGCTTCAGGGATACTGTGCCCGCCCTGACGCACCCGCTCGGCCACGCGGGCGAGGGCGGTCTCCACATTGGGCAGCATCAGAAAGAACAGATTGACCCGGTAGCCCTGAGCGCGCCACGCTTTGATGCGCCGAAGGTAGCTCAGGCTGGCGAGCGTAGTCTCGAAGGCGAAACTTTCACCGCGCTGCGTGTGCCGTTCGATTTCTTCCAGCATGAGCCGCCCGGCCTTGATGGCCGCTGTCTCCGGTGCGAACGGCGCGAGGCCTGCCGCGATCAAATCCGCGTTGATGAAGCGCGGCAACCCAGCCTCGGCGGGCAGGAACGAACGGGCGAAGGTGGTTTTGCCCGCGCCGTTTGGCCCAGCGATGATGATGATTTTCTCCCTCGACGCACCTCCCGGCATCTCACGCGCCTTCTCTGCCCATTTCGCCCAATTCCTTGATGGTCATCGGCGGGTAGGATTTCGTCGGCTTGAAAATTTCGTGCTTGCCCAGGCTAGCGAAGAGCGAACCCTCGGCACTGAAGGTGGACGACATGGTGAGAGTGTCGAGGTGGAAGTCGCGGCGCTGATATTTGCCTCGGCCCAGGTAGCCCCACTCGGCGAAGGTGATGGCCGCACCTTCATGGGTTTGCATTTTGAGCGCGTCGCCGTGCACCAGGTTTTGCGCCAGCAC
This sequence comes from Truepera radiovictrix DSM 17093, assembly GCF_000092425.1. Classification (NCBI taxonomy): domain Bacteria; kingdom Thermotogati; phylum Deinococcota; class Deinococci; order Trueperales; family Trueperaceae; genus Truepera; species Truepera radiovictrix. The sequence continues at coordinate 135,567 of NC_014221.1, forward strand.
ATGGGACGCGGCGCGGTAGAGGTCGTCTGAAGCGTCCAGGTTCAAGTAGTCGGCGAAAATTTCTAGCAAGTTGGCGCGGCATTCGGCGATGTTGTCGGCCAAAAGCTCGATGCCGTAGACGCACATCAAGGCGAAGAGCGCGTAGTGCCGCCGCTCAAAGTCGGAGCGGCCGTACTTAAGCTCCACGGCGGCGAGCTTGCGGCGCAAGACCTCCACCAGGAAGTTGCCGCTGCCGCAGGCCGGCTCCAAAAAGCGGGCGTCGATGCGCTCGGTCTCGCCCTTCACCAGGTCGAGCATCGCCGCGACCAGCCAGGGCGGGGTGAAGACCTCCCCGTGGTCGGCGACGCGTTGTTTGGACTTGACGAGCTTCACTGGTGCACACATCGATGAAACGGCTTTCTGATGAGTGTTGTGGCAAGGCACAGGGGGCCCGCGGGTTTTTGCCGCTCTGGGACCGTTACGATCCTTGATAGGTGAGCCGGAAGAGGCGTTCCGGCTGGGCCGCGCCTGTCGACCATCTCATTCTACGGTTTCGGGTTAGAACACAGCGCTACCCCACCCCACCCGTAAAGACCGTCTTGGTCTCCATGTACTCCAAGAGCCCCTCGCTCCCCGTCTCCCGCCCGAACCCGCTCCCCTTGACCCCGCCGAAGGGCGCCTCGGGGGTCGCGGGCAGCCAGTCGTTGACGCACACCAGACCGACCTCGAGCCCCTCGCTCATGCGGACGCTCGTGTTGAGGTCGTTGGTGAGCACAAAGCCCGCTAGCCCGTACTCGCTGCGGTTGGCGAGCCCTAGCACCTCGTCGGCGTCCCTAAAGGGGATGAGCGGCATCACGGGGCCGAACACCTCCTCGGTGTGCACGGGCATGTCCGGCGTGACCTCGCTGAGCACCGTCGGCCGGTAGAAGTAGCCCTGCCCCGCCGGGCGTTCACCGCCTGTTTCCAGCTTCGCCCCCGCCGCCACGCTCCGCGCCACAAGGTCCGCGACGCGCTCCCGCTGCGTTTCGTTGATGAGCGGCCCGACCTGCGTGCTCTCGTCTAAGCCGTGACCGAGCCTGAGCGCGCCCATCAGCTCGGCGACCCGCTCGGCAAACGCGCGGTAGAGGCTCTCGTGGACGTAAAAGCGCTGCGGCGCGACGCAGACCTGGCCGCAGTTGCGCGTCTTCCAGGTCACGGCGCTCTTGGCCGCTCTCTCCACGTCGACGTCGCCGAAGACGATGACGGGGGCGTTGCCGCCGAGCTCCAACGAGAGCCGTGTGACGGTCCTGCTCGCCTGGTCCATGAGGAGCTTGCCGACCCGCGGCGAGCCGGTAAAGGCGACCTTGCGGACGCGTGGGTCGGCCATCATCACCTCGGCGACCGCCGCCGGGTCGCCATTTACGACGTTGATGACGCCGTCGGGCGCGCCGCCCGCTTGGAGCGCCCGGGCGAGCAGCATGGCGCTGCGGGGGGTGTACTCGGAGGGCCGCCCGACCACCGTGCAACCGGCGGCGAGGGCGGCGGCCCACGTGCGCACGAGGTTGTAGACGGGGAAGTTCCAGGCGGTGATGGTGCCGATGACGCCCATCGGCTGGTGCAAGACGGTGATGCGGCGGCCCGGCGCGCGCGCCGGGATCACGCGGCCGTAGGCGCGCACCCCCTCGCCCGCGAACCACTCGAGGTACCCGCAGGCGCTCGTCCACTCGGCTTTGGCCTCGGCGAGCGGTTTGCCCGACTCCTCGGTCGAGACGCGCGCGAGCGCCGCCACGCGGGGGCGGATCCAGGCGGCCGCGCGGTTTAAGACCTCGGCGCGCTCGTAAGGCGTCCGCTTCGCCCACGCCGGAAAGGCGGCGGCCGCCGCGTCCACCGCCGCCTCGGCGTCCTCGCGGCCGCCGAAGGGCACCCTCGCGATCAGCCCTTCGGTCGCCGGGTCGATCAGCTCCCAGGTGCCGCCCCCGGCGGCGTCCACCCACGCCCCGCCGATGAGCTGTTTAAAGACAAAGCCCTGCTCCGTCTCCGCGTTCATCCCCGCGTTCAGGGTGTTAGTCACCGCTCACCACCTCCTGGGGCTCTTTGGGCGCGAACGCCGCGGCGAACGCCTCGCGCAGCACCGCCATCCCTTCGTCCAGCTCGTCGTCGGAGAGGTTTAAGGGGGGCAGAAAGCGCAGGCAGTTGCTGTAGAGACCGGCGCGCAGCACGATGAGGCCGCGCTTTAGCGCTTCGGCCGTCACGCGCTGCACCGCGTCGGGGTCGGGGGAGCCGTCCTCGCGGACGAGCTCGAGCGCCAGCATCGGCCCGAGGCCGCGCACGTCGCCGATGGCGTCAAACGCGCGCTGCAACCCCTCGAGGTGCCCCCGCAGCCGCTCGCCCACCTCGCGCGCGCGCCGCAAAAACGCCTCGTCGCGAATCATCGCCACGGCCTCCAAGGCGGCGACGCACGCGAGCGGGTTGCCGCTATAGGTGCCGCCCAACCCGCCGGGGTGCGGCGCGTCCATCACCTCCGCGCGCCCCACCACGGCCGAGAGCGGCATCCCCGCCGCGAGCGACTTGGCGACCGTGACGAGGTCGGGTTCGACGCCGTAGTGCTCCACGGCGAAGAGCTTGCCGGTGCGCCCCATCCCGCACTGGATCTCGTCGGCGACGAGCAGCATCCCGTGCTCCGTGCAGAGCTCGCGCAGGCGGCGCAAAAAGGGCGCGGGGACGGGGAGAAAGCCGCCCTCGCCCTGTACCGGTTCGATGACCACCGCCGCGACCGCGCTCGGGTCGACGTGCGCGACGAAGGCGCGCTCGAGCCCGCGGATCGCCTCCTCGACAAAGGCCGCCTCGCTCATCCCCGGGGGGCGGCGGAAGAGGTTGGGAAACGGCAGCCGGTAGACCTCCGGTGCAAAGGGGCCGAAGCCCTTTTTAAAGAGCCCGTACTTGCTCGTCATGGCGAGCGTCAGGTTCGTGCGCCCGTGATACGCCCCCTCGAAGACGACCACGGCGGCCCGGCCGGTGTGCGCGCGGGCGACTTTGACCGCCGTCTCGACCGCTTCGGCGCCGCTATTTAAGAGCACCGCTTTTTTGGGGCCGCTTACGGGGGCGATCTCGCACAGCAGTTCGGCGAGCGCGACGTAGGGTTCGTAGGTGCCGACGATGGCGCACAGGTGTACGAGCTTTTCGGCTTGCGCTTTAAGCGCCCCGACGACCCCCGCTGGCGTGTGCCCGACCGCTAACGTCCCGATGCCGCCGGCAAAGTCCAAAAGCGTGTTGCCGTCGACGTCGGTCACGGCGGCGCCGTGGGCGTGCGCGACGGCCACTGGCGTCAGCTTGGCGGCCCCGCGCGCGGTCGCGGCTTCGCGGCGGCGCGTGAGCTCCAAGCTCTTCGGCCCCGGCAGTTCGGTGATGAGACGGATGGTTCCCATAAGCCTCCCTGATGGTGCGCCGGTCGCGCTGCTGAGTCTGCCGCCGGTGCGCGCGGCAGCTACAAGACGCGTTAGAGCACCCCGACGCCTCGTTGGTGGCACGTATTGTACGGCTTGTGCGTCCTCGACGCGAGGCGCGTCCCGAGGGGTCTAGCTCCTGGCTCGAGGCCGCTCGGCGTGGGCGGCGCGCTCCGGCACCGGGTCGGGTGCGCGCGCGCCGCCGCGGTGGGCGCTTCGGGCGAGGTGGGCGCAGACCTCGGCGGCGGCGCGACGGCCGCTCAGAAGGGCCCCGTGCACCGTCGCCGCGCGGTGTTCGGGTTCGGTGGCCTCGCCCGCCCAGAAGAGCGGCGGTGTCGGCGCGGCGAGCTTTTCGCGGGCGCCGTCATGGCCGGGGAGCACGAACGAGTAGCCGCCGCGCGTGTAGGGGTCGTCGGGCCAGTTGACGAGCCGGGCGCCTAGGGGGGTGAGCTCCGGCCGGCCGAGTTCGCTCCGAAAGGACGCCAAGGCCGCCTCTAGCGCCCCCGCCTCGCCCAGCGAGAGGAGCTCGGAGGCCCAGTCGCCGGAGACGAACGCCGTCCAGACGTGCTCCTGCGCAGGGGGCGTGTGGCCGAACGACGGCGACCACCACATGGGCGGGTTGAGGCGGCTATAGAGCGCCATGACGTGCGGGGGCAAGGGCGCCTCGGCGAAGCGGTAGACCAGTTTGATGACCGGCCCCATCTTGAGGCCCAACAGGGCGCTCTGCTTCGCGTCGGGGAGCTCCGGCGAAAAGCGGATCGCCCCCGCCTGAAGGACGCCTAGGGGTACGGTGATGATCGCGGCTTCGGCGTCGTAGCGCTCCTCCCCCAGGGTGCGCACGTGCACCCCCGTGCCCGGCGACCAGCGCACCTCGGTGACGGGGTCGTGCAGGTGCACCTCGAGCCCCGCGGCGAGCGCCCGCACGAGCGCGTCGTAGCCGCTGAGCAGCCGGAAGTCTTCGGAACCGCTCTCCTCGCCCCCTTCGCGCAAGCCCTCCAGCACGGCCCGCGCACTTAAAAAGCGCATCGATTCACCGCACGCGTTGGCGAACGAGCGCCGCACGTAACGCAGCTGCGTGGCGGAGAAACCGATGCGTCTTAAGTAGCTGTGAAAATCCTCGCCGGGCAGCGCGTCGACCTCGGGGAGCGCCCACGAGCGGGTGAGGTCGAAGTCAGGGCATTGCGAGCGCGCCTCGCGCATGCTGAGGAGGCGGCCGTCCTCGAGGCGCACGAGCGAGTCGTCTTGCTTGGGCCAGGGGAGCGTCTCGAGGCCGAGCGCGCGCACCAGCTCCCAGGTCGCGGCGCGCTCGCCGTGGATGAACTCGGCGCCGAACTCGACCGGCACCGAGGCGAAGTCGCGGTTCGTGTAGGTGCGGCCCCCGAGGCGGTCTTTGGCCTCGAGGACGATGACCTGTTGGCCCGCTTCCTTGAGCGCGCGCGCCGCCGCGAGCCCGGCGACCCCCGCGCCCAGCACGAGCACCCTCATAGACGGGCGCTTGGTTGTGGCCCCGCTGCGGGGAGCCCCTGGGGGGCCGGGTGCGCCGCTCTTGCCGCGCGCTCCGGGCGCCACACGATCAGCATCCCCGCGTGATCGGCGTCGCTGTCCCAAGCGTAGTCCTCGATGACGCCGCAGGGTTTAAAGCCGCGCTTCATCTGCACGCTCACCGTCGGGTCGAAAATCTCACCGGCGATAACCTTGGCGGCGTACTCGCGCACCGACATGACGTCACGGTAGCGCCCGTAGCCCTTGAGCATCCCGCCGGCGTACATCCCCTCGAGCCCCAGCGCCTCGACGAGCGCGAACTGCGCCTTGTAGAGCGCTGAGGCGACGCCGCGCCCCTGAAACTCGGGGTGCACCGCCTTGTCGACGCCGTAGAGCCAGCGCCCCTCGGGGTCGTGGTTGGGGAGCGTGAGGTCGCCGATCATCGCCGACCAGCTTAAGGGGCGCGCCGAAGGGGGGTAGTCCGTGCGCATCGCGAGCGCAACGCCGATCACCCGCTCGCCCCCTGGCGTGTCGGTGACGACGACGAACTGCCCTTCGGGGAAGCGCCGCAGCATCTGCGCGACTTCCGCTTCGGACGCGCAGCCGCGCGTCCCGATGGGAAAACCGTTCGCGCGGCAGATGACCTCGTGGATGCCGGCGCCGTGCTCAGGCCGCGCCTGCACGACGTGGTAGGTGAGCTGACGCGGCGTCTGCTTGGGGGTTAGAGAGATGCGTTTTTTGCTTCGTACCTGGGTAAGGGGGGGTAGACGATCCTGATATATCTGCGATAAAGAACTTCGTGAGCCTCTCATAACGTCGTTCGGACAAAGCCCTAAACGTTGGAGGTATGAGTTCGTAAGAGATGGGAAAAACAAAGCGGGACGGCTAGCCTTTACGTCTTGCGTATCAGCCTCGTCCAGTGTCTCTCCACAACCTTCACGCGAGAGTTTTGGCCTCCCGAAACCCAAACGGCTTCATTTGGTTAACTCACACTTTAGGGTTGTCTTGAAACTTTCACTCTCCCTTTCAGCTCGTCTTAGGCCAGTGTAGCACATCCCGGGGCGTTTTGGGTAGGGGCGCACACGTTGCTCCCCACACCGGAGCTCGGCTTCCGGGGCGCGCACCACGACCACCGTCGCGGGAAAAGCGCGTAAGAGCGTCCGCCCGCGCGGCTGGGGGGAGACCTCCAAGCAGAGGCCGCCGGGATGCGGTATGATGCGCCGCATCTCGCGGTGACGGCGTCACCGGCGCGCGCGGCCTGAGGAGGCGTACTTGGCGGGTAGGGTACAAAGGACCGGTACCGGGGCGAGCGTGCTGCTAGCGCTGCCCGGACTTTTCTGGCTCGTCACCTTTTTTCTGCTGCCGCTCCTTTTCGTGCTCTACGCGAGCTTTCAGACGCGCGGCGCGGGTGGGTTGCCCGTCCCTCCGACGACCCTTGAACACTACGAGCGCACCTTCGACGTCTTCTGGCCCGTCATCTGGCGCACCCTCTACTTCTCCGGCCTCACGACCCTCGTCTGTTTGCTGCTGGGCTTTCCGGTGGCGTTTTTTATCAGCACGCGCAAAAGCGCGCGGGCGCGGCAGCTGCTGCTCTTTCTCATCCTGCTCCCCTTTTGGACGAACTTTCTGGTTCGCACCTACGCGCTGCAGACGATCCTCGGCCGCGAAGGCCCCCTCAACGCCCTGCTCTTAAACCTCGGGGTGATCCAGGCGCCGCTGACGATGCTTAACACCCCCTTCGCGGTGATGCTCGGGCTCGTCTACGGCTTTGTCCCCTTTATGGTGTTGCCCGTTTACGCCTCGGTCGAACGCCTCGACAAGCGGTTGCTCGAGGCCTCGAGCGACCTGGGCGCCAACGACTGGCACACCTTCTGGCGCGTCGTGTTGCCCCTGACGCTCCCCGGCATCGTCGCGGGTTCGATGCTCGTCTTTATCCCGGCGATCGGCGCTTTTGTCACCCCCGACCTCTTGGGCGGTACCCGCGGGTTGATGATCGGTAACCTTATTCAGAGCCAGTTCCGCGGGCGTGGCAACATCCCGCTCGGCTCGGCGATCTCGGTGGTGCTGATGGTGGTGGTGCTGTTGGGGCTGCTCGTCTACACCCGTTTCGGCGAGCGACGTGACTAGCCTAGGGGCGGTCGTGAGGAGGCGAGGATGACGGAGCGGACGGCACGCCCCCCGAACCCTACAGGGGACGCCGAGGGGCGCGGGCGCCTGCGGCGCGATCTCGCGCTGCGGCGCTGGGGCAAGGTCGGTTTGGTGCTCATCCCCGTACTCACCTACCTGTTTCTCTGGGTGCCCATCGTGGTGCTCATCGTCTTCTCGTTCAACGACGCCGCTTCGGTCTCCGTGTGGCGCGGTTTTTCGACGCGTTGGTACAGCAACCTCCTCGGGCTCGGTGGGGGCGCCTTTCAGACGGAGCTGCTCTTGCGCTCGGTGCGCAACTCGCTGCTGGTCGCCGGGGTGGCCACGGCGCTCTCGACGGTGATCGGCACGCTTTTTGCCCTCGCCGTGGCGCGCGGGTCGTTTCCGGGGCGGCGGTTTTTCGAGGCGCTCTTCTACCTGCCGGTGATCATCCCCGACATCACCCAAGGGGTGGCGCTGGCGGTCTTTTTCAACACGCTCTTCGCCGCCGCGCAAAACCTCTTTGGCGTGCGCCTGGTGAGCGGTTTCGGCACCATCATCATCGCCCACGTGGCCTTTAACATCGCCTACGTGGCCGTCGTGGTGCGCGCCCGCCTCGCCGCCATGGACCCCACCCTGGAGGAGGCGGCGCGCGACCTCGGGGCGAACCACTTCCAGACGTTTTGGCGCGTCACGCTCCCCAACCTCATGCCGGGGGTGCTCGGCGGGGCGCTGCTCGCGTTCACCATCTCGCTCGACGACTTCGTGGTGACCTTTTTTACCGCGGGCGTCGGCACCACCACGCTGCCCCTGTTCGTCTACGGCTTGTTGAAGCAGCGCGTGCCGCCGGAGATCAATGCGGTCTCGGCGCTTATGATCCTCGTGTCGATCGTGCTGGTCGCGGGGTCGCTGCTGCTGCAGCGGCGCCGTCCGGAGGCATAAGCTCTCGGTGCCGCTAGAGCATTGAAGTGTGTACCCGTTGTGGTGTAGAAAAGGCATGAAAATAAGCTAGGGCGTATAGAGTTGAGTTGCGGCATAGATGCTGCAGTTTGTTGGGGTGGGTGGCTCGAGCGCAGTCGGGCAATCCACTCAAAAGGGGGTTTTATGCGCGCTCTTGGTCCCTTTGCACGTTTTCAGATCTTCGTTTTCACCTTAGCGGTGTTTGGCTTGGGGTTAGCGCAAGGCTTTACGCCACGTAATCCCACTTGTATCGCACCAGCGGACCCGGGCGGCGGCTGGGATTTTACCTGCCGCAACATCGCTACGCTCCTCTCGGACATCGGAGCTGTGCGTGGCCGCCTAAGAACGCAGAACATGCCAGGGGCAGGGGGTGGCGTCGCCTACGCTCACGTCGTCGGTCAGCAGAGCGGTAACGACAACCTCATCGTGGCCGCCTCGACCGCCACAACCACGCGCATCGCCCAGGGGCAGTTTTCAGGTTTCGATGAGGATGACGTGCGCTGGGTCGCCGCTCTAGGTGCGGATTACGGCGTCATCGCCGTGTCGCCCGACAGCCCCTATGATGACCTCACGGAGCTCATGGAGGCGCTGCGAGCCGAGCCGGCGAGCCTCAGCATCGTCGGTGCCTCGGCCGTCGGGGGCTGGGACCACCTCAAGGTGTTGCTCGTGGCGCAGGCGGCGGGTCTAGAGAACCTGAGCGCTCTGCGTTACGTGTCGTTCTCGAGCGGTGGTCAGGCCATCGTCGAGCTTTTGGGGGGGCGCGCCGAGGTGTTTTCCGGCGACGTCTCCGAAGCGCTACCGCAGATCGAAGCGGGCAACCTCAAGGTTCTCGGCATCCTCGCCGAAGAGCGCGCCGACGGGCTCCTCGCCGAGGTGCCAACCGCGGCCGAACAGGGTTACGACGTCGTTGGGGCGAACTGGCGCGGCTTTTACATGCCCGCTGGAACGAGTGACGAGGCTTATACCTTCTGGGTCGAAGCGTTTAGGGAGCTCGAAGCGTCCGAAGCCTACGCGACCGTGCGCCAGCAGAGTGGGCTCTCCCCCTTCTGGCGCGGCGGCGAAGAGATGACAGCGTTCGTCTACGACGAGGTCGAGACCATCCGCGAACTTTCCGAGCAGATCAACCTCACCGAGTAGCAGCCGTGAGCGACCGCGTCGCCGCCCTTTTGCTTCTCCTCTTAGCGCTTTTTTTCGGCCTCGAAGCGTTAAGCTACCGTGCGGGAGACTTTACCGACGCGCTGGGGGCGCGCGCCTTTCCGCTCGCTGTAACGGCGCTGCTCGTCCCCTCGGCCCTCTACCTCCTGCTGCGCCCGCAGCCCGATAAGCCTTGGCCCCCCGCCCCCGTGTGGGGGGTTTTGGGGGTGGCCGTTGCGACCTTTATAGCGTACGCGCTGCTCCTCGAGCCGCTCGGTTTCATTTTCGCCACAACCCTTTTTTTCGTCGTGTTCGGAGCGTTTTTTGCGGCACCGTGGTGGCGCAGCGCGCTCGCCGGACTGGCGTTCTCCGCCGCGCTCTACGCCATCTTCGTCTGGGCGCTCGACCTCTACCTGCCCGTCGGCGGCCTTTTCGAGAGGTTTATTTAGGTGGACGTTCTTAGTTCGCTCGGCAACGGTTTCGGGGTGGCGCTGCAGCCGCTCAACCTCTTGGTCGCCTTTATCGGGGTGTTTTTGGGCACCGTGATCGGCATGCTCCCCGGGATCGGACCGATCAACGGCATCGCCATTCTCATCCCCATCACCTTCGTATTGGGCCTCGACCCCACCGCGATGCTCATCCTTTTCGCCGGCATCTACTACGGTTCACAGTACGGCAACTCGATCAGCACAATTTTGCTCAACGTCCCCGGCACCGCCTCGTCGGTAGCCACGGCTCTAGACGGCTACGAGATGACTAAGCAGGGGCGGGGGGGGCCAGCGCTCGCGATCTCCGCTATCGCCTCCTTTGTCGGCGGTACGCTCTCGGTCGTGGGGCTGATGTTTCTGGCGCCCCTGATGGCGCAGTGGGCGATCCGCTTCGGTCCCGCCGAGTACTTTGTGCTTATCGTCTTTACCTTTAGCACCCTTTCAGCGCTGACCGGCAAGCAGTTCGTCAAGGGCCTTATCGCCACGGCGCTCGGCCTCATGTTGGCGAGCGTCGGGATCGACCCCGGTACCGGCATCCCGCGCTACACCTTTGGTCAGCTCGAGCTCTACGACGGCCTCGACTTCGTGGTGGTGACCATCGGCTTTTTTGCGGTGTCTGAAGTTTTGACGCTCATTGAGAGCAGTCGTTTCGGCCAGGAGGGGCTGCACAAGGTCGGGCGGATCATGGTGTCTATGCGGGAGTTGGTAATGAGCCTCTGGGTGATGCTGCGCTCGAGCGTGCTCGGCTTTCTCGTGGGAGTGCTTCCGGGAGCCGGCGCGACCATCGCCTCGTTTCTCGCCTACACTGTCGAGCAGCGCCTCGTGGACCGGCAAGGCAGCTTCGGCAAAGGTGATATCCGCGGCGTCGCCGCCCCCGAAGCGGCGAACAACGCCTCGGTTTCAGGGGCGCTCATCCCGCTCCTTACCTTGGGTGTACCCGGCAGCGGCACGACAGCAGTCATTTTGGGGGCGCTCTTGGCTCTGAACCTAACCCCTGGCCCCCTCTTTATCGAGCGCAACCCCGAACTCTTTTGGGGTCTGGTTGCGTCTATGTACATCGGCAACGTGATGCTCCTGATTCTCAACCTCCCCCTCATCGGCCTTTTCGTCCGCATCTTGTTGGTGCCGCGCTGGATCCTCGTGCCGGCGGTCGCCACCATCGGTTACATCGCGGTCTACGCCGTCAACTCGTCCGTGTTCGACCTGATGCTGATGACGGCCTTTGGCGTGCTGGGTTACCTCATGCGGAAAACGGACTTTCCGGTCGCGCCCGTTATCTTGGCACTCGTCTTAGGGCCGCTGATGGAAGTTAATTTGCGCCGCGCGCTGTCGCTCTCGGGCGGCGATTGGGGAGCGCTCTTCGGGACACCTTTGGCCGTCGGGCTGTGGGTGTTGGTCGCACTGTCACTCGTGCTGCCACTCGTCACCAACCGTCGTCGCGCTGTTGGGCTCGAGGCAGGCGTCGACGCCAGCAAGGAGTAACGTCTACGCCCCGAGCACCCGGACGCTCTTCGGCACCACCTCGACCTGCACGTCGCCGGTAGCCGGGTGGAGGTCGCCGTCTAGGTGCAGCTTGACGGGGACCGCCCAGTGCAGTGAGGCGCGCTGCCCCCGCGCGTAGACGACCCGCGGATGCTTGAGGTGCTGCCCGAAGAGGAGCCGCGCGATCAGCGGGACGAGGCCGGCGCGCCCAACCGCCCGGCCGACGATGAGTTCAAGCCGGCCGTCGGTGAGCTCCCCTTCGGGCGAGATGTGAAAACCGCCGCCGTAGCGCCGACCGTTCATCACCGCGCCTAAAAAGCTGAGGCCAGAGAACACCTCGGCGCCGTCGACCGTGACCGTCAGCGCCTGCTGGCGCAGGTCGCGAAAGGCGAGCACCACGCCGGCCGCGTAGCTGCCAAACCCCCCCAACGAGCGCGGCATCTCGGCGGCGTAGGCGGCGACCTGCGCGTCAAAGCCCATGCCGAAGCCGTTCAAGCTGTAACGGGTGCGGCCCCCTAGGGTGACGCGCAGCACGTCGAGCGCCCTCGTCTCCCGCTGGAGCCGTTCGGCGATCCTCTCGGGTGTCCACCTGCGCCAGCCGAGCGCGTAGGCGAAGTCGTTGCCCCGACCTGCGGGGACGAGGCCGAAGGGGCGCCCCGTACAGACGGCCGCCGGTAAGAGCGCGCTCACGGTGCCGTCGCCGCCGACCGGGACGATGGCGGTGCCCTGAGGGAGCGTTTGGGCGTGGGCGAGCGCCGCCTCGGGGCTCGGGTGCAGGGCGACGTCGCAGTGGCGTCCGGCGGCCCGTAAAACGCGGGCCACAGCCTCGGCGAGGCGAGGGGCGCCGCCGCGACCCGCGCGCGGGTTGACGAAGAGGGTGTAGTCGGTCGTGGTCTGGCCTGTAGCGGTATTGTTCGTAGCGGTCACGTTCTGAAGAGCATACGCCGCGCCGCGCTCGGCGTGGAATAGTCAGCGCTGTTAGACCCGGTTTGAGTCCCTGACACGTGCGTACGGGCTAGGTTGTGTCGGCCTCGTCGCCGGTAGCTTAGGCCACACCTCGCCGCCAAAACCCTCTGCGCGGCGCGGGGTGGGTATACTTCGGCATGACGACGAGCACCCCCCCCAAGATGAACACCGACCGGCGCGACGAGGCGCTCTTTGCGCTTCTCGAGCGCGAGTTCGAGCGGCAGCGGGACGGTCTGGAGCTGATCGCCTCGGAGAACTTTACCTCCCAAGCGGTGATGGCCGCGGTCGGCAGCGTGTTGACCAACAAGTACGCCGAAGGCTACCCCGGCAAACGCTACTACGGCGGCTGCGAGGTCGTCGACGAGGTCGAGCAGCTCGCCATCGCGCGCGCCAAGGAGCTCTTCGGCGCGGCTTGGGCGAACGTGCAGCCGCACTCGGGGAGCAGCGCCAATTTGGCCGTCTACTACGCGCTCCTCGAGCCCGGTGACACCGTCTTGGGGATGGACCTCGCCCACGGCGGGCACCTGACGCACGGTTCACCCGTGAACTTCTCGGGGATGAACTACCGCGTCGTCGGGTACCCCGTCGACCGGGAAACCGAGCGGATCGACCTAGGGACTGTGCGGCAACTCGCCCTCGAGCACCGCCCGAAACTCATCATCGCGGGCGCTTCGGCGTACAGCCGCGTGATCGACTTTGCGGGCTTTCGCGCCGTCGCCGACGAGGTGGGCGCGTACCTGATGGCGGACATCGCCCACATCGCGGGGCTGGTTGCCGCCGGCGTGCACCCCAGCCCCGTCCCGCACGCGCACGTGGTGACGACCACGACGCACAAGACGCTCCGCGGGCCGCGCGGCGGCCTCATCCTGAGCCGCGACCCGGAGCTCGGCAAACGCTTTGACAAGATGATCTTCCCGGGCACCCAAGGGGGGCCCTTGGAGCACGTCATCGCCGGTAAGGCGGTCGCCTTTTTCGAGGCGCTGCAACCCGAATTCAAGACCTACAGCGAGCAGATCGTCCGCAACGCTAGGGCTCTCGCGGGGGCGCTCGCCGGGCGCGGCTACCGCATCGTCTCGGGGGGGACCGACAACCACTGCTTCGTCGTCGACCTGCGCCCACAGGGGCTGACGGGGAACAAGGCGAGCAAGCTGCTCGACGAGGCGCGCATCACGGTCAGCAAGAGCATGATCCCCTTCGACCCGGAAAAACCGTGGGTCACCTCCGGCATCCGCCTGGGCACCCCCGCCCTGACGACGCGGGGCTTTACGGAAAGGGAGATGGTGGCGGTTGCCGACGCTATCGACCGCACGCTGCGGGGCGAAGACCCCCGCGTAGTCGGCGCCGAGGTGGCCGCGCTGGCGCAGCGCTTCCCCATGCCGTGACCCCGAGCCGCCGGTGACAAGGGCTTGACATAGCGCAGCCGGGGAGGCTATACTTACTTTTGCTGCGCCGCGGGGTGGAGCAGTCTGGTAGCTCGTCGGGCTCATAACCCGAAGGTCATTGGTTCAAATCCAATCCCCGCAACCAAACCGCCCACTGGGCCAAGGGATCCTCGAACGTTCGGGGATCCCTCTTTTTGTCCCCTCTAGGAGCGCGGCCTGTCGGTGCTATTTGTGGGATCTGCTGTGCTCTTCTCGGTGCCCCCCTCTGTAGACTCTGGGGAGGGAGGGTCTATGCATCAGCTCATCGCACGCCTGCTGCTAAGTGTCGCGCTCCTCTTGCCGCTGAGTCAGGCGCAGCTCGCTCTAGCGGGGTCGCCCGCACCGCAAGGGGCGACGGCCCCCGCCGCACCGGCGCCCGCCGACCCGGCTGCGAGCCCGGCTTTGGAGGCGACGCCGGAACCGGTCATCGAACCGGCCGGCGACGCGGAGGCGACGACCGCCATCGGCCTCGGCGTCATTCTGCTCGCGGCCTTCGTCTTTATCGCCGCTATCGTCGTCGTCGTGAACCTGTTGAGGCGGCGCAGGTAACGCCTCTCGCGCCGCTACCCGCGCGCCCTGTGCACGGCCGGAGCTGGGTTGGTCCCAAGCTCCGGCTTTTGCAGTTCACGGCGGCTGACTGCACGCAAGGGCCCTGGGACCGGCAGCGCCACGAGCCTCGCCCTCAAGCGCGCTGTTACGGGCAACTCGTAGGGCTCGAGCGAGGACGCGCCAAGACGCCGCTGCCCAGCGCTCGGGCACGGGGTGTTTACGCACCGCATGAGATTTGTTAAGCTGCCCTGGCAACAACGATGTAACCCGAACGGCAGCCTTCCGCAGCGCTCTTAAGAGCGCCTCGGTCGGGCCGTGCAAGGAGGGGGAGTATGGGGAAGCTTAGGCGATTGGTCCTGGGTGCGCTGCTCGCGGCGCTGCTGGGCGCGTGCGCGCAGCAGGAGGCGCCGCAGGTCGAACCGGCTCGGCAGCCGCTGGGGGCGCTCGAGCTGAGCGTGACGGGGCTGCCCGAGGGGACGCCCGCAGCGGTCACCGTTACGGGGCCCGCGCGCTACCGTCAGGTGCTCACGCGCAGCACGACGCTGCGGGACCTGCAGCCGGGGGCCTACACGACGCGCGCCGAGGGCGTCAGCTTTTTGGGGGTGACCTACACCCCGACGGTCGACCCGCAGCGCGCGGTCGTCACCAAAGGGCAGACCGCCAGGGTGGGGGTTCGCTACGCGCGCCCGGCGCCGCAGAGCGCGGAGCTCGTCGTGAGCGTCACGGGGTTGCCCGACGGGGTCGCCAGCGACGTGACGGTGCTCGGTCCGGAGGGTTTCGAGGTCACCCTGACCGAGAGCGCGCGTCTACGCGACCTGACGCCCGGCAGCTACACGGTCACGCGCCTCAGCGTCTGGACCGGCAGCGAGGTCTTCGTCCCCGACGCCCCCGCCGAGACGGTGACGGTCGCGGCCGCCGCCGAGACGGTCGCCGCGGTGACGTACGGCCGACCGGAGCCCGTGGCGCGCCCCGAGCCCACCGATTGGCGGCGCGAGGTCATCTACTTCGCCATGACCGACCGGTTTAGAAACGGCGACCCCACCAACGACAGCGGCGCGCGGCGCCCCGGCGCTGCCGACGAGGTCACCACCGAGGCCGAGAACCCGCTCGGTTGGCACGGCGGCGACTTCGCGGGGCTCACCCAAGCGATCCGCAGCGGCTACTTCCAGGAGATGGGTTTTACCGCCCTCTGGCTCACCCCGGTCTACCTGCAGGTGCCGGCGATCACCGTCACCGACGGGGGTAGCCCGAACGACGGCAAGCGCTTCGCGGGCTATCACGGCTACTGGGCCGAGGACTTTTTCCAGGTCGACCCGCACCTAGGGACCAAAGAGGAGTACCGCGAGCTCGTCGCGACGGCGCAAGCGCACGGTATCCGGGTGATCCAGGACATGGTCGTCAACCACACCGGTTACGGGGCGACGCTGACCGAAACCCGCCCCGAGTGGTTCCACGATGAGGCCGACTGCGCCGCCGGCGACCCCGTGGTCGCCTGCCCGCTCGCGGGGCTCCCCGACTTCGACCAGCGCCGCGCCGACGTCACGGCCTTCTTAAACGCCACCGTCGACTACTGGGTCGAGCACTTCGGCATCGACGGCATCCGCATGGACACCGTCAAGCACGTCTACGACGACTACTGGCGGCAGTTCTTCGCGCCCGGCGGGGTGGGCGACCCCGCGCGCGTGTGGACCGTGGGCGAGCTCTTCGACGGCAACCCCGGCTTTATCGCGCGCTACTTAGACGACTTGGGGCTCCCCGCCGCCTTCGACTTCCCGCTCTACTTCCGCATCAAAGACCACCTCTCAAGCCCCGCGGGCAACTTAGACGACGTCGCGGTCATCTTCGACCAAGACGGCGCGTACGAGGACCCGACGCGGCTCGTGACCTTCGTCGACAACCACGACGTACCGCGCTTTATGTCCGAGGCGCTGAGCCGCGGCGTCAGCGAAGCGCACGCGCGCGAACGCCTCGACGCGGCGCTGTCACTTATCTACACCGTGCGCGGCACCCCGTCGGTCTACTACGGCACCGAAAACGCCGCGACCGGCCGCGGCGACCCCTACAGCTACGGGCCTTTCGAGGGCAACCGCGTGAAGCTCGCGCCGGACGCCCCCGCGCCGCTCGCCCCGCGCCTCCGCGCGCTCGCCGCTGCCCGCGCGGCCTACCCCGCCCTGACCCACGGCGCGCAGCGCGAGCTGTGGCGCCCCAACGGGCGCGAACCCGTGATGGCCTTCCGCCGCACCTTGGCGGGCGAGAGGACGGTCGTCGCGGTGCTCAACAACGGCGACGCGCCCATCGACCTCACCACCCTCTCGGCGGGCGGGATCCCGCTGCGCGGCACCTTCGCGCTCTCTACCACGCTCACCGAGGTGACGGGTCGGGCGCATAACCTCTCGATCACCGATACCGGGCTCCTGGTCGGCACCGTCCCGCCGCGCACGCTGCTCGCCGTCGCGGGCGACCCCGGCGAGGACGAGGAGACGGGTACGACGACGGTGACCCTGACGGTCGACGCGCGCTCGCAGGGGGAGGCGCAGATCGAGCTCCGCCGCTTCGACACGGGCCGTGAGGAGCGGCTGCCGATGACGCCCGTAGCGGGGCAGCCCGGTTTCTGGACGATCACCCTCTCCGACCTCGAGCGCTTCCGCTCGCTCGCGTTCAAGTTCGGCAACGCCGCGCCGGGGGCGAAGAACGCGGGGTACGAGGGCTTCGGTCAAGGTGACCGCACCCTCTACCTAGACGCCGCCGAGATGACCTACGAAGGGGTCTACAACTTCATCAGCGTCCCGGCTCCCGAAACGGCGTTTACGGGTACGGTGACCCTCGACGGCGCCCCGGCGACGCGCGCCCTCGTCGAGGCGAGCGACACGCCGGCGCGCTTTTACGCCTTTACCTTCGCCGACGGGTCGTTCTACCTGCCCTACAGCGGGACGACGGACCTCACGGCGAGTAAAGACGGCCAGTCGCAGACCTTGAGCGGTGTGAGCGCGCCCGCTTCGGGGCTCACCTTCACCCTGGGCGGCAGCGGGCTGCGCTACGCCATCGACGGCGACCTCGGCGACTGGACGCAGCCCCGCGCGCGGCTCATCAACCCGCCCTATGACGGCGGGTTCGGCCCCGACAACCTCTTTTCGGAGCTTTTAGTCGACTGGGACGCGACCTACCTCTACCTGGGCTACCGCTACCGCGCGGCGGGCAACTCGGCCATCATCCACCTCGACGTGCGTGACGGCGGGGTGACGAGCGTGGCGAACCTCAACGCTTGGCCGCGCTTAGCGAGCTTCGCGAACCCCATCGACGCCTTTGTCGCGCAGTACCAGGGGGACCCGGCGCAGCTCTGGGAGGTGCGCTCGAGCACCCAAGCCGCCCGTATCGACGACGGGGTGATCACCGCGACCGCGGGCAGCGGCCCGGCGTACACCATCGAGGTAGCGCTGCCGTGGCGCGCTCTTGGTTTCGCGAGCCGCCCCACGGCGACGCTCAACCTCCACGCCGGCATCTACGGCGGTGACGGCTACGGCGCCGGCGACATCGCGCCGCACGCGGGTTCGACGCCCCCGGCGAGCGGCAACACGGTCGCGGGGTTTGACGCGAGCCGCCGCGTCGACTTCCAGACGCCCTTCTCGGTGCCGCTCGGCGACTAGCGCGGCGGCCAGGATGAAAGGCGTGAGGGCGGTGTAAAGCGGTAGAGTGGGCGGCGTGCGCGGCCGCTTTACGATCTACGTTCAGGGGGTTGGGCTCCTCGGGCTCGCTGGCCTCGGCCTCGTCTTCGCGACGTACGCGTGGCTGAGCGCCGAACCCACCGACGGGTTTCTCGCCATGGCCCTCCTCAGCGGCGCGCTGGGGGGGGCGCTTCTTGGCTTGGGGCGCTCGGACGCCGACCCCGGGCGCCGCGAGTCGCTCATCGGCGTGCTCTTGCTGTGGCTTTTGCTGCCGCTTTTGGGCGGCGTGCCGTTCGCCGTGACGCTCGAGCTGAGCGTGCTCGACGCGGTCTTCGAGTCGATGAGCGGCTTTACGACGACCGGCGCGACGATGCTGGTGTCGTTCGCCGAGGTCCCCGCGAGCCTCTTTATGTGGCGCGCGCTGACGCAGTGGTTGGGCGGCGTCGGCATCATCGTGATCTTTATCGCGGTGTTTCCGCCTTTTGGCGTGGCCGGACGGCAGCTCTTCTTCGCGGAGGTGCCGGGGCCGACCGAAGAGCGCCTGACCCCGCGCCTACGCAACACGGCCGCCGCCGTGCTGCTCGTCTACCTCCTGCTGACGCTCCTCTGCGGCCTCTCGTATGCGGTCGCGGGGATGAGCCGCTACGACGCCCTCTTGCACGCCCTGACCACGATCGCCTCGGGGGGCTTTAGCTCGCACCCGCTCTCGTTTGAGGGCTTCTCCCCCGCGCAGAACTGGGTGGCGGTGCTCTTCATGGTCTTCGCGGGGGCCAACTTCGCCCTGCAGTATCAGCTCGTGGTGGGGCGTCCCCTAGCGCTCCTACGCGACCGGGAGTTTCAGACCTACCTGGCGATCGTCGGGGTGGGGGGGCTTCTGCTCACGCTGACGTTGTGGGAGCTCTACACCCCCATCGAGGCGCTGCGCCACGGGATGTTTCAGTCGCTCACGATGGTCACCACGACGGGCTACGCCTCGGCGGATTTCGTGCGTTGGCCCCTGCCGGCGCAGGCGACCTTGGTGCTCTTGATGTTCGTGGGGGGTAGCGCGGGGTCGGCGGCGGGGGGGATCAAGGTGATCCGCTGGCTGATTCTGGTCAAGGCCACGGCGGTCGAGCTGCGCCGCACACTGCACCCGCGCGTGGTCAAACCGGTGATGGTCGGCCGCCGCGTGGTGCGCGAGGAGGTCATCCGGGCGGTCGCCGCCTTTATCACCCTCTACCTCCTCCTGTTTGCCGCCACGACCTGGACCGTGACGGTCCTGGGTGAGGACTTTACGACGGCACTCACCGCCGCGGTGGCGTGCATCGGCAACATCGGGCCGGGTCTGGGGGCGGTGGGGCCGATGGCCAACTTTGCCGAGCTGCACCCCGTGAGCAAGGGCCTCTTGACTTTCGGGATGTACGCGGGGCGGCTCGAGGTCGTGACGGTGTTCGTGCTCTTAAACCGCGACTTCTGGTACTTGCC
Organism: Truepera radiovictrix DSM 17093; assembly: GCF_000092425.1. NCBI lineage: Bacteria > Thermotogati > Deinococcota > Deinococci > Trueperales > Trueperaceae > Truepera > Truepera radiovictrix. The sequence continues at coordinate 154,700 of NC_014221.1, forward strand.
GCGGAAAAAAGGAGCGCGCTACTAGCGCGGCGCTGGTCTCGCAGGTGGTGTGTGGCTCGTGGCGTGTGGGACACGCACCCCGGCGAAAACGCGCGGGGCCAAAGCGAGGTCAGCGAACCCGGGGTCAAAGCTCGAGCTGCACGAGGTCGTCGGGCGTCTCGCGGCGCCGCGCGAGGCGCACCTCACCGCCAGCGACGACCACCTCGGCGGGGCGGAGCGACGAGGCGTAGTTCGACGCCATCGCAAACCCGTACGCCCCCGCCTGTTCGACCGCTAGGAGCGTTCCCGGTGTGAGCGCGGGGAGCGCGACGCCCCGCGCGAGGCGGTCGGCGTTTTCGCAGAGCGGGCCGTCGAGGTCGGCGCTGCCGCTCGCCCCATCGGCCGCGCCGAGCACGCGCACGGGGTGCTGCGCGCCGTAGAGGGCGGGGCGGAGCAGGTCCGCCATGCCCGCGTCGGCGATCACGTGGCGCACCGGCCCCTCTTTGACGTGGAGCACGCGCGTCAGCAGCACGCCGCTCTCGGCGACCAAGAAGCGGCCGGGCTCGAGCAGCAGGCGCCTAAAGGGCACCTGCGCCAGAAACGCGCGCACCCGCGCGGAGAACTCGGGCAGCGCAAACCCCGGCACCGCGAAGCCGCCGCCTAAGTCGAGCGTGTCGGCGTGTGGGAAGCGCGTGAGCAGCGCCCCTAGCTGCGCGAACACCGGCTCGTAGGCGCCCAGCTCGGTGATCTGCGAACCGATGTGGACGTGAAACCCCGCGAGGTGCTCACCGAGCGCCGCGCCGAGCGCGGCGAGTTCGCCAAAGGGCATCCCGAACTTTGACCGAGCGGCGCCCGTGGCGAGGTGCTCGTGCGTGCGCGGGTCCAGACCGGGGTTGAGGCGCAGCAGAAAGCGCGGCGCCCCCTCGCGAGCAGCGAACCGTTGCCACCCCCGCCACTGCGACGGGTTGTCGAGGCTCACCCAACCGACCCCCCACGCCGCCGCGACGAGGGGGGGGTCCTGGCGCGGCCCCCCGAGCAGGATGCGCCCCTCCGGGAAGCCCGCGCGGCGCGCCCGCGCGAGCTCGCCCACGCTGATCACCTCGGCGCCGAGCCCCGCCGCCGCGAGGTGCCGCAGCACCGCGCCGCAGGGGTTGGCCTTGACGGCGTAGAGGAGCTCGGCCGTCGGCAAGGCCGCGCGCAGGCGCGCGACCCTGTCGCCGATGGCGTCAAGGTCGTAGACGTAGGTCGGGGTGCTGTAGCGTTCGGCGATGCGGTGCAGCAGCGCGGCGCGGCCCGGGTCCATGACGGGAGCCTAGCACGCCGTGTGGGCTAGACTGGGCGGGTGAGACCGCAGCGGTTAGTCGTCGTCGGCGGCGTCGCGGGTGGGATGAGCGCGGCGGCGAAGGCCAAACGCCAAAACCCCGCGCTCGAGGTCACCGTCTTCGAGCGGAACGCCTACATCTCCTACGGGGCGTGCGGGCTCCCCTATGCGACCTCCGGCGTCGTCCCCAACCTTCAGCGCCTCATCGCCCGGACGCCGGCGGCGATGCGCGCGCGCGGCGTCGACGTGCGCGTGCGCCACGAGGTCACCGAGGTCGACGGTGAAAGGCGCTGCGTCAAGGGGCGCAACCTCGAGACGGGCGAGGCTTTCTGCGCCCCCTATGACGCGCTGGTGCTCGCGACGGGGGCGCTGCCGGTGTGCCCGCAGGTGCCGGGGCGGGCGCTACCGGGGGTGCACGTGATGCGGCGCCTCGAGGACGCCGCGGCGCTGCGTGAGGCGATCGCCGCGGGGGCGACGCGCGCGGTGGTGGTGGGCGGCGGGTATATCGGCCTCGAGATGGTCGAGGCGCTCGTCACCGCGGGGCTCGACGTGCGGGTGCTCGAGCGCCAGGCGGGGTTGCTGCTGCCGTTTGGCCCCAAACCCGCGGAGCTGGCCCTAGAGGAGGTCACCGCGCGCGCCGAGGTGGTGTTGGCGGCGGAGCTGCTGGGCTTCGAGGGGCGCGGCCGGCTCGAGCGCGTGGTGACGAGCGCGGGCACCTTTCCGGCGGACGTGGCGCTCGTCGCGGTGGGGGTGCGCCCCAACAACGCCTTGGCGCGCGCGCTCGGGTTGCGCCTCGGCCCCGCCGAAGCGGTGTTGACCGACGCGCAGCTGCGCACCGACCGCGACGGCGTGTTCGCCGTGGGCGACCTGACCGCCGCGCATCACCGCGTCACGGGGCGCCCCGCTTGGATCCCGCTCGGCGACACCGCCAACCGCCAGGGCCGCGTCGCCGGCACCGTCATCGGCGGCGGCGACGCGCGCTTTCGGGGGATCGTCGGCACCGCCATCACCAAGGTCTTTGAGCGGGCGTTCGCGACCACCGGGCTGACCCTCGCCGAGGCGCAGCGGCACGGCTTGAGCGCCCGGGAGACCCAGATCACCACCACCGACCACGCGAGCTACTACCCGGGCCACCGCCCGCTCCACGTCACGCTCGTCTGGGAGGAGGGCACGGGGCGGCTTTTGGGGGGGCAGCTCGTCGGTTACGGCGACGCGGTCAAGCGCATCGACGTCCTCGCCGCCCTGCTCTTTCGCCAAGGTACGCTCCAGGACCTCGCCGACCTCGACTTCGCCTACGCCCCGCCCTTTAGCAACGTGTGGGACCCCTTGGCGGTGGCGGCCAACGCGGCGCTCGGTTAGCGCCGGGGCGCCCGACCCCTCGTCAAGGCAAAAGGGTATAAGGTAGAGGGGTGAATAGGCAACTCCGCAGAGCCAACGAACGCTCCGACAAGCGCCGCGAGCGCGAGCAGGAGCGCCGCAAAGAGGCGCGCCGCGCCGCGCGGGTCGTCCCCGCCCCCCGCAAAAACGCCGCCACGCCGGAAGCGGCGCCCAAAACCCGCCCCGCCCCCGGCACCCTCCGCCAAGGGCTCAGCCTGGCGTACCTGGTGCTGGTCGTCGGCATCCTCCTGGCGCAAGCCTTCGTGCCGCAGCGGACCGACCCCTTTTCGCTCTTTGTCCACGCGCTCTTTTACGTGATCTTCGGCTACTTCCTCGCCCTGCAGCTCTTCCGGCGCGGTGTCGCGCGCGCGGGGCCCGTGACGGTCGTCGCGGGGCTGCTGCTCGCAGCGCTCGTCGAGGCGGCGAAGCTCTTAACGGGCGCGGGGGCGCCCGAAGCGGTTCTCGTCGCCCTCGCGCTGCCAGGGCTGCTGCTCGGCGCGTGGTTGGGCGGGTTCGTCCACCGTCAGGAGGGCCGTTAGCCGCGTTTGGGGCCCCTTGCGGGCGTTTTGGGCGCCGCCGAGGCGTCCTATCGTGCATCCCCTTGACGAATGCCGCATACGGGTGTAAGATGATTTTATCAGCGCTCGAAAGAGCGCCTTTTTTCTTTCCCCAGAGCAACCCAACCCTGGTGACCGAGGGTGCTACGGCGGCGCGCCGCTGGGGCCGACGCGCCACCGCCGCTTACAATGGGCGGCGGAGGTTACCGATGGCGCTCGTTTCAACAAATCCGGCGACGGGGGAGACCCTGGCGCACTACCCGGTGATGTCGGCAGCGGAGGTGCAAGAGGCGATCGCGGAGGCGCACGCGGCCTTCGAGGTGTGGCGGACGTGGCCCGTGAGGCGCCGCGCCGAGCCGATGCGCCGTGCCGCCCTCCTGCTGCGAGACGAGGTCGCGGCGCAGGCGCGCCTTATCAGCGAGGAGATGGGCAAACCCATCAAGCAGGCTCGAGCCGAGGTCGAGAAGTGCGCCTGGGTGTGCGACTACTACGCGGAGCACGCCGAGGCGCTGCTCGCCCCGCAGCGCGTCCAGACGGACGCCTACAAGAGCTTCGTCAGCTACCGGCCGCTCGGGGTGGTGCTCGCGGTGATGCCGTGGAACTTCCCGCTGTGGCAGACCTTTCGCTTCGCCGCGCCCAGCCTCATGGCGGGCAACGGGGCGCTCCTCAAACACGCCCCCAACGTGACCGGCTGCGCGCTCGCGACCGAGGCGCTGCTGCGCCGCGCGGGCTTCCCCGAGGGGCTCTTTCGCGCCCTGCGGATCGAGGTCGATCAGGTCGAAGGGGTGCTCGACCACCCGCACGTCGTCGCCGCGACGCTCACAGGTAGCACCCGCGCGGGGGCGGCGGTCGCCGCGCTCGCGGGGGCGCGCCTTAAAAAGACGGTGCTCGAGCTCGGCGGCTCCGACCCCTACGTGATTTTAGAGGACGCCGAGCTCGAGCTCGCGGTCGAGGCGTGCGCGGTGGGCCGGTTGCAAAACAGCGGTCAGAGCTGCATCGCGGCAAAGCGCTTTATCGTCGTCGCACCCCTCGTCGAACGCTTTACCGAGCGCTTGGTGGCGCGCTTTCGCGCCTGCTGCATGGGCGACCCGCGCGACGAGGCGACCGAGCTCGGCCCGCAGGCGCGCGAGGACCTGCGCGAGGCGCTGCACCGCCAGGTCACGAGGAGCGTCGAGGCGGGGGCAGAGCTGCTCTTGGGGGGAACGCTGCCCGAGGGGCCGGGCTACTTCTACCCGGCGACGGTGCTCGGGGGTGTGAGGCCCGGGATGCCCGCTTTCGACGAGGAGACCTTCGGGCCGGTCGCCGCCATCGTCCGCGCCGAGGACGAGGAGGAGGCGATCGCGCTGGCCAACAGGAGCCCCTACGGCCTCGGCGCCGCGGTCTTTACCCGCGACCGGTCGCGCGGCGAGCGGATCGCCGAGGAGCGGCTCGAGGCCGGGAGCTGCTTCGTCAACGCCTTTGTCCGCTCCGACCCGCGGCTGCCCTTTGGGGGGATCAAGCGCTCCGGTTACGGGCGCGAGCTCGCGGCTTTCGGGATTCACGAGTTTGTCAACGTCAAGACGGTGTACGTGGCGTAACGCGCCGGGAAACAAAAAAGCGCTCTTGCGAGCGCCCATAAAACTATCCTACACCCGTATGCGGCATTCGTCAAGGAGATGCAGCGCGGCGGCGCTCGGGTGGGTCGAAACGAACCGCTACGGGACCCGCAACGCTTCGCAGGGCAAGCTAACGGGCAACTGTGAGATGCACCGAAAAACGCTCCCCCCGGGACGCCTAAGATGCAAACATCCGGGTTTGTGCACGCCGTCACGGAGACGGGGGGTGTGCAGCCCGCTGGAGACCTCGACCTACCAAAGGGGGTTACACGTGAGCTACGAAGACTACAAACGCACCTATGGGCAAGACTACGGCCAAACCTACGGCCAGAGCTACGGGCAGAGCTATGGCCAGTACGGCTCGTACAACCGCTACGACGACGACGACGGCGACACCAACTGGACGTACGTCGTTACCGGCACGCTCTTTATCGCCGCGGGCGCCTACCTCATCTATAAAGGGCTCAGCAGCGACGACGAGGACCACACCTACACGTATGACACCCGCTCCGAAAAGCAGAGCCGCGGCAAGGGTGTCCAGGTGCGCGAGAGCATCGTGGTCAACAAACCGGTGTCGGAGCTCTACGCCTACTGGCGCAAGCTCGAAAACCTGCCGCGCATCATGAGCCACCTCGAGTCGGTGACGGAGATGGGGACCCGCTCGCACTGGAAGGCCAAAGGCCCCCTGGGGATGAGCCCCGAGTGGGACGCGACGATCACCGACGAGCGCAAGGACGAGACCATCTCGTGGCGCTCGCTCGAAGGCTCCGAGGTGCCCAACGAGGGGACGGTGCGTTTTATTAAGCGCGGCGACTCGAGCACGGAGATCCTGGTGTCGTTGACCTACCACCCGCCGCTCGGGCCGGTCGGGGCGGCGGTCGCCAAGCTCTTCGGTGAGGAGCCCTCGCAGCAGATCCGCGACGACCTGCAAAACTTCAAGCAGAGCGTCGAGAGCGGTTCGCTGTCGCTGGTTTAAGGGTTTAAAGGGGCGCGGGGGGCGCCGCGAGAGGGCGGGACCTCAGGGTCTCGCCCTCTCTGTTGTTCGCGGGGCTACGCGTAGAGGTAGAGCGTGTCGGTGAGCGCCCCCAAGACCTCGCTGCCCCGAAGTCCGCGCTTTTTGAGGCTAAACCCCGGTGGATAGCGGGTCGGTTCGACGCCAAAGGGCAGCGTTTTAAGCTTGCGCGCGTCGTAGTCGAGGTTTTCGTGCGCGAACGAGACCTGAATGTCGGTCATGTGCTCGGTGATGGTCACCACGCCCTTTTGCGCGGCCAAGAGGCGCAGCTTGACGAGCTCGGTAAAGGTGCGCACCTCGTCGGGGAGCGGCCCGTAGCGCTCGCGCATCTCGCGCTGCACCCGCGCGACCTCGGCCAAGCTGGTCGTCTCGGCGAGGCGGCCGTAAAAGGCGATGCGCGCGTCGTCGTCGGCGATGTAAGAGGGGCTCAAACGGGCGTCGAGGTTGAGGTCAATAGCGACCGCTTGGGGCGCCTCTTGGGTTTCGCCTTTGAGTTTGGCGATCTCTTCGGCGAGCATCTCGGTGTAGACCTCTAACGACACGGCGCTGATGTGGCCGTGCTGCTCGGGCCCCAGGAGGTTGCCGACGCCCCGGATCTCCATGTCTTTCTCCGCCAAGAGGTGCCCGGAGCCGAGGTCGTTGAGCTCAGCCAGGGCGAACAGGCGGCGCTGCGCCCCCTCGGTCAACCGCCCCGGGTAGAGCAGGTACGCCCACGCCTCGGTGCTGCGGCGGCCGACGCGGCCGCGGAGCTGGTAGAGCTGCGCCAACCCGAGCTTGTCGGCGCGCTCGATGAGCAGCGTGTTGGCGCCGGCGACGTCGAGGCCCGACTCGACGATGGTGGTCGCCAAGAGGACGTCGTACGCCCCCCCCTGAAAGTTGAGCATCACCTCCTCGAGCTCGTCGCCCGACATCTGGCCGTGCGCCACGCCGATGCGCGCTTCGGGGACGAGCTTCTGCAGCCAGAGCGCCTTGGCGCCCATCGAGCCGACGCGGTCGTGGATGTAGAAGACCTTGCCGCCACGCTCTAACTCGAACATCACGGCCTCGCGCGCGACCATCGGGTCAAAGGGCTGCAACACGGTCTGGATCGGTTTGCGCCCCGCCGGCGGGGTCATGATCTGCGAGACGTCGCGCAGCCCCACGAGGCTCATGTAGAGCGTGCGCGGGATCGGCGTAGCGGACAGCGAGAGCACGTCCAAGTTGGCCTTCATCGCCTTCATCCGCTCCTTCTGCCCGACGCCGAAGCGGTGCTCCTCGTCGACGATGAGTAGCCCCAAGTCTTTGAAGGCGACCTCTTCGGACAAGAGGCGGTGCGTGCCGATCACGACGTCGATGGTGCCGGCTTTCAGACCCGCGAGGATGTCGCGCGCCTCTTTGTCGGTCGAGAAGCGCGAGAGCAGCTCGACGACGACCGGCAGCCCGGCGAAGCGTTCGGCGAAGGTCTCGAAGTGCTGTTTGGCGAGCACGGTAGTCGGCACCAGCATGGCGACCTGTTTGCCGTGACCGACCGCGCGGTGGGCTGCGCGGATGGCGACCTCTGTCTTGCCGAAACCGACGTCGCCCGAGATCAAGCGGTCCATCGGGACGGGCCGCGCCATGTCGTGCAGCACCGCCTGGGTGGCGCTCTTCTGGTCGGGGGTCAGCTCGAAGGGGCAGTTCTCGTCGATCAACGGGTCCCATTCGGGGTTTGCGGGCATGGCCAGCCCCTGCTGCAGCTGCCTCTCGGCGTAGGTGCGGATGAGTTTAAGCGCCAGCTCCTGCGCCCCGACGCGGGCCCTTTCGCGGGCGCGCGCCCACTCGTTGGTACCCAGGGTGCTGAGGCGCGGCGGGTCGTCGGTGGTGCCCGGGTGGCGCCGCAAGAGCGGCAGCTGCTCGACGGGGAGGTAGAGCTTGCCGGCCCCGGCGTACTGCAAGATGAGGTAGTCGCGGGTGACGCCCAAGACCTGCCGCGGCTCTAACCCCATAAACCGCCCGATGCCGTGGTCGGGGTGGATCAGGTAGTCGCCCGCCGAGAGCTGCACGGCGTCCTGCACCCGCCGACCGGCGAGCTTTTTACCGCCCCCCGCGCGCGCCCCCTGGTAACCGTACAACAGGTCCTCGGTCAGGACGATCTCTCTAGCCTCGGGGTCGCGAAAGCCGCCGCGCGTCTCGGCGCCTACGGTGAGGCCCAAGCGACCGGGGTGCGCGCGCACGGAGGGTTCCCAACCGGCGTCGAGGTCCCCTAACACCTTTTCAAGCAGGTACCTGCCGGTGCGCTCGAAGCGCAGCAGCAGGGTGACGCTGTAGCCGCCCTCGAGCCAGAGCTGGGCGTCTTTGGCAAACGCCCTGAGTTTGCCCCGGTAGTAGCCGAGCGGCTCGAGCGCGCGCTCACCTTCGGGCAGCTCGAGGGGGTCGCGCCCGAAGGTGACCACGGTGCGCGCCCCGAGGTGCGCCCAGAGCCACTTAAGCTCGGCCGCCTCCGCTTCGCCCGCGAAGAGCTCCGACGAGTCCAAGAAGACGACGCCCGGCAGCTGCTCTAGAAGCCGGCTCGTCCACGCCTCCTCGCCGAGTTCGGCGTGCGGCAGCGGGGCGAGCGTGTAGCTGCCGAGCCCTTCTTCACCGAGCGTCAGGCGCTCGAGCTCGTCGCCGAAAAACTCGAGGCGCAGGGTCTTCGCCTCGTCCTCGGCGTCTAAGTAGAGCGTCAGGGTGTCGCCGCGCACGACGAAGCCGGGCATAGCGTCGCGCTCAAAACCGAACGCGACGAGCCGCTCTAGGAGCGTTTCGCGGGGGTAGTCGCGGCCGAGCGTCAGCGCGAGGGTGTAGCGCGCGGGGTCGGCGGGGAAGGGGCGGAGCGCCGCCGGGAGGGTGAGCACCACCTTGTCGCGCCGCTCGTGCCAGCTGCTGAGGTCGGGGTCGCGGCTAACGGGTGCGCCGAAGACGCCCGCCCCCTCAAAGAGGGGGGCGCGCTCCGTGGTGGTGAGCAAGACGGCGGGCCCCTCGTGGCGAGCGAAGAGCATAAGGCGAGCCACGGCGGGGAGCCCGAGCAGGCGTGTGGAGGTGAGGGTGAGCGTTTGGGACATAGGGGGCGCCTCCGAAGGGGCAGACGCTCCATTGTACCGGCCCCGCCTATGGCCGCGCTGCGCGCGCGAAACAGCGCTGCGCCGGTTCTGCGCGGTCACTTTGTATTTGTTGTATTTGTAGCCCTACACGTCCCCCGGCGCCGAAGCGGGCTCCGGTGCCAGCGGCGACGCGTCGTACCCCGCCAGCAGCGCCTGCGGGTCGTCGTAGACGGCGAGCGCCCCCAAGAGGTCCTCGTCGCGCCAGCCGCCGCAGCGCAGCGCGACGACCCCGAGCCCGAGCGGTGCGGCCGCCTGGAGGTCGTAGGGCGTGTCGCCTAGAAGCAGCGCCTCCTGGGCGCTGACGCCCGCGCGCTCGAGGGCCGCTTGCAGGATGTCCGGGTCGGGTTTGGAGTTTTCGGCGTCGTCCGAAGAGGTGCGCGCGTCGATGAGGTCGGCGACGCCGGCGCGCTCTAGCAGGGCGTCGGCCTCGTCCTCCTTGGCCGAGCTGGCCGCGACGAGGGTCAGGCCGTCTCGCCGCAGGCGCTCGAGCAGTTCGCGGACGCCGGGAAAGGGTTTGATGTCGGGCAGGTAACGGCTTTTAAAGATCTCGCCGCGGCGCGCGTCGATCTCCTCGCGTAGCGGCGCGTCGCTCTCAACGTCGATCACCTGCGGCAAGAGCTTGTCGCCGCCCATCCCGATAAGCGGCCGAACCTTCTCGAAGGGTACGTCGTACCCGTAGGCTTTAAGCGCGTCGACGTAGGCGCGCGCGTGGGCGTCGTTGCTGTCGACGAGGGTGCCGTCGACATCGAGCAGCACCGCTTTGGGGTGTCCCATCGGCTTTGTCCTCCTAGAGGCGTGAGCGGGCCGCAAAAGGGTGCGGGCGGACCCCGCGCGTCTGCGCGGAGGCCAACGGGTGCTCCAAGTTGCCTGTGGGTGCCGCTTTGGCGCCCCCCGCGCCGGCTTCTGCGGCGCGCCCCGAGAGGACTATGCCACGGCGCGCGCGCCGCGACTGTAGCGAAGTGACCCGACGACGCTGCGGGGCCGCGGTGCACCCTTGCCCTCGCCGATGCGACCAGGCCCTGCCTCCTGAGATAATCCCTCTCACCCTCTGGTTGGCATCGCCGACGCGGCGCTTGCTAGGCTACGCCACGTCGGGCGGCGGTAGAGGGCCTCGGCGTTTTCGGCCGCCCCCGTCTGGAGGCGTCGGGAGCCATCGCCCGCCATGCCGAACATCAAGAGCGCCTCGGGGCCGAGCGGCCACGCAGCACCGTACTGCTCGCACCCCCGCTGCTCGTCACTCGTATGTCTGTGTATCCCATATGTCCGTGTATCTGGTGCGCACATCCTGCTTCTAGCGAGCGCGCCGGAAAGGGCGCTGCGTCCCCCCACGCGCTAAGCTTACCCGCTTTCGTTAGCGCGCTCGAGCGTCAGCGCGTAGGCCACGTTGCGCGGCGCGCCGGCGGCCTCGAGCGCCGCGCGCAGCGCGCGGCCCGACAGCCCCGAAGCGGCGAGCCGCGCGGCAGCCGCGGCAAAGTCGACGTGAGGGCTCTCGGCACCCCGTTCGCGCGGCCCCACGACCACCACGCACTCCCCCCGAACCTCGCCGAGCGCCGCCAGCTGCGCCGCGACCGCCCCCAGGGTGCCGCGGTAGGTCGCCTCGAAGCGTTTGGTGAGTTCGCGCGAGACGCTGACCGCGCGCGCCTCGCCGCAGACCGCCGCGAGATCGTTGAGCGTGGCGAGGAGGCGTTTGGGCGACTCGTAGAGGGCGACCGTCCGGTCGCTCGCGGCGATAGCGGCGAGGCGTTCACGGCGAGCGGCGCCCTTGCGCGGCAAAAAGCCCTCGAAGGCGAAGCTGCCGAGCGGCAGACCGGAGAGCACGAGCGCGGGGATGAGCGCGGTCGGCCCCGGCAGCACCTCGACCTCGTGGCCCGCGGCGAGCGCGAGCCGCACGAGCTCGGCGCCGGGGTCGGACAAGCCGGGGGTGCCGGCGTCGGTGACGAACGCGAGGTGCGCGTAGCGCCCCAAGAGGGCGGGGGCGCGCGCGGGGATGGTGTGCGCGTCGAGGCGCTCCAAGGGTTTGGAAATACCGAAGTGCGCGAGCAGCTTGCCGCTATGCCGGGTGTCCTCGGCGGCGACGGCGTCGGCTTCGCGGAGCACCCGGAGGGCGCGCAGGGTGACGTCCTCGAGGTTGCCGATGGGCGTCGGGACCAGCGTCAGCTTGGCCACGTCCCCAAACGCCCTAGACCCCGACGACGTCGGGGTTGGTCACGCGGCCGCGGCTGCGGCGTTTGGCGTTGCGGATGAGCGCGGCGCGCATGCGGGCGCGGATCATCTCCACCTCGCCCACCGTAACGGTGACGATCGTCCCCTCGGGTAGGTCGGCGCCTTCGGGCAGAACCACCACGCCGCGCTCGACGCGCCCCTTAAACGCTCGCACCGTGCTCCTCCTCCCGCTCGGCGAGCTCGCGCCGGAGCTTGGCGATCACCGCTTCTGTCACCGCGCGCTCCCCCTCCCGTTCGGGGAGCGTCTGCAAAAGTCGCGCGTAGGCCTCAAAGACGCGGAGCGCCTCTCGTGGGCGGCCCGCTTCGGTCAAGAGGTCGCCGAGGTGTTCGCCCTCCGAAAAGTACCCGCGCGGGTCGTGCGGAGCGGTGCGGCGGCGCGCCTGGAGGAGCGCGATGCGCGCCTCGAGGCGTTGGTGCCGTTCGACGCGCTGACGCACGACAGCCCACGCGACGATAAACACCCCGACGGTGAGCGTCGTGACGATGCCGAAGCCGCGCGGCACCCCGACCTGCGTCGCCAGGTTGACCAAAAACGGCGACACGAACGCGAGCGCCGCGAGCAGTGCGAGCAGCGCGGCGTAATTCATGTTGGTCTTCCCCAGTCGGCCCACACACCCCTCACAATCCGTATGGTAGCGCATCCACGGGGCGCCGCGTGCCGTTTGGCGGTAGCCCAGCTGTCGTCTGGGTGTGGACGCGGGTTGTCGACGGTGCTGCGCGCTGCGGCCGTGGGGGTTTCCGGCGCGGCTAGCGCAGCTCTGTGGGCACCGCACCGAGCTCGCGGTAGCGCTCCGCTTTGTGCGGCATCCCGATCGTGCGATAGGCGTGGGCGAGCCGCAGGGCGAAAAAGCGGATCGCTCGCACGTCCTGGGCGCATTCGGCCGCCTCGAGGCAGAACAGATACTCTTTGATGACCAGGTGCCACTCCGCCGAGCGTTCGGCAAACCGCGCGCGCAGGTGCGCGTGACGAACTTCGGTTAAAGAAGGCCAAGGCATGGTGTACCCCCGTGTGACAGTAGCATAGCCTACACAACCCCGAAGGGGTGACATCTCACCAAGGTCGGTGTGCCTAGATCGGCACGCGCGGCCGCGTCTTGGCGGCTGGAGCGCTGTGCGGCGCGTCTGCGGCAGCCTACCGGAGCGGCGCGGTACGATGCAAGTAGTGTAGCCTTGGCAGCGCCACGAGCCACCCTAGACGGGTTTGGCGCGCATGGCTTGGCGAGCGGTGTGTGGGCGAACCGCTATAAGGAGGCACGATGACAGGTAACGAAGCGAGCAGCGAGCCGCGCGAGGTGTTTAGCCGCGACCTCTTGCGGGACAAGGTCGTGCTGATCACGGGGGGCGGTACGGGTTTGGGCCGCGCCATGGGGGAGCGCTTTTTGGCGCTGGGGGCGTCGCTGGTCATCACGGGGCGGCGCGAAGGGGTGCTGCGCGAGGCGGCCGAGGCGATGGCGGCGGCGACCGGCGGCGCTGTCCTCCCCGTGAGCGGCGACGTGCGCGACCCCGAGCGGGTCGCCGCGACGCTCGACGCCGCTTACGAGCGCTTCGGTCGCGTCGACGCGCTCGTGAATAACGCCGCCGGCAACTTTATCTCCCCGACCGAGCGCCTTTCGCACCGCGCCGTGGACGCCGTGCTCGGTATCGTGCTGCACGGGACCTTTTACTACACGCTCGAGCTCGGCAAACGCTGGATCGGCGCCGGGCGCGGCGGGGTGGTGCTCAACATCGCCACCACCTACGCGACCTCCGGCTCGGGGTACGTGGTGCCGTCGGCGGCGGCCAAGGCGGGGGTGGTCGCGATGACCAAGTCGCTCGCCGCCGAGTGGGGCAAGTACGGCATCCGGCTCAACGCCATTGCGCCGGGCCCCTTTCCCACCGAAGGGGCCTGGAGCCGCCTCATGCCCACCCCCCAGATCCAGGCGCTCTTTGAAAAGCGCGTCCCGCTGCGGCGCGTCGGTGAGCACCTCGAGCTCGCCAACCTAGCCGCCTATCTGCTCTCGGACGCCGCGGCCTTTATCACGGGCGACCTCATCGCCATCGACGGCGGCGAGAGCGCGTGGAATGGCGGCGAGTTCAACATCCTAGATGAGCTCACGCCGGAGCAGTGGGACGCTCTGGCGGCGGCGCGCAGCCGAAGCTAGGTATCTTTTGGTGGCGCTTTAGCCCAACTCGAGCGGCTTGCGCCGCACGAGGGCGCGTCAGGAAGAAAGTACGTCTCGGCGGTAATGGAGAGAGCGAAGAACGCTGAAGCTCGAAAGGGCAGCCGGGAGGTACTTAGCGGCCTCTGGGCGGCGCGGTGAGCAGCGCCTCGAGCTGGCGCTGCAGCTCGGTCTGCGCGATCACGCGGTAGAGCCGCCGGTGGCGGCCGTTGCCGGGGGCGCGCCAGGCGCTGACGCCGTCGGGGCTCAGGTGCAGCGCTTCGTGGTCGGCGAGCCCGAAGTAGGTGCCGCCCTCCGGGTGCACCGTGCCGCGCACGGCGTAGAGGACCGTGCACAGGTCCCACGAGTTGCGGCCGACGCCCTCCCGGCCGAAAAACAGGGTGTAGGCGGCGCGCACGGGGTTTTCCGGCGGGGTGCTGCGAGCGAGCGTGTGTCCGGTGACGAAGCCCCCGCAGACGCTCCCCGGGGTGAAGACGACCGGGGTGGGCCACGTTTCCAGCACCCTCATGGCCGGCTCCGGCGTCATCTCCCGCCCCCCCCCGTAAGTAGAGGTCGCGGCTGCTACCGGGGTGCGTGCCGGCCATCACCACGAGCTGTCTGACCTTGCGCCGCACGAGCGCCTCGCCGCTCAGGCCGCTGTAGCGGTCGGGGCTCGAGGCGAGCAGGTCGGCGAGGTTTTGCAAAAACCCCACCGCGATGAGCGTCACGCTGCTGTCGGGTTGCGCGGCCAACACCCGCCGGTAGACCGCGACCGCCGCCTCGGGGTTGGGCGCGGTGTTGTGCGGAAAGCGCTCGGCGAGATCCTTGACAAACCGCGGGGCAAAGGTGCGCCAGTAGGGGGTGGCGACCGCGTACTGCGGCCTGGGGTTGCGGCCGACGGGGACGTCTGGGCGCCCGTAAAAGGTGTTGATGGCGCCCAGTGCAGCGGCCGCGTAGGGGTCGTTGACGTTGGCGATGGTCGCCAGGAGGCGCGCTTCACCGCGGTCGGCGAGCGCGTGCAGCACCGCCAGGGCGCCCGCGTCGTCGACGTCGATGCCGAGGTCGGTGTCGAAAATCACCGGCACCCCGCGCGCCGCGACGCTCTGGCTGCCACCCCCAAGCTCGATGACGAGGCGCGGGGCGGCGTTCGGGTGGCGGTCGAAGGCCCGCGCGACGCGCAGGCCGCTGTGCCCCTGAAAGAGCAGCGCGACGCTCCCCCCGCTCCGCCAGTCGGGGCGGTCGACAACCTCTTGCAGCACGGCGGCGAGGTCGGGGGTGCGCTGCGCCGCGCCCGCCTCGCCCGCGCGCGTCCACGGCAGCGGGGTCCAGACGACTCGAGCGCGGGTCTTGGCGCGGTAGGCGAGGTTGTGGTGGGCCGCCCGAAAGGGTTTGGCGCTGCCCGTCGCCTCCGCCCGGATGGTCACGCGCGCGGGGGCGCTATGCGCCTCGTCGGCGGTGAACTGCACGTAGGCGCGGCGAATCTTCGCCCCTCGCGGCAGCTGCACCCCGGTAAAGCGCAACCCGACGGTCTGCGGTTGCCCCCGTTTGAGGCCGAGCTCGAGGTCGGGGCTGATGAAGGTGATGGTGCCGTCCGCGCGGTTCTCGGCGTCGTCGCCGCTCGAGCTGACCACGACGCTCAGGGTGCGCGTGGCGGTGACCTCCAAGGGCGGCGCGGTTTGCGGCCCCGCACCGGCGCACGCCGCGAGGCTCGCGATCATCCCCAAGCTGAGACAAGCCGCGGCGAGGCGGCGACCGACCCGGACCCGGTTGGCGTTGCTGACGTGCATGGTTCCCCCCTACGGGTGAAGCGGTACGAAAGGCGCCTCACCCCCGCTCTGGTATGGTGGGGAAGTGTATCATTTTTCACATCCCGCGTAGATGTGAAGTTTTGTATAGCGCCAGCTTGAGAGAAACCCTGTAGATGCCCCCTCGGGGAGTGCTAAAAAAGGGCGCCCGTGGGCGCCCTGCAACGCTGGCTCGACGCTGCGCTAGCTGTTTAGGCCTGAGCCCCCGCCTTCTGGCGCTGCAATATTCCCCGCAGCACCGTCTGCAAGATGCCGCCGTTGCGGTAGTAGTCGACCTCAACGGGGGTGTCTAGGCGGCACACGACCTCGAAGCGAACCTCGCTGCCGTCGTCGCGCCGCGCCGTCACCGTGAGCCGCTCTTTGGGTTTGACCGCGTCGGTGACGTGGATCGTAAAGACTTCGTGGCCGCTGAGCCCGAGCGTCTCGGCGCTCTGACCCTCCACGTACTGCAGCGGCAGCACGCCCATCCCGACCAAGTTGGAGCGGTGGATGCGCTCGAACGACTCGGCGATCACCGCTTTGACGCCCAGGAGAAAGGTCCCCTTGGCCGCCCAGTCGCGCGAGGAGCCCATCCCGTAGTCGCTCCCCGCCAGCACGATGGTGGGGGTTTTCGTCTCGCCGTAGCGCAGCGAGGCGTCGTAGATGCTCATCACCTCGCCGGTGGGCAAGTAGGTGGTGTAACCCCCCTCGGTGCCGGGGGCCATCTGGTTTTTAAGGCGGATGTTGGCGAACGTCCCGCGCGTCATCACGCGGTCGTTGCCGCGCCGTGAGCCGTACGAGTTGAAGTCCTTGGGGTCGACCCCACGTTCGATGAGGTACTTGCCCGCCGGGGTGTCGCGGCCGATGGCGCCCGCCGGTGAGATGTGGTCGGTGGTGACCGAGTCACCGACTTTGACCAGCACCCGCGCGCCCTCGATAGGCGCGATCGGCGTGAGCTCCATCGTCATCTCCTCGAAAAAGGGCGGCTCTTGGATGTAGGTGCTCTCGCGGTCCCACTCGAAGAGGTCGCCCCCCTTGACGGGGATCTGGTTCCACATCTCGTTGGAGCGCTCGATCCCCTCGTACATGCGTTTAAAGACCTCGGGGGTGATCGCGCGGTTCATACCCTCGGTGATGTCTTTAAAGCTCGGCCAGATGTCGCGCAGGTACACGTCGCGGCCGTCTTTGCCCTTGCCGAGCGGTTCGGTGGTGAGGTCGATGTCGACCGTGCCGGCGATCGCGTAGGCGACCACCAGAGGCGGCGAGGCGAGGTAGTTGGCGCGCACGTGCGGGTTGATGCGCCCCTCGAAGTTGCGGTTGCCCGAGAGCACCGAAGCGGCGACCAGGTCGCCCTCGTGAATGGCTTCGACCACGGGCTCAGGGAGCGGCCCCGAGTTGCCGATGCAGGTGGTGCAGCCGTAGCCGACGGTGTAGAAGCCGAGCTGCTCCAAGTAGGGGGTCAACCCGGTGTCGTCGAGGTACTCGGTGACGACCTTGGAGCCGGGCGCGAGCGAGGTCTTGACGTAGGGTTTGACCTCGAGCCCCGCCTCGACCGCCTTTTTCGCCAGCAAGCCGGCGGCCAGCATCACCGAAGGGTTGGAGGTGTTCGTGCAGCTCGTGATGGCGGCGATCACCACGTCGCCGTGCTTGAGCCTGAGCTCCTGGCCCTTCATGCGCAGCGTCGCCGTCTTGGTGAGCTGCGCGTCACGGAGGCCAAACCCGCGCTTTTCGGGCGGCGCCTGCAGCCCCTCGCGCCACGCGCGCTTCATGTCGCTTAAGAGCACCCGGTCCTGCGGGCGTTTGGGGCCCGCGAGCGAGGGCTGCACCGTGCCGAGGTCGAGCTCCAGGGTCTCCTGGAACACGGGGTCGGGGGTGTCGTCGGTGCGGAAGAGCCCCTGGGCTTTGCAGTAGCGTTCGACCGCCTCGACCTCGTCGTCTAGCCGGCCGGTCTGGCGCAAGTAGCGCAAGGTCTCGTCGTCAACCGGAAAGAAGCCCATGGTAGCGCCGTACTCGGGGGCCATGTTGGCGATCGTGGCGCGGTCGGGGAGGCTCATCGAGGAGAGGCCGGAGCCGTAGAACTCGACGAACTTGCCCACCACCCCGTGCCGGCGCAGCATCTGCGTCACGACCAGCGCGAGGTCGGTCGCGGTCGAGCCTTCGGGGAGCTTGCCGGTCAGCTTAAAACCGATCACCTCGGGGGTGAGCATGTAGATGGGCTGCCCGAGCATGACCGCTTCGGCCTCGATCCCGCCGACCCCCCAGCCGACCACGCCGAGGCCGTTGATCATGGTGGTGTGCGAGTCGGTACCGACCAAGGAGTCGGGGTAGATGACCTCGTCGTCCCCCTGCTTGCCGACCTGCACGCCTTTGGCGAGGTACTCGAGGTTGACCTGGTGCACGATGCCCGAAGCGGGCGGCACCACGCTGAAGTTGCGAAACGCCTGCTGCCCCCAACGCAGAAACTCGTAGCGCTCGCGGTTGCGTTCAAACTCGATGGCGGCGTTGTTGGCGAGCGCAAAGGGGGAGTCGTACTCGTCGACCTGCACGGAGTGGTCGATGACCAAATCGACGGGGATCTGGGGGTTGATCGCCTGCGGGTCGCCGCCCATGCGCTGCATTGCGCTGCGCAGCGCGGCCAGGTCCACCACCGCCGGCACCCCCGTAAAGTCTTGCAGGATGACGCGCGCGGGTTTAAAGGGGATCTCGACCTCGGCGGGCCGCTTGGCGTCGTAAGCGGCGAGCCGTTTGACGTCCTCTTCGGTGACGTCGTAACCGTTTTCGTTGCGCAGCAGCGACTCCAAAAGCACCTTGATGGAAAACGGCAGCTTGGCGACGTCGCCGAGCCCCAGCTCCTGGAGCTTGTCCAAGCGGTAGTAGGCCAAGCGGCTCGAGCCGAGCTCGAGGGTGGCCTTGGCGCCGAACGTGTTTTTGGGGGTGAGTGCCATCGTCCTCTCCTTTACGCGAAAGAGCGGGTGGGGCTGCCGACGTGAACCGAGCGCGGTGGGCTTTGGGCTCATCTTAGCCCCTCTAGGTGCCGCTAAGAGGTCGGTACAGCACCATCGGACCGCTTTATCCCCATTGTGCGGATACACTAGGTGATATGGAAGCCGGAAAATCACCTAGAACCCCCCCGGAGCGGGCGCGCGTGCGGTGGGTCTCGGGGCGCGAGGCGGCGGCGGCGCTCACCGACCCGCGCACGCTGCGGCAGCTCGAGCCCTTTTTGGCGCGCGAGTGCAGCGTGTCGCAAGCGGCCAAAGAGACCCACACAAAGCCCAACACCATGCTCGCACGCGTGCGGCGCTTTTTGGCGTTAGGGCTTTTGGAGGTCGCGCGCGAGGTGCCGCGCAAGGGGCGGCCGGTGAGGCTCTACCGCACGGTCGCCGACGCCTTTTTCGTCCCCTACGAAGCCACCAGCGCCGAATCGCTCGAGGCCGCCATGCGCGAGCGCGACGCCTACTGGGAGGAGCTGTTGCGCGCAAACGTGGTGCGCGCGCGGCTCGAGGACGCCCCGCGTAACGGCGGCAACTGGGGGACGCGTATCTACCGCGACGCGCGCGGCCGGTTGCAGGTGCAAGCGGCGGTGACGCCGGACGAGAACTATACCCTCTTGGGGCCGGAGCGCCCTGCGGCCCTCTCGTCGTGGCGCGACTCGGTCTACCTCGACTTCGAGGACGCCAAGGCGCTGCAGCGCGAGCTGTTCTTTCTCCTCAAGCGCTACCAGCAAAAGCGCGGGGCGCAGCGCTACATCCTGCGCGTGGCGATGGCGCCCATTTTGGAGTGACGCTGATACCGAAGGGTGCGGGGGAGCGCGCCGGACCCCTCACCCGTCCGCGCCGGGGAGCCGCTATCATAAATCTATGACCCCCGCTGCTCTTCGCCCCATCCGCCTGGGGCTCGCCGCCCTCTGCGCGGCGCTCGCTCTAGCGGCCTGCGCGCCGCGCGCGGGCGCACCCGCCCCTACCCAAACCCCAGCGCCGCGGCCCGCCCCCGAGACCCCTACCGCCCCCCCCGAGCGGGAGGCGCCGGGGGAGACGATCGTCCTCACCGACCCCGTGGCGCTCGAGACGGACCGCGCCGCGCGCGAGGCGTTTCACCTCATGGAGCTCGCCTACCTCGAGACGGGCGCCTACAGCGCCAACATCCTGCTCGCCGAGCTGACGCTGCCGAGCGGCGTGCGCTGGATGCTCGAAGACCTCTCGGAGACCTCCTACACGCTGCGCATCACCGCCGACGCGCTGCCGACGGTGGCGTGGTTCGTCACCCCCGAGGGCGTCGTGGCGCGCCAGGTCGAGGATAACCGCATTCGCTAGCGCCCCTAACGGATAACCGCATTCGCTAGCGCCCCTAGCCAAGCCCGCCGCACCCTGCTGCTCTCCCCTCGCCGCGGTCTCGCGTCGCGGAAACCGTGCCTGACGCATCCTACGCGTCCCGATGCGCAGCGCTGCAGGTGTCGTGGCTAGCCGTGGTGGCAGGTGCAGGTTCTCGGCTGCAGAACCCGATGCGTAGCGCTCACCGGGCGCGGCGCTGACCGGACGACGCCTACCCCAAGACGATGCCTGCCCAAAGACGCCCGCTCAAAAAACGCAAAGAGCTAGGCGCCAAAGCCTAGCTCTTCGTGTGCGCGCCGAGGCGCGTTAGCTGACGAGGCTCGTGACGTGCTTTTCGAGCCGCGCCTGATAGGCGCTCTTGGGTTGCGCGCCGATCATCGTCTCGACGGGTTCGCCGTCTTTAAAGAGGATCACCGTGGGGATGCTCATCACGCGAAACTGCATGGCGGTCTGCTGGTTGTCGTCGACGTTGAGTTTGCCGACCTTGACCTTGCCCGCGTAGTCGCTCGCGAGCTCCTCGATCACGGGGCCGACCATGCGGCAGGGGCCGCACCAGGGCGCCCAAAAGTCGACGAGCACGAGGCCCGTTTGGGTTTCGTCGCGAAAGTTGCTGTCGGTAAATTCAACGGTTTCAGCCATAACGCCTCCCTGAAGTAGCCGTCCCTCAATCTAGTGGAGCCGGCCCTGGAGCAATGTCTTGTGGTCTACACGCGCGGCTCTGCT
Source organism: Truepera radiovictrix DSM 17093 (assembly GCF_000092425.1). Taxonomy (NCBI): domain Bacteria; kingdom Thermotogati; phylum Deinococcota; class Deinococci; order Trueperales; family Trueperaceae; genus Truepera; species Truepera radiovictrix. Next base: position 174,835 of record NC_014221.1, read on the forward strand.
GACGGCGTTTGCCACACGTAGAGGGCGCGCGCCGGGCTGCCACGGCCGAAGCGCGGCGGGGTGAGCCCGAGCGCCCTCGAGCCCCCTTTGACGGCCGCGCGCACCAAAGCGATCGGGCTCGCTTTCGCACCGTGCAGCGCGCGCGCCGCCGCGACCTCGCGGGTCACGTCGAGGTCGGGTGCCGACCCCTTGGAGTCGGTGCCGAAGGCGACCTCGACGCTGTGCTTGGCGAGCAGCTCCCAGGGGAGGCGGCCGCACCGAAGGGCCTCGTTCGAGCGCGGGCAGTGCACCACGGTGCAGCCCGCTTTGGCGACGGTTCTAACGTCCTCCTCGCCCACGTGCACCATGTGCACGAGCGTCGGGCGGGCCTCTAACACCCCCAAGCGGGCGAGGTACTGCACCGGGCTGAGGCCGCTCGGCCGCCAGTCCCCCAAAAAGGGCCGCATCAGCTCGAAGAGCGGGCCGCTGCCGTCACGGTGCAGCGCCGCCTCGGCGGGGCTCTCGGCGACGTGGATTTGCAGGGGCAAGCGCTCGGCGATGGCCAGCCGGGTGAGCCGTTGCAGCAAGGGGGCGCTGACGGTGTGCGGGGTGTGCGGCGAGAGGCCGAGTTTGAGGCCGTCAGGGCGCTCGAGGCGCCTAAACGCGCGTAGCCGCGCGACCGTCTCCGAGAACGCCGCCTCAGCCTCTGCCGGGTCGGGCGCGAAGACCTCCCAGTAGGCGACGCCGCGTAGACCGGGGGTTTGGAGCAGCTTGCGCATCGCCGCCTCATCGGCGACGATATCGCCAAACGCGAGCGGGGCGGCGCGCTGCAGCTCGGCGAGCCCGGCGTCTGCCGCGGCGACGCCGCGCGCGCGTTTGTGCCGGATGACGTGCCGGACAAAGTCCTCGTAGGGGCCGCGGAAGGGGGGCAGGCTCGAGAGGTCGAGGTGGGTGTGGGCGTTGACCGGCGGCGGCGAGATCGCGAAGCCGACGTCCGTCACGGGGGCCTCGGGGTAGAAGCGGCGCGCGTCCTCGCGGGACAAAATCGCCGCGACGCGCTCCCCTTGGAGCACGACGGCGCCCCCTCGTATCGGCGTGCCGAGACCTGTATAGACGACCTCTGCGCTCAGGATGCGCACCGCTACCCGCCAGGTGCTCTAGGGCGTGAGCGGCACGGCGGTGCCGGTAAAGAGCAACAGGAGGTAGAACGACGCGCTGATCACGGTGAGGATCAGCCCCGCTTGGGCGAAGGTGCGTTTGCTCGGATGGACGGCGCCGGCGAACGCCCAGTAGAGCAGCGCCACGAGGTTGACGAGCGGGATGGCGAGGAGCACCAACGTGAGCAGCCAGTTGCCGACTGAGATGACGTCAAAGCCACCTCGCGCGCCTCTGGGCGCGTCGCTTACGTAGGGGTCGCGGTGGTCCATCGGGACTCCTTAGTGTCGGGTTAGGGTCGTGTCCGTGTCGTGCAGCGCGCTAAGCGGTGCTGCGTATCGGTGAGGGCTCGAGCCGCGCCCTGCAAGCTCCGCCGCTCCGCTTCAGAGCGCGTGACGCGGGCGGCTTGGGCGTTCTCCTCGAGCTGCGCCACGGCGGGGTGTGCCAAAAGGTAGCGTAGCGCGAGCTGCGCGGTGGTGCGCGACCTCGAGCCGCGCGTTTGTAGCGCCTCCCGGGCGTGGTCGAGCGAGAGCGACATGCAGCCGAAGCCGAGTTCACTCACCCACAGGTCGCCCTGGCCGAGACGGTTGCGCTTCACGGGCGGAACCTAGAGGACGCCCTCGTAGACGTCGTCTAGCGTCAGGGTGAGGTTGAGGTAGGGGAGCGTTAGCGTCGCCTGTTCGCGGTACTCGTGGTACCACCAACCTTCCTCGGGGTCGCGGCGGTAGCGCTCGACGAGGCGCTCCTCGGCGCTCACGATGAGGTAGTCGCGTAGCTCGGGGAGGCGCTGATAGGCCATCAACTTCTCGCGGTGGTCGGTCGCGGCGGTGCTCGGCGAGGTCACCTCGGCGAGCAAACAGGGGGCGACCTTGTAGAGGTCGTGGGTGTCGCTCTCGCTGCACGTGACCATCACATCGGGGTAGTAGAAGCGTTCGCTCGGCCCCGTAGCGATGCGCAATTTCATGTCGCTCGAGTACACCCGGCAAGGACCCCGGCGGGTCGCCAGCCACAGGTGCCCGGTGAGGTTGGTGACGATGCGGTTGTGCCGGTCCGTCGCCCCTGCAAGCGCATACACCTGGCCGTCTACAAACTCGTGCTTGACGGCGCTCGCAGCCTCGAGCTCGAGATAGTCCTCGCTCGAGAGCGGTTTGAGTTTCAGTGCGGCCTCACCCATGCCGCATTATAGGTTTTAGAAGGCCGCCTCGAGCGCCCCGAAGTCCACCTCGGGCTTTTGCGCCAAGATGGCCGCCGCGTCGGGGACGCGGACGACGTTGTAGAGCGAGTCGCGCTGCACCGGCCGAAAGCCCGCCTCGGTGATCTGCCGGATGATCTCGCGCTCGTTCACCCGCCTGTGCTTGGCGCCCGCCTGCGAGACCACGTTCTCCTCCAACATGGTCGAGCCGTAGTCGTTGGCGCCGAAAAAGAGCGCCGTCTGCGCGACCTTGTGGCCCATCGTCGGCCAGGAGGCCTGGAAGTTGGGGATGTTGTCCAAAAACAGCCGCGAGACGGCCAGGTTCTGCAGGTATTCGTGCGCGCCCGCCCCCGGCACCTTGCCGTGAACGCGCACCCCTTCGGTCTGCAGCGTCCAGGAGATAAAGGCCGAAAAGCCGTTGCCGTAGCTTGCGAGCGCCTTGTCCTGCTGGTCGCGGACGCGCTGCATGCTCGCTACGCGCTGGGCGTGCGTCTCGCCGAAACCGATGACCATCGTCGCGGTGGTGTAGAGCCCGAGCGACTGCGCTTCGTCCATGATGCGGATCCAGTCACCCGCGGAGATGCGCGCGGGCGAGATGTGGCGCGCGTGGCGCACCTCGTCGACGAGCATCTCGCCGCCCCCGCCCGGCAGCCCGTCAAGGCCGGCTGCCTGGAGCGCTTTGAGGACCTCCAGGCTCGGCATCCCCGTGAGTTTGGCCATCCCCCTAATCTCCTCGGGGGAAAAGGCCTCGAGCCGGATCCTCGGGTGACGTTGTTTGAGGTGCTCTAAAAGCCCCGTGTACCACGAAAAGGGCAAGGTCGGGTGCACCCCCCCCTGCATGAGGATGCGGGTCCCGCCGACGGCCTCGAGCTCGAGCACCTTGGCGCTCACCTCCTCGTACGAGAGCACGTAGGCGTCCGCTTGGCGCCGCGTGCGGTAAAAGCCGCAGAAGGCGCAGCCCACCGTGCAGACGTTCGAGTAGTTGATGTTGCGGTCGATGAGGTAGCTCACCACCTCGGGGTCGGTGCGCTGTGAGCGCACCGCGTGCGCGGCGGCGGCGAGCTCAAAGAGCGGCAGGTGGTAGAGCGCCGTCGCCTCGTCCGCGCTGAGGCGCGCCCCGGAAGCGGCTTTGGCGAGGAGGTTCATGGCTCGAGTCTAGCACTGGGGTGGCGTAGGCGCCGTCAGATGCGCGCTTACCAGAGCTTTTTCGGCCTCGCTTGACAAACAAGGCTATGTATCCTATGATGTGAGCGTTCACAAAAGGTTCTCGAACCCCTACTTCGGCTTTCGGAGCTCGAAAGGAGGAGAGATATTAAGGTCAGTGCTCTAGCTGTTAGCGGCTAGCCGCATAGGGTATTTGGGCATAAGCGCTTTGCTTTGAACCCCCAGCGGGAGGCGCAGCGTTATGGCTTATATCATCTGAGCAAGCAGCAACTTTCACGCGGATACCAGTAGGGGCAACGCAGCATTCGCAAGCCTTACAGAAGAGTGTCAAGGCTGCTGACGACAGCCCCCTTTGGAGAGGAGAAGACGTGGCAAAGCTGAAAGCCTGTTTACTAGCTATCTCTTTGGTCGTAGCGTGCCAAATCGCGCTTGCTCAAGACGAAGAGCCAGAAGCGCCCCCCCTTCAGGAGCTTCCGAGAGAGCAAACGCTGATCTTGCAGAATCCGGAAGGTACAATTCGCAACCCGGGTTGGTTCAATCTGTGGGTTTCGGGTGCAGGTGGGGGGTTGTCGACCGGCCTACAGCAGCTCATGATGGACACGTTTTGGTATATCGATCCCAACCAAGGCATCGATGGTCCTAACTACAACTCACTGGCGACGGGTCCCGCTGAATACAACGACGATTATACCGAGATGACTGTTCGTCTGCGCGAGGGCGTCTACTGGAGCGATGGGGTTGAGTTCACCGCCGACGACGTCGTGTATACAGTCGAGACGCAGATGAACACGCCTGGGATGGGTTGGAGCGGCGCTTTTTCGCAGCAGGTTGAACGCGTCGAAGCTCTTGACGACTACACGGTACGCTTTACCCTGAACGCTCCGAACTCGCGCTTCCACTCGATCTTCTCGGTGCGGTGGAATGGCGCTTGGATCATGCCCAAACACATCTTTGAAGAGGTCGATAACGTCCTTGAGTATGACTTCAACCCACCCGTAGGGCTTGGCCCTTACACCCTACACAGCTTTGATCCCAACGGGGACTGGTACATCTGGGAAAAGCGCGAGGACTGGGACCGCACGGCTATGGCTGAGTTCGGCGAGCCAGCCCCTCAATACGTCATCTACCGTAACGGTGGGCCGACCGACCGCCGCCTCATTGAGATGCGTAACGGCAACCTCGATGTGGTGCACGACCTGACGCCGGAAGGTATGTTCGCGATCGTCCAACAAGACCCGACGGCGCGTGGCTGGTTTTCGGGCTTCCCTTACGCACACCCCGACCCCACCCTACCGATGGTGATCTTTAACCATCAAAACGAAAAGTTCCAAGACCGCAGAGTTCGTTGGGCGCTCACGCTCATGCTCGATGCGAGAGCCCTCTCGATGGCTAGCTACCGCGGCGCTGCAACCCTCACGGCGATCGCGATACCGCCGACCGGGACGCATCCGGACGACTATCACATCCCCATGCAGGAATGGGTCTCTAACTTCACGCTCGAGGCGGGTGGACAGGCGTTTCAACCCTATAACCCGGATCTGACCTTGCAGATTGCCGATATGGTGCGCGGCCAGTTTGGCGATCAGGTGCCGACGGATGAGGATGAGATTCGTCGCGCCTTCGGTTACGGCTGGTGGGAGCAGAATCTAGAAGCGGCTGCGGCTCTCCTTGAAGAGGCGGGTTTCACACGCCGGGGCAATGACTGGTACATGCCTAACGGTGAACGCTTCAGTATCCGCGTCATGATTCCGCCAGACGGCGTGATCAACCGGCTTGGGACGATGATCGCCCAGAACTGGAGCCAAGCCGGTGTGGCGGCTCAGGTCGAGGCTGCCCCCGACAGTTGGGACCGCCAATCGGTCGGTGACTTTGAGGTCAACATCGCCTGGTCGATTGAGACCTGGGGTGGCCATCCCGACCTGTCTTTCTTCCTCGACAGCTGGCACTCTCAGTACCTCGCCGAGCCAGGCGAGCTGCAACCAGCACGCAACTGGCAGCGTTGGAGCCACCCCGAACTCGACCGCATCATCGAAGAGGTTCGGCGGACGGACTTCTACGACCTCGAGGCGAACATCGAGTTGGGCAAGCAGTTTATCCAGCTGATGGTGGAAGAGATGCCGGTCATCCCGATCATGAGCTATAACGTCTTCTCGGTCGTCTCCGAGCGGTACTGGACCGGCTACCCGACAGCCGAAAACCCCTACGCCAATCCGGTCAACAATTGGGCCAACTCACGCTACATCTTGACGCAGCTCGAGTCTACGCAGTAGCGCGGTTGCCGTTGGAAGCCCTGCTTGACCAAGATGACTGGTCTGTTGCAAGACCAGTCATCTTGGTCGCAGCGCTACCGGCCTCGTCGTGGCGCCGGTGAGCCGAGTGAGCGTGGCGTAACCGCCTTTGGCTCGAGCAGTGCCCTCGACACAAGCCACGTCGTCAGCGCGCTTCCCTTGACGCGCCAACCTAACCACGGAAAGGAGTTGTGACGGGTGCGAGCCTATCTCTGGTTTGTTGCCAAGCGTGCGCTGCAGCTGCTGGCCATCGTTTTTGTCGGCATTTCGGCGTCGTTTTTTATCTCTCACTTGTCCCCCATTAACCCCGTCGAGCAGACCTTGGGTCGCATCACGACGCGGTCTAATATCAGCCCCGAAGCGATCGCCTCGTTGCGGGCAGCGCTCACGGACATGTACGGGGTCGATGAGCCCCTGTGGAACCGCTTCGTCAACTTTTGGGTGCGGTTCGTACAAGGGGATATGGGTCCCTCATTGATCGCGTTTCCAACGCCTGCCATGACGCTGATTCAACGCGCTCTGCCCTGGACGGTCGGTCTTTTAAGCGTGACCGTCGTCATAACGTGGCTGGTGGGCAACCTTTTGGGTGGGCTCGCTGGCTACTACCAAAACAACCGCTTGCTCAAGGCTTTCGGCGTGCTCGCGATGGGCGTGCAACCTATTCCGTACTATATCGTCGCTTTCATCCTACTCATCGTGTTCGGTTTTGTGTGGCCGGTGCTGCCCATTTCCGGTGGTTTTGCTATGAACGTACGTCCTGGCTGGACACCCGAATTTGTAGCGTCGGTCATTAGGCACGCCATTCTACCGGCAACGTCGATTGTCTTGGTCGGTATGGGGCTCTGGTTCCTCGGGATGAGGGCGCTCGTCTCTAACATCATCACGGAGGACTACGTGACCTACGCTGAGCTTGCCGGTGTCAAGCGCTCGCGCATCGTGGGTTCCTACGTTATCCGTAACGCGATGATCCCGCAGCTCACAGCTTTGGCGATGACGCTGGGGGGGGTGTTCTCGGGCACCGTCATCACTGAGCAGGTGTTTTCTTATCCGGGGCTCGGAACGCTTCTGGTAGACGCGGTCAACGGCGGCGATTATGGGCTCGTTGTTGCAGTCACGTCGGTGGCGATCATCGCCGTTGCCGTTGCTATCTTCGTCGTCGACCTCATCTATCCGATTCTCGACCCCCGGATCAGGGTTGAGTGAGATCGATGTTCTCGGTTTTTAAAGATCTGCTGCGCTACAATACCGAGTTTGCAATCGGCGTCGTGCTGGTCGGGGTCGTCGTGGTCTACGCAGGTTTAAGCTTTTTTTCGTCGGTCGATCCGACCTTGATGTATACCGTCATGCCCGACATGGCGCCGTCAGCTGAACACTGGTTCGGTACCAACTCGCGTGGCCAAGACATGTTCTGGCAGCTGAGCTTCGCTTTTCGTAACACGCTGGTCTTTGGCTTGCTCGTCGTGGTTCTAAGCCGCATCATCTCCATTACCGTCGGGCTGGTGTCGGGTTACTTGGGCGGAGCTACTGACCGGGCGCTCATGTTCGTCAACGACATCTTCGTTGCGCTCCCCATCTTTCCGATCCTGGTGCTTTTCTATTTCACCATGCGCTCTGATCTCAACACGGTCAACCTAGCGTTTCTCATGGCGTGCCTCGGATGGCCCTTTGACGCTCGTTTGATCCGTTCCGTTGCCCTGGGTTTGAGGCACCGTGAATTTACGAGGCATGCCGTCTTTTCCGGGATGAGCGCGCGAAAAATTATGTTCGAAGAACACTTGCCCTACGTTATGCCCATCATCTTCTCTACGGCCATGGCCAACCTGATCTGGGCGATTGGGCTCGAGGTGACCTTGGCCGTCCTTGGCTTTACCAATATCAACATCCCGACAGTCGGGACGACCATCTACTGGGCGAATAACCATTCGGCCTTGGTGGTAGGGGTGTGGTGGTGGGTCGTCATTCCCGTCGTGCTGATCGTCATGTTGTTTATCGGGCTCTTTCTACTCGCCGTGTCGATCAACGAATACATCGACCCGCGTTCACGCCTGCGTCGGATGGAGAGAGCCTGACATGGTCGACGACGTCCTGACCGTGCAAAACCTCAAAGCCTACTATCAGATGGCTTACTTCGGGGTCAAGCGTGAGGTGCGCGCTGTCGATGACATCACACTCACCGTGCGCAAAAACGAGATCTACGGCATCGCTGGCGAAAGCTCATCGGGCAAAACCACGCTGATCAAGACCTTTGCCGCTGCCATCCGGCCGCCCTTGCGAATCGTAGGTGGCTCAGTGACCTACAACTTCGGTGGCCAACTCATCGAGCCGAACACCGCCAAAAAAGAGGAGGTCGACAAAATTCGCTGGAAGCACCTCGCTTACATCATGCAAGGCTCGATGAGTGTCCTTAACCCGGTCCGCAGGATCCGGCACAGCTTTGAAGACTTTGCCCTGCGGCCCATGGGGGTAGCTAAAAAGGAGTTCTGGCAGAGGGTCGAGGCACACCTCAAGCGTTTAAACCTCTCGCCCGAGGTGTTAAACGCGTACCCACACGAGCTGTCGGGCGGTATGCGCCAGCGCGTGACGATCGCTCTGGCTACGGTGTGTCGGCCTCAGTTCATCATCGCCGATGAGCCAACGACAGCGCTCGACGTGGTGGTGCAGAAAGACGTCTTAGCCATGCTTCGGGACGTGCAAAAACAGATGGGCTCATCGGTGGTTTTCGTCACCCACGATATGAGCGTGCACGCCAACATGGCCGACCGTATCGGGATCATGTACGCCGGCCGCTTGGTGGAGGAGGGGCCGACGCGTGCCCTTTTCACCGCACCCAAGCACCCGTATACGGCTCACTTGGTGGCGAGCCTACCGCGTATAGGTGACACGACGCAGAAACCGGCTTTAGAGGGGCAGCCGCCCAACCTTGCGGACCCGCCTCAGGGCTGCCGCTTTCATCCACGGTGTCCACTCGCCATCGCCAGGTGCGAGACCGAAGTACCTCCTCTTGCGCTTATCGGGGCCGATCACCGCACCGCTTGCTGGCGCGCAGCCGACGTTCGTCCTCTGACGACCCTTCGCCCACAACGCGCCGAGGTGGTGTCGTGAGCACGTTGCTCGACGTGTCACACGTCTCTAAACGGTTTTCGATGGGGGGCATCTTATCGCGCAAATACACCGACGCCGTGGTCGACGTGAGCTTTTCGCTACAGGCCGATCACCCCGAGATCTTTACGATCATCGGGGAGTCGGGGTCGGGCAAGACCACGCTGGCCCGCATGATCTTAGGCCTCGAGACACCTTCGCATGGGACGATCACGTTCGCGGGTAAGAGCACCTCCGAGTGGAAGCGCCGAGCGGCGCGCAGCGACTTTATGCGCCGTGTGCAACCGGTTTTCCAGAACCCATTTGAAGCGTTTAATCCCCTTAAGCAGGTGGACCGCTACCTCGAGGCGACCGCTCGCCGCCTTCTGGGGGCGACCGAGCGCAAGGCGGTCGACGCGGCTATGGACGAGGCGTTGCAGAAGGTCGGCTTGAGCCTCAAGGAGATCAAGGGTCGCTTTGCGCACGAGCTGTCGGGGGGGCAGCTGCAGCGGGTGGCCATCGCTCGGGCGCTAATTCCAAACCCGTCGCTACTCATCGCCGACGAACCCGTTTCGATGGTGGACGCGTCGCTACGGATGTCGATCGTCAACCTTTTAAAGCGGTTACGTGATGACCTCAACGTGTCCGTGATCTATATCACCCACGACTTGGCCACGGCTTACTACATTTCGGACCGGATCATCATCATGCAAAAGGGGTACGTCGTCGAGATGGGCCCCGCTCGCGCGATCCTCGAGTCGCCGGAGCACGCGTATTCACAACTGCTCAAGTCTTCGGTCTTGTCGATCGACACGGCGGGGATGGGCGTGCTCGAGCCAGCTGACCGGAGGATGACAGAAGCTGCCTGGAGCACGATGGGTCGAGGTCGCCTCGAACCTCGTCCCGATGGCCGTATGGTCAGAGTTGCGGCCTGACGGCCTCTATCTTCCACACCCTCAAGGAGGCTTCGTGAGTAACACCATCGCCATCGACCCTTTACGCACCCTCGGTAGGCTCGAGCGCAACGTCTTCGGCGGCTTTGCCGAGCACCTAGGCCGCTGCATCTACGGCGGCCTCTACGACCCAAACTCGCCCCACGCGGACGCGTCGGGCCTTAGGACGGACGTGCTGGACGCCCTAAAGCGCCTCAACATGCCGGTCATGCGCTACCCCGGCGGCAACTTCGTCTCGGGCTACCGCTGGCGCGACGGTGTCGGTCCCAAGGCGGAGCGGCCCGCGCGCACCGAGCTGGCCTGGCACGACGTGGAGCCCAACACCTTCGGTACGAACGAGTTCGTGGACTTCTGCCGCCGCCTCGGCACCGAGCCCTACCTGGTGGTCAACGCCGGCGACGGCGACATGCGCGAGGCGCGCGACTGGCTCGAGTACTGTAACGGTACCCAGGACACCGCCCTGGTCAAGCTGCGCCGCGCCCACGGCTATGAGGCGCCGCACGGCGTCCGCTACTGGGGGATCGGCAACGAGGTCGACGGCCCCTGGCAGATCGGCTACAAGACCCCCGAGGAGTACGCCCGCACCTACACGGAGTTCGCCAAGGTCATGAAGTGGACCGATCCGAGCGTCAAGCTCGTCGCCTCGGGGATCTCCGCGTGGGACGCGAGCGCCGTTGAGCGCGTGAAGCTGCTGATGGAGCACGCGGCGGCGCACATCGACTACCTCGCTATCCACTGGTACGTCGGCAACGACGCCCAGAGGGGCTACCGCGACGACGACTTCGCGAGCTACATGGCCCTGTCCGAACGCATCGAGGACATGCTCGTCGCGACCGAAGGGGTGTTGAGGGCCATGAGCCGCGCGCTGCGGCTCGGGCGGGAGGTGGCCATCGCGGTCGACGAGTGGAACGTCTGGTACCGCACGGGCAACGAGGAGAAGCTCGAAGAGGTCTACAACCTCGAGGACGCCCTCATGACGGGGATTCAGCTCAACGCCCTGATCCGCCACGCTAGAAGCGTCAAGATGGCCAACCTCGCGCAGGTCGTCAACGTCATCGCCCCCATCCTGACGCGCCCGGACGGGCTCGTGTTGCAGAGCATCTTCTACCCCTTTGAGCTCTATAGCCGCTTCGCTAGAGGCGTGGCGCTCGACGTCTATTGGGCGGGGGACACCTTTTCGACGCCGGAGCACACGGGCTTGCGGGTGCTCGACGTGGCGGCCACGCTCGACGAGAGCGCCAAAGAGCTCGCCGTGTTCGTGGTCAACCGCAGCTTAGAGGCGCGCGAGGCGACGCTGTCGCTCGGCACGCGCGCTTCGGGCGCCAAGGCCTTCGTCGTCAACGGCCCCGACATCAAGGCCACCAACACCTTTGAGGCGCCTGACCGCGTCGGCGTCAGGGAGACGGGGCTCGAGGTGGACGGAGACACCCTCACCTACACTTTCGAGCCGCACTCGGTCACGGTGCTTTCCGTCGCGCTCGAGCCCTAGGGGGTGTGCGGGTCGGCGCAGGAGCTTGACCCCTGTGACGCGGTAAACGTTGTAGGCTGATCCGCAAACATCCCTGGCGAACCCTCTCACTTGCTAAAGGAGACGCTCATCGAAACCTACACCCTCGGCCTCGACTACGGCACCGAATCCGGGCGCGCGCTGTTGGTGCGCGTCTCAGACGGCGCGGAGGTCGCCACCGCCGTCTACCCTTACAAGGACGGCGTCCTCGACCGCGCCCTACCGGACGGCACGCCGCTGCCGCCCGACTGGGCGTTGCAGAACCCGGACGACTACCTAGACGTTCTCAAAAACGCGGTGCCCGCCGTCCTTAAGGAGAGCGGCGTTGCCCCCGACGCGGTGGTGGGCGTCGGCATCGACTTTACGAGCTGCACGATGCTGCCGACGTTGCGCGATGGCACGCCGCTCTGCCGGCTGGGTGACCTCAGGGGTAACCCCCACGCCTGGGTCAAACTCTGGAAGCACCACGCCGCGCAGCCCCAAGCCGACCGGATCAACGAGGTCGCGCGCGCGCGCGGCGAGCCGTGGCTCGGCCGTTACGGTGGCAAGATCAGCAGCGAGTGGTTTTTCAGCAAGGCGCTGCAGATCTTGGAGGAGGCCCCCGAGGTCTACGCGCGCGCCGAGCGGCTCATCGAGGCGGCGGACTGGCTCGTGTGGCAGCTGACGGGCGTGGAGACCAGGAGCGCCTGCACCGCCGGTTACAAGGCGATGGTGCAAGACGGGAGCTTCCCGAGCCCCGAGTACTTCGCGGCCTTGCACCCGGACTTTCGAGACGTCGTCGACGAGAAGATGTCGCGCGAGCTGCTGCCCCTTGGGGCCAAGGCGGGGGGCTTAAGCGAGGCGGCGGCCGCTTGGACGGGCCTCAAACCGGGTACGCCCGTGGCGGTCGCCAACGTCGACGCGCACGTCACGGTGCCCGCGACGGGGCACGTCGCGCCCGGCACCTTGGTGATGATCATGGGCACCTCGACCTGTCACGTGCTGGTCGGCGAGAGCCTCCACGAGGTCGAGGGGATGTGCGGCGTGGTCGAAGGCGGCGTGGTGCCCGGGGCCTACGGCTACGAAGCGGGGCAGTCGGGGGTCGGCGACCTGTTCGCCTGGCTCGTCAAGCGCCTCGCCCCCCCCGAGGTGCACGACGCGGCGCGCGCCGAGGGCGTGAGCGTCCACGAGGTGCTGACGCGGGAGGCGGCGCGTCAGCGGCCGGGCGAGAGTGGGCTGTTGGCGCTCGACTGGCTTAACGGTAACCGCAGCGTGCTGGTCGACGCGGAGCTCTCGGGGCTCATCGTCGGGCTGACGCTGGCGACGACCCCCGCCGAGCTCTACCGGGCGCTCCTAGAAGCCACCGCCTACGGCACCCGGATGATCGTCGAGGCGTTTAGGGGGGCGCAGGTCCCCGTGACGCGGCTCGTGGCGGCGGGTGGGCTGCCCAGCAAAAACCCCTTGCTGATGCAGATCTACGCCGACGTGCTCAACCAGGAGGTCTACCTCATCCGCAGCGAGCAGGGGCCGGCGCTGGGGGCGGCGATGCACGCGGCGGTGGCAGCGGGGGTGTACCCCGACATCGCGGCGGCGGCGGCGAAGATGGGGGGGCTTAGCGAGACGGTCTACCGGCCCGTGCCGGAGAACGCGGCGGTGTACGAACGGCTCTACGCCGACTACCGGGTGCTGCACGACCTCTTCGGCCGGAGCGGTGCGGACGAACCCGGCGGCGTGATGAAGCGCCTGCGCTCGCTGCGGCGTGAGGCGAGGCGGGCCGGATGACGCTGGCTGAGCTCAAGGTGGTCGTGACCGGCTCGAGCGGCCGCGCCGGCCGCGCGGTGGTCAGGGGCCTCAAAGAGCAGGGGCTCGAGGTGCTGGGGGTCGACCGGGTCAAACCCCTCGAAGACCCCGGCGTGCCGACGCTTCAGGCCGACCTCACCGACCTGGGCGAGACCCTTGAAGTCCTCAAGGGTGCGGACGCGGTGGTGCACCTCGCCAACATCCCCGCGCCAGGCATCTTCCCGCCGGGCCGGACGTTTGTGGAAAACACCGTCATGAACTACAACGTCTTCTCGGCGGCGGTGGACGTGGGGCTGGGGCGGGTGGTGTGGGCCTCGAGCGAGACCACCCTCGGCCTGCCCTTCGACACGCCGCCCCGCTACGCCCCGGTGGACGAAGCGCACTACCCCGTCCCGGAGTCGTCCTACGCCCTCTCCAAGGTGGCGAGCGAGACCCTGGCCGAGCAGTTCGCCCGCTGGAGCGGCGTGCCCTTTATCGGCCTGCGCTTTTCAAACATCTTAAGTGAGCGCGAGTACCGCACCTTTCCGGAGACGTGCTGGCGCGACCCGGCCGCGCGCAAGTGGAACCTCTGGGGGTACGTGGACGAGCGCGACGTGGCGCTCGCGTGCCGCTTGAGCCTCACCGCCCACGTGACGGGCGCGGACGCGTTGATCATCGCCGCTAACGACACGGTGATGAACCGGCCCTCGCGCGAGCTGATGGCCGAGGTCTTCCCGGGCGTCCCCGTGGCGGACGACCTGCCCGAGTACGGCACCCTGCTCTCAGTCGAGCGGGCGCGCCGTACCCTCGGCTATGAGCCCGCGCACTCCTGGCGCGAGGTCTTGGAGGGCGAACGGGTAGGCTGATGGACGCCAAGCCCCAGCCCGCCCCCGGCTTTTCGCTCCGCTCCTACCATCCCGAAGACCTAGGGGCGGTCTACCGCATCTGCCTCGAGACGGGCGACACCGGTGAGGACGCCACCCACCTCTACCGCGACCCGGAGCTCCTGGGGCACCTCTACGCGGGGCCCTACGTGACCCTGGAGCCCGAGCTGGCGTTTGTCTTGGAGGACGCAGCGGGGGTGTGCGGCTACGTCCTCGGGGCGCGCGACTCGAGCGCCTTTTACGCCCGCCTCGAGGCCGAGTGGTTCCCGCCGCTGCGCGCGCGCTACCCGGAGCCCGAGGGCGACCCCGACACCTGGACGCGCGACGAGCACCTGATCACGCACCTTTACACGGCGCCGCCTCAAGACGAGGCGCTCTTTGGCCGCTACCCCTCGCACCTCCACATCGACCTCCTAAAGCGCGCGCAGGGCCGCGGCAACGGGCGCGCGCTCATGGCGGCCCTGTTTGCGGCGCTGCGCGCGCAGGGTTCGCCGGGCGTGCACCTCGGCACCTCGCCGCAGAACGTGCGGGCGGAGCGCTTCTACCGCAAGCTGGGTTTTCGTGAGCTGAAGCGGGAGCCTCCCTACACGCTGGTGATGGGTAGAGGGTTATAGGGGGCCTTGTCGCTGGTCTTCGCGCGCTTTGTTCTGAAACGCGCCTGCTGCCGATGAGCGCTAAAACCACGTCACAGCACCCACTTGTGGTCACTCGAGCAGCGACCGCCCCGTCATCTCCGCTGGTTTCTCCAGACCCATGAGCTCTAAAATCGTCGGCGCGACGTCGCCCAGCACGCCGCCGGAGCGCAGTTTGGCGTCGCCCGCGCCCACCAAGATAAAGGGCACTGGGTTGGTCGTGTGGGCGGTGTGCGGGCCGCCATCGTCGGCGATCATCACCTCGGCGTTGCCGTGGTCGGCGAGGATGATAGCCACCCCGCCCTTTTGCTGCACCGCGCCTATGATCCGGCCGAGCCCCTCGTCGACGGCCTCGCAGGCTTTGATGGCGGCCCCCAACACACCCGTGTGCCCCACCATATCGGGGTTGGCGTAGTTAATCAGGATAAAGTCGTCGTCGTGCTCTTTGATGCGTTTGACGGTCGCGTCGGTGAGTTCGGGCGCGCTCATCTCCGGTTTGAGGTCGTAGGTCGCTACCTTGGGGGAGGGGACGAGGTGACGCGTCTCGCCCTCGAAGGGCTTTTCGATCTTGGCGTCGAAGAAGTAGGTCACGTGCGGGTACTTTTCGGTTTCGGCGGTGTGGTACTGCGTCTTGCCGGCGCGGCTTAAAACCTCGGCGAGCGGGTTTTTGAGCTCGGGCAGCTCGAGCGCAAAGGGCGCGCGGAGCTCCTTGTCGTACTCCATCAAAGAGGCGTAGGTGAGTCTGTGCAGCACGCGGCAGCGCCTAAACTTGTCCCAACTGTCGTCGCCCAAGAGCGCGTAGGTGAGCTGGCGGGCGCGGTCGGCGCGGAAGTTAAAAAAGACCACCGAGTCGTTGTCGTGGATCTCGACGGGCGCGCCGTCACGTAACACGAGCGTCGGTTGGATAAACTCGTCCGTCTCGCCGCGCGCGTAGGCCTGCTCGACCGCTTCGATCGCGTTTTCGGCGCGGTAGTCGGCCCTGCCGCAGACGATCGCTTCGTAGGCGCGTTGGGTGCGCTCCCAGCGGTTGTCGCGGTCCATGGCGTAGTAGCGGCCGGTGACCGAAGCGATGTGGATGTCGTGGCCCAACTCGTCGATCTTGTACTGCAGCTCGCGGACGTAACCTAGACCGCTCTGGGGCGGGGTGTCGCGGCCGTCGGTAAACGCGTGGACGTAGACGGGGGCGGCGTTGCGGCGTTTGGCGAGCTCGAGGAGCGCGAAGAGGTGCTCGAGGTCGCTATGGACCCCGCCGCGGCTGACGAGCCCCATGAGGTGCAGCGCGGCGCCCGCGGGCAGGTCGTAGGCGCGGTTGGAGACCTCGTTCTGGAAAAAGGTGCCGTCGTCGATGAGGCTCTGGATATAGGTGAGGCTCTGCATCACCACGCGGCCTGCGCCCAGGTTGAGGTGCCCGACCTCGGAGTTGCCGATCTGCCCTTCGGGGAGCCCGACCGCCTTGCCCGAAGCCTGCAGCGTCGTGTGCGGGTAGTCGCGCCACAGACGGTCGAAGTTCGGGGTGTGGGCGAGGCTCACGGCGTTGCCCGGGCCGTCGGGGGCGAGGCCGAAACCATCTAGAACCACGAGCATGATGGGGTTAAACGTCGTCATGTCAGCGTCTCCCTGGGGCTTGGCTGCCAAGCCCGTTGTATCACGTCACACGTATCACGTCACACGTATCACGTCGCACGCCGGCCGCACCGCGCCGGTGAGTGCGCCGCGCCTCACGCGGGCGGGCGGCGGACGTTGTCGATGCGCGCGACCATCACGACGTCGCCGTCATGCAAGTAGAGCTCGGTGAGCGTCACGCCCGAGAGCTGCCGGTTGAGGAGCGCCTGAACGTCGACACGCAGCTCCGGCGCGGCGGCGCCCTTGTGGACGCTGACGCCGGGGGGGAGGGGGATGGCGGCGGTGAGCAGGTTGAGGAGGCGGTGGATGGGGAGCGCGAGCACGCTCGAGACGAGCGAGAACGACACCACCCCCGCGGCGAAGCCGAGGTAGTGCAGCTCGAGCCGCACCCGCGGGGCGAGGGCGCGCAGGGGGCGCGGCAACAACGCCTCCGGGTTGAGCGTGACGTGCACGGTCGACCCGCTACAGCTCACCCGCTCGACGGGGGGCGGCAGCGGCTTGTCGGCGGTAGCGAGCGCGAGCGCTTCGGGGAAGGGGAGGACGAGCTGCGCGATGGGAACCTCCAAGGGGCCACAGGGCTCAGGCGTCAGCATAACAGCCCTCACGGGGTCACCGATATCGCTGCTGATCCCTGACGGCTGTCTTCTGTCTCCTGCCCTTACCCCCACCGCCCCAGGGCTCGAGCGACCCGCGCGTCGAGGTAGCCGAAGTCGTCCTCGCCCACGTCCTCCAGACGTTTGCCGAGCTGGTGCGCGAGGTAGCAGCGGGCGGCGCGCTCGAGGTGCGGCCGAAAGGTGGGGTCGGCGAGCGTCTGGGGCAGGAGCTCCTGCAGTCTGCGCTCCAAGTACCCCTTGGCGAGCTCGGCGGCGACGGCGCGTTCGTCGTCGCTCAGCAAAGGGGTAGCGCTCCCGGGGGCGACGGCGAGCGTGCGGCTCGCGCGGAGCACCTTGGGGGCCGCGGCGTAGCGCGCGCAGGTGCTGCAGAGCGTCCCCTTGAGTTGCGGCGGGGAGAGCGCGCCGCAGACCGTACACGGCGCCCACCCCTCCGCTTGGCGCTGCGCGCGCCACACGAGCATCGCTTTGGCGGCGCGCATGGCGCTCTGGGTGAGTGGGTCGGGGAGCGCGGCGGCGGAGAGGTATCGCGACAGCTCGGCGAGCGCCTTGGGGTCGGGGTGCGCTTCGGGCGGGGGGGCTTTGGGCGCTTCCGGCGAGGCGCGCCGGCCCGTCCGGAAGCGCACGTCGCGGATGTCGCGCACGCCGAACTTGGCCCTGTAGACGTGCAGAAACTTCTGGCGCTGAAAGCTGAGGTGCATGGCCGTTTCGGAGTCGGGCACCTCGACGATGAGGACGCCGTCTTGGAGGGTTTTGGCCTCGGTGAACTTGGCGACCTCGGGGCCGACGACCTGCGGCCAGAGCAAGACCGCCTCGGCGCGGCGCACGCCGCGCCTCAGCCCCCCCTTTTTAAAGACCTCGGCCAAGAGGTCGGCGACGCTCCGAGCGTCTTTCACCCCGACCTCCGGTTACGCGGGCCGCTCGAGGCGGACGTCGCCGCCGGCGATAAAGAGCTGCGCCGCGGCGTGCGGCGGCGCCTCGGTGCCGCTCACGAGCGCCTGCGGGGCGCGCGCGGCGAGCTGCAGCAAAAACTCGCGCCGGCTGGCGTCGAGCTCGGCGGTAAAGTCGTCGATTAAAAGCACCGGCGCCTCGCGCAGCTTTTCTTGCAGCAGCGTGTACTCGGCGACCCGCAGCGCCAGGGCCACCGTGCGCGCCTCGCCGCGCGAACCGTACGCCTGCACGCTGTGGCCCGCTAGCGTGAGCTCGAGGTCGTCGCGGTGCGGCCCGACGACCGTGACGCCGCGCGCGCGCTCCTCGTGTTGGGTGGCCGCGAGCGCCGCGCGCAACCCCACCCCCTGTGCAGCGGCGCGGTGCGACACCCCCAAGGGTTTGTCGTCCCCCGAGATCTCGGCGTAGCTCGCGCGCGCGACCTCGCCGACGCGCGCGAGCGCCCGCTCGCGCAGCGCGGTGATCTCGTCACCGAGCGCGACGAAGCGCTCCGTCCACACCTCCAACGTCGGGTCGCCATACGGAAGGCTTTTGAGGGCGGCGTTGCGCTGCTCCACGACCCGAGTATACTCGCGCTGCAAAAGCGCGTAGCGGAGCGACAGACGGCTTAAGAGCGTGTCGAGGTAGCCGCGCCGCAGCGCGGGGGGGCCGTGGACCAGCTCGGCGTCTTCGGGGGTGATCAGCACCGCCGCCGAGACCCGGGCGAGCTCAAAGGCGCGGACCGACTGGCCGTCGAGTCGCACCGTTTTGCGCCCCGGCGCGAGCCCGACTTGCACCGTGCTGAGGCCGCCCCCGTGCTCGAGCTTGACGCTGACAAACCCCTCGCTCTCGCCTAAGCGCACGGCCTCGGCGATCTTGCCGTGGGGCAGCTCGCCCGTCAGGCCGAGGTAGACCGCTTCCAAGAGGTTCGACTTGCCCGCCGCGTTGCGCCCGACGATCGCCGTCACCCCGCCGCCAAAGGTCACGCGCGGGGTGTTGAGGTTGCGGTAATTGAGCTGTTGGAGCGAGAGCAGGCGCACCCCTTTAGTCTACCGACTCCCGTCTGCCGGTTTCTCGAGCTTTGGGCCCCCCATCTTGCGAGCTGGGACGTAACCGTAGGGCACGCTTAAGTCGGCCCTTTACCGCGTTGCCTAGGCTAAACGTGGAGGCGTGCGGGGGGCCTCCGCACCCGCCCATAGCAGGGGGCGCTATCCCCCGCGGGAAGGAGCAGCATGGACACGCAAACCTTGCTGATCTGGCTCTACGTGGGTTTGATGGCTGCAGGGATGCTCGTTTTCTGGGCGATGAGCCGCTCGCCCAAGGGGGTACCGGCGCTCGAATACATGGTCGCGCTCCTTATAAAAAAGGGTCTGGGTGGAAAACCCACCCATTTATGGGTGGGATGTAGAACCCAGGCCGCCCAACGGGCGGCGGTGCCAGAGCTTATGCTTGACGCCTCAGCATAAAGTGGGCTAGACTGCGGGCAGTCATGGTCATCCTTGAGTTCAAAGCCTACGGGAGAGCGGAGCAATTCGTCGCCATAGACGAAGCCATCCGCGTCACCCAGTTCATCAGGAACAAGGCTTTGCGCTACTGGATGGACAACCGTGGCGTCAGCAAGTACGACCTCAACAAGCTGTGTGCAGTCCTTGCAGCTGAATACGACTTTGCAGACCGCCTCAACTCTCAGGCTCGCCAAGCGGCAGCCGAGAGAGCGTGGAGCGCGATTGCTCGGTTCTACGACAACTGCAAGAAGAAGGTGAAGGGCAAGAAGGGCTACCCACAGTTCAAGAAGAACGTCCGGTCTGTCGAGTACAAAACGACGGGCTGGAAGCTCTCGGAAGACCGTAAGTCCATCACCTTCACTGACAAATGCGGTATCGGCAAACTGAAGATGAAAGGTACCCGTGACCTGCTCTTTTACCACCCCTCGCTCATCAAGCGGGTGCGGCTGGTCAGGAAGGCAGACGGCTACTACATCCAGTTTGCCGTGGATGCTGACCGCAAAGAACCACTGGAAGCCACCGGAAAGACCCTCGGTCTGGACGTAGGGCTACAGGACTTCTATACGGACAGCAACGGCCATAAGGAACCCAATCCCCGATTCTTGCGAAAGGCGGAAAAGCAGATCAAAAAGCTGCAACGCCGCGTGAGCAAGAAGGCCAAGGGGTCGAATAATCGGCGCAAGGCCGTGAAGCGTCTCGCCAGGAAGCATCTCCAAATCCAACGGCAGCGTAAAGACCACGCCATCAAACTGGCGCGGTGCGTCATCCAGTCGGCAGACTTGGTTGCCTATGAAGATTTGAGAATCCGCAACATGGTGAAGAATCACGGCCTTGCAAAATCCATCAGTGATGCCTCTTGGTATCAATTCAGAACTTGGCTGGAATACTTCGGTAAGGTGTTTGGACGCATCACAGTCGCCGTCCCGCCTCAGTACACCAGTCAGGCTTGTAGCGAGTGTGGCTGCAAGGTCGAAAAGACACTATCTACTCGCACACACGTATGCCCTCACTGTGGATACGTCGCAGACCGCGATGAAAACGCGGCCCGCAATATCCTCACTTTGGGCATCGGTACGGTGGGGCACATCGGAACTTACGCTTGGGGAGATAGCGCCTCTACTGAGATGGGGGAAACCGCCAGCTCGGCAAGTGCTGTCGCTGAACCAAGAATCCCACGGCTTTAGCCGTGTGGAGTGTCAACCCCGTCTGGTCGGGGGCGGCGTACATGGCGATGGCGATGGGGCAGGCGACCACCGAGGTCGCGGGGCGCACCGTCTTCTACGGGCGCTACATCGACTGGGTGGTCACGACGCCGCTGCTGCTCTTGGCGCTCGCTTTAACGGCGATGTACCGCGGCCCAAAGAGCAAAACGCTGATCGCCGGGCTGATGGCCACGGACGTCATCATGATCCTGAGCGGCCTCGCCGCCGACCTCTCCGAGGAGCCCATGCGGTGGGTGTGGTTCGTCTTCGGTTGCGTGTCGTTCGGGGTGATCCTCTACATGATCTGGTGGCCCCTTTACGACATCGCTAAAAGCCGCGGTCCGCGCCACGCGGCGAGCTTTCGCAACGTCGCGCTCTTTTTGACCGTGCTCTGGTTCGTCTACCCCATCAGCTGGTATATCGGCCCGTCGGGGATCGGTTTGGTCGACACGACGACCGACTGGTTTCCTCTTTACCGTGACGCCGTTTTTCTCCAAGGTCGCCTTTAGCCTCTACGACCTCTCCGTGCTGCGCCGGTTGTCGAAAGAGGCGCCCTTGGAGGAGAAACGGCCGGCGACCGAGCCGTTCTGACCGGGTGCGTCGGGCTCAGGCGCTTGCAAGACGCCCTCGCCGGGGAGGTGCGTGTAGCGCGCCGGACCCCGGGGCGGCGCGGCTGTTGCCCTACGCCCTGGCCGTCTCCTGGTTCGCCGCCGCCGCCGCGCTAGGGCTCGCGCTGCTCGACCCCGCGCGGGCGCACGCGCACGCCTTTACGCCCCTGCTCCTAGGCGCTCTCTGCTTCGGGTTGCCGCACGGGGCGCTCGACCACCTCGTGCCGGCGCGTCTGGGTCTCCCCTGGAGCCGCCGGCCCCTACGCGTCGGCGCCTACGTGCTTTTCTACCTCGCCCTCGCGGGCGCGGTGCTGGCCCTCTGGTACGCCCTGCCGAGGGGTGCGTTCGCCTTTTTACCTGCTCCTCACGGTCGCGCACTGGGGGCACGGCGACCTGCGCTTCTGGGAGCGGTTTTGGGGGTACCGGCCGCCCCGTTGGGTGGCGTGGGTGATCGGCCTCGTGCGCGGCGCGTTGCCCATCGCCCTGCCCGTGCTCGCCTTTCCGGAGACGGCGGCGAGCCTCCTCCGTCACGCCGCGCTGGGCCTCGGCCTAGAGGCAGCCCCCCTCCCCCTGGCGGCGCCACAGGTGGTGTGGCCGCTTCGCGCCGCTCTAGGCGCGGCGCTCGCGCTTTACGGCGTCGCTGCGGTGCGCGCCGCGCCGCGCCGGGCAGCGCTGGCGGTCGACCTGTTCGAGGTCGCGCTGCTGCTCGCGCTCTTCAGCCTCGCCCCTGCCTACTTCGCGGTCGGCGTCTACTTCGTCTTCTGGCACGCGCCGCGGCACCTCGCGCGGCTCGCGCTCCTGCGCCGCGCCGACGCCGAAGCGGTCGCCGCGGGGCGCCTCTGGGGTCCCCTGCGCCGCCTCGCGCGGGACACGCTGCCGCTCACCCTCGCCGCGCTCGCCCTTTTAGGAGGGCTCTACGGTCTGGCTGCGGGGCGTGTGACGACCCTCGAGGGTTTCGTCGCGCTCTACCTCGTGTTGATCAGCGCGCTGACGCTGCCGCACGCCGTTGTGGTAGCGCTCATGGACCTCTGGGAGCGCTAGGTGCGCTACCCACGCTGAGGGGCTGGGCGGCGTCTGCGCGTAGACGCGCTACGAACGCCCCCCACGGCGGCGTCTGCGGGGTGCTACCCCTGCTTTACCAAAGAGGCTCGAGCCCCGCTAGCGCGCAGCCGACGCCTCGAGCACCACCACCGCCGCCGCGTGCTCTTTCGAGTGGCTGAGGCTGAGGTGCGCCCGCCACCCCCGCTGCGTGAGCGCGTCGGCGAGGGTGGGGGCGAAGGCAAAGCTCGGTTTGTCGCCGCGGCGCACCACCCACACGTCGCGCCAGCCGTGCGCCTCGGGCCAGGTCTTCTGAAACGCCTCTTTGGCGGCGAAGCGCGCGGCCAAAGAGGGGATGGGGTCCTTTTTGCGGAGGCAGTAGGCGAGCTCCTCGGGGTGGAAGTGCCGCTCCAAAAAGCGGTCGCGGTGACGGTTCCACACCCCCTGGATGCGGCTGAGCTCGACGATGTCAAGGCCGATGGCGACGATCACGGGAGCCCTTACGCGCGCTCGAGCACGTCGACCCCGTCGTCGCTCGCCAGGTAAGCGAGGTGCGCTAAGCCCAGAAAGAGGCCGTGGCCCAACACGCCCGGGATCTGGCTGATCGCCAGCGCCACCTCCTGCGGGTCGAAGGGGTGGCTGAAGTGGCAGTCGAGCAGGTGGTGGCCGTTGTCGGTGGTGACGGGGCGGCCCCCGCTAAGGCGCAGCACGGGGCGGCAGCCGAGCGCCTCGAGGTCGCGTGAGGCCGCCTCCAAGCCGAAGGGGAGCACCTCGACGGGGACCGGCGCGCGCTCGCCGAGGTAGCGCACGCGTTTGCTGGCGTCGCCGATGAGGATAAAGCGCGCCGCGCGCGCCTCGACGATCTTCTCGCGTAACAGCGCGCCGCCGAGCCCCTTGATGGCGTCGAGCGTACCGGTGACCTCGTCCATACCGTCGATGGCGAGGTCGACCCCGCCCCGCGGGAGGTCGATGACGGGGATGCCCAACGAGCGGGCGAGCGCCCCCGTTGCTTCAGACGTCACCGCCGCGCGGAGGTCGCGCAGCTCCCCTGCGGCGAGGCGCCGACCGATCTCGAGCGTCGCGTACTTCGCGGTGCTGCCCGTGCCGAGCCCGAGCACCATCTTGCTCTCGACGTGCGCGACCGCCGACATCGCGGCCTGCTCCTTTTGCGCCTCAGCGGACACGGCGCCACCCCCAACTCCTGCTAGGCTCTCTCATACGGGTCACTGTAACAGGTGGCCGCAGCGACGACGCCCGCGCTACACCCTTTTACTCGGTGATGGGCTCCCTTGGCGCGGGCGCCCGTGAGGAGGTCTTGCGTGGCAGCACCCCAGCGGCTGCGCGTCGGTGACGACGCGCCCCCCTTTGCGCTCCCCTCGAACAGAGGCGAGCAGCGCCTGAGCGACTACGCCGGTCAGTGGACGGTCCTCTACTTCTATCCCAAGGACAACACCCCCGGGTGCACGCAGGAGGCGTGCGACTTCCGCGACGCGCTGCCCGGCATGGGCGCGGCCGTGTTGGGGGTTTCAGCCGACGACGTGAGCTCGCACGAGGGCTTCGCCGCGGCGCACAACCTCCCCTTCCCGCTGCTCTCCGACCCGGACGGCGCGGTCGCCAAGCGCTACGGCGCCTACGGCACCAAGCAGCTCTACGGCAAGACCTACGAGGGCGTGTTGCGCTCGACCTTTATCATCAGTCCCGAGGGCAAGATCGCCGAGGCGATGTACAACGTCAAGGCCACGGGGCACGCGGAGCGGGTCGCCAAACGGCTCGAGGCGCTCCGCAGCGCCTAGCGCCGCCTGAAACGGCCGTGAGGACCGCCTCGCGGCCGTTTTCGCGCAGGGTACGGCGTCCTAAAACTTGACATAATCACGCTCAAGTTTCATAATATGAGCATTATGGATGCCGACCGTATGACCGATTCAACCTTGCAGGCGATGGCGAGCAGCCAACAGCTCGCGCGCGCTAGGGGGCACCAGACGATCACCCCCTCGCACGTAGTGCTGGCGCTGCTCGCCGACGCTGACGCCCCCGCGGCGCGCCTTATTGGGCGCGCGGGCGGGGACGTAGGGGCCATCAAGGGGGCGCTCGAGGCCAACCTCGCGCGTCTGCCCCAGGTTTCCGGGAGCGAAAACCAGTACGCCGCCCCCGCTCTGGGGCGCGCTTTTGACGAAGCGGACCGCCTCGCCAAGGGGTGGGGGGACGCCTTTATCGCCGCCGACGCGCTGCTCGTCGCGCTGCGGCGCACCGCCGGGGACGAGCTCAAAAGCCTGCCGGACGCGAGGGCGTTAGAGGCGGCCGCGCAGGAGATTCGGGGAGGGAGAACGGTGGACAGCAAATCGGCCGAGAGGACCTTCGAGGCGCTCGAGCGCTACGGGATCGACCTCACCCAGCGCGCGCGCGACGGCAAGCTCGACCCGGTGATCGGCCGCGACGAGGAGATCCGCCGCACGGTGCAGATCCTGCTGCGCCGCACGAAGAACAACCCGGTCTTAATCGGCGAACCCGGCGTCGGCAAGACGGCGATCGTCGAGGGGCTCGCCCAGCGCATCGTCAACAAAGACGTCCCCGAGGGGTTGCAGGGCAAACGCGTGATCAGCCTCGACATGGGCTCGCTGCTCGCCGGCGCGAAGTTTCGCGGCGAGTTCGAGGAGCGCCTCAAAGCCGTCATTAGCGAGACCGTGCAGTCTAAGGGCGAGGTCATCCTCTTTATGGACGAGCTGCACACGGTCGTGGGGGCGGGCAAGGCCGAAGGGGCGGTTGACGCGGGCAACATGCTTAAGCCCCCGCTGGCGCGCGGCGAGCTGCGTATGATCGGCGCGACCACCCTCAGCGAGTACCGCCAGATCGAAAAAGATGCTGCTCTAGAGCGCCGCTTTCAACCCATCGTGGTCGACGAACCGAGCGTCGAGGACACCATCTCCATCTTGCGCGGCATCAAGGAGAAGTACGAGGTGCACCACGGGGTGGAGATCGCCGACTCGGCGTTGGTCGCCGCCGCGACCCTGTCGCACCGCTACATCGCCGACCGGCAGCTGCCGGACAAAGCGATCGACCTCATCGACGAGGCCGCTAGCCGCCTGCGGGTGCAGCTCGACTCGCTCCCCGAGGAGATCGACGCGCTAAGCCGCCGCAAGCTGCAGCTCGAGATCGAGCAGCAGGCCTTAAAGCGCGAGCAGGACGCGGAGTCGGCCAACCGGCTGCTGCGCATCGAGGAGGAGCTGCGGGCGATCGAGGACCAGATCCACCAAGCCCGCTCCGAGTGGGAGGCCGAGCGCAAACTCTTAGAGGAGCTGCGCAACGCCCAGGAGGAGCGCGACGCGGTGCGCACGCAGATCGAGCTCGCCGAGCGCGAGTACGACCTCAACCGCGCCGCCGAACTCAAGTACGGCCGGCTGCCCAAGCTCGAGGCGCAGCTTAAAGAGCTCTCGGAAAGGCTCGCTCACGCCAAGTACGTCTCGCTCAAAGTCGACGCCGACGAGGTCGCCGAGGTCGTGAGCCGCTGGACGAACATCCCGCTCTCGCGCCTGCTTGAGAGCGAGCGCGAAAAGCTCCTGCGCTTAGAGGCGGAGCTGCATAAGCGCGTCGTCGGTCAGGACGAGGCGCTGACCGCCGTGGCCGACGCCATCCGGCGGGCCCGCGCGGGTTTAAGCGACCCGAACCGTCCCATTGGCTCGTTTATCTTCCTCGGCCCCACGGGGGTCGGTAAGACGGAGACCGCCAAGGCGCTCGCCGAGCTGCTGTTCGACACCGAGGAGAACCTCATCCGGCTCGACATGTCCGAGTACATGGAGCGCCACGCGACCGCGCGGCTTATCGGGGCGCCGCCGGGGTACATCGGTTACGACGAGGGGGGGCAGCTGACCGAGGCGGTGCGCCGCCGCCCCTACAGCGTCCTCTTGTTCGACGAGATCGAAAAAGCCCACCCGGACGTCTTCAACACGCTCCTGCAGCTCCTCGACGACGGGCGGCTGACCGACTCGCAGGGGCGCACGGTGGACTTTCGCAACACGGTCGTCATCATGACCTCGAACATCGGCTCCCCGCAGATTTTGGAGGCGAGCCGCAGCGGCGCCGACTACGAGAGCATCAAGCGCACCGTGTTCGGCCTTTTGCAGACGCACTTCCGCCCCGAGTTCCTGAACCGCGTCGACGACACCATCGTCTTCCACGCGCTCGACCGCGACCAGGTCGGGATGATCGCCGAGATTCAGCTGCAGCGCCTGCGCGAGCGCCTCGCCGAGCGCCGCATGACCCTGACGCTCTCCGCCGGGGCCAAAGAGCAGCTCGCGCGGGTCGGTTACGACCCGGTCTTCGGGGCGCGGCCGCTTAAGCGGGCGATCCAGCAGCTTATCGAGACGCCCCTGTCGCGCCTCATCATCGCGGGCGAACTCACCGAGGGCGACGACGTCCTCGTCGAACCGGGGGCGGCGGGCTTTACCTTCAAAAAGCAGCAGCACGCCGAAGTGCTGAATTAGGTGCGCCCCCTACGCCCCCGGCGTAGCACCGCCCGCTCAGCACCGCTTGTTCAGTACCGTTCAGTAGCACCCGTGCGGCAGCGCCTAGGCGCTGCCGCTGGCTTTGTCCGCAGGGAGGGTGAAGGGGGTGTCGGCGGTCGGGGGCGCGGGCGACTCAGCGCCCACCCCGAGGTAGGCCCTGGCCGCCTCCATCTCGGCTCGAGCACGCGCCTCGTCCCAAGCGAGCGCCTCGCCGAGCAGCTGCACCACCTGCGGCAGCGCCTCTAAAGCGGCGCGCTGATCGACGAAAGCGAGCCGCGTACGCCGCGCCAAAATGTCCGTGGCGGTCTGCGCCCCCTCGAAACGGGCGCCGTAGAGGACCTCGGCCGCGAGGTGTGGGTGCCCCGGGACGAGCCGCCCGGGGTGCTCGCGGGCGAGACCCGCGACCTCTGGCGCGCGGTCGCCGTAGGCGCGGTGGAGGTAGGCAGCCACGTCGGGCTCGAGCCCGAAGCCCCGCTCCAAGCTAGCGGCGCCGCCCGGCTGGAAGCTGTCGGCGCCGACGAGCTTCAGCGCCTCGGTGCGCGAGGGCCCGGCGCGCAACCCCCCGACGCGCACGGCCGCGTCGACGGTGTCGAGCGCCATCTTGCGGTACGTGGTCCATTTGCCCCCCGCGATGGTGACGAGCCCTGAAGGGGCGAGGTTGAGCACGTGGTCGCGCGACAAACGGGCGGTGTCGGCGGCTTTGGGGTTGGAGACGAGCGGCCGCAACCCCGACCAGGCGGCGCGCACGTCCGCGCGCGTCACCGGCAGGTCGAAGTACCGCTCCACGTGGCGGAGGATGTAGGCGATGTCGTCCTCGGTCGCCTGCGGATGGGCCTCGATGGGTGCGGGGTGGTCGGTGGTGCCGACCAGGGTGTAGCCGAGCCACGGCAGCAAGAAGAGCACCCGTCCGTCGTCGGTCTGGGGGATTAGCAGCCCCGTCTCGGGGGGCGAAAAGCGCCCGTCTAAGACGATGTGGCTCCCCGAACTCGCGCTCAGCATCGGCGGCGCGCTGGGGTCGTCGAGCTGGCGGATGGCGTCCGAAAAGGGGCCGGTGGCGTTGACGACGACCTTGGCCGCGACCTCCCAGGTTTCGCCGGTGAGCGCGTCGCGCACCGCCGCGCCCCGGAGCCGCCCCCCCGACTTGAGGAGGCCGGTCACCTCGACGTGGTTGGCGACCGCCGCCCCCTCGCGCGCCGCCGTGAGGGCCAGAGCGACGTTCATGCGGGCGTCGTCGAACTGCCCATCAAAGTAGAGCACGCCGCCGCGCAGCCCCGCGCGGCGCAGCATGGGAAAGCGCGTCAGGGCCTCGCTGCGCCCCACGAAGCGGCTCCCGGCGAGGTTGGTGCGGCCCGCCAGGAGGTCGTAGAGCTTAAGGCCGCTCATCATGTAAGGGATCTCCCACCAGTTGTATAGCGGCGTCAGGATGGGGAGCGGCCGAGCGAGGTGCGGCGCGAGTTTAAGCAGCGTGGCGCGCTCTTTGAGGGCGTCGCGGACCAGGTTGAGCTGCGTCTTGTCGAGCTTTTTAACGGCTTGCTCGAGGTAGCGCACGCCGCCGTGGATGAGCTTGGTCGAGCGGCTGCTGGTCCCCGCAGCGAAGTCGTTGCGTTCGACGAGGGCGGTTTTAAGCCCGCGGCTCGCCGCGTCTAGAGCGACGCCCGCGCCCGTCGCGCCGCCGCCGATGACGAGCACGTCGAAGGTCTCCGACTGTAGCCGTTGTAGCTGCGCGTGCCGGTTCACGGTGCGCGTCCTGCGCGTGTGGGGCGCTCTGCACTGCGTGTGGGGCGGGAGGCGTGGGTGGCGCCGTGGAGGGTGGCGCGGCGATGAGCGGCCTTCATGCGTTTCACGATAAAGCATGGCGCGAGGTGGCGGCCTCGCTCTGGAGCACGTTGTCGGGCGGGCGCGGGGGGCGACGCCGGAGCGGGGTGGCGCTGTGTCCTTTGGCGCCGCCGGTCTTAGAGCACCCCCCGCCCCTAGGGGTATGATGGGGCCGCCTACAGCTTTCCAAAGGGGTCTAGAGGCTCTAGACGCTCTAAGCCGCCCGCCACCAACCTCGGGGCCTACAGGCCTAGGCGCGGCGCCCTGATGAGGAGGACAGATGAAGATCATGACGCTCATCCGGCAGGTGCCGGATGTCGAGGCGCGGCTACGCGTCACGGGGGGCGAGGTCGACCTGAGCGGCGCCACCTTAGTCATCGACGGGATGGACGAGTACGGGGTCGAGGCGGCCCTCGAGCTCAAGGAGGGGGCGCGCGGCGAGGAGGCCGTGGGCGCCGAGGTGGTGGTGGTCGCGGTCGGCCCTAGGCGCAACGAGGAGGCGCTGCGCACCGCCCTGGCGATGGGCGCCGACCGCGCGGTGCACGTTGAGACCGACCTCGCTCTCGACCCCATCGCGCTCAGCCAGGTCGTGGCCGAGCTCGTCCGCCGCGAGGGGGCCGAGTTGCTGCTTTTGGGCGCGCAGCAAGCCGACTGGGACTCCCAGGCCCTCGGACCGGCGACAGCCGAGCGCCTGGGGTGGCCGCAGCTCACCTGGACAAACGCGCTCACCGTACAGGGGGGGGTGCTGAGCGGCCGCCACGACGTCGACGAGGGGAGCGACGCCTTCGAGGTGCCGCTGCCCGCTGTTGTCACCACGCAGCAGGGGCTCAACGAACCGCGCTACCCGACCCTGCCCAACATCATGAAGGCCAAACGCAAGGAGCTGCGCAAAGAGAGCCTCGAGGCCTTCGGCGTGCGCCCGCTCCTGACGCGCGTCGCCGCGGACGTGCAGACGAAAGAGCGCTTGGGGCGCGTGGTCGACGGTAAAGACGCGGCCGCTGCGGCCGCGGCGCTCGTCACGTTTTTGCGTGAGGAAGCGAAGGTGAGCCGGTGATCTTGATCCTAGCCGAACACGACGGCGCGCGGCTGCGCAAGAGCGCCTACGAGCTCGTCTCGGCCGCCCGGGCGACGGGGCGCGAGGGGCCGGTGACGATGCTCGTCTTGGGCAGTGGCGTCGCGGCGGTCGCCGACGAGGCCGCCGCTTTGGCCGAACAGGTGTTGGTCGCCGACCTGCCGGAGCTAACGGCGTACGACCCGGAGCTGTGGGCGGCGGCGGCCGCGCAGATCGCGACGGAGGGGGAGGCGCACACGGTGCTCGTCGCGGGCAGCCGCAGCGGCCGCGAGTACAGCCCACGGCTAGCGGTCAAACTGGCGGCGCCGCTGCTCGAGGACGTGATCGCCCTCGTCGGCGAGGGCGACGCGTTGCGGGCGCAGCGCGGCGTCTTTCTCGCCCGCGTCACCGAGACGTTGCAGACCGACGCGCCGGTGGTGGTGGTGAGCGTCAAACCCGGCTCCTTCGCCCCCGCCCAGCCCGCTGACGCGCGCGGCGAGCAGTACGACGTCGAGCTGTCGCTCCCCGAGCGCCGCGTGCGGGCCTCGGACCGGCGCAGCGACAAGACCGGCCGCGTGCCGCTCACCGAAGCCGAGGTGGTGGTCACCGGCGGGCGCGGGTTGGGGAGCGCCGAGCGCTTCGCCGAGCTCGTCGAGGGGCTCGCCGACACCCTCGGGGCGGGCGTCGGGGCGACGCGGGCGGTGGTGGACGCGGGTTGGCGGCCCTACGCCGAACAGATCGGCCAGACCGGCAAGACGGTGCAGCCTAACGTCTACGTCGCGCTCGGCACCTCGGGGGCGGTGCAGCACCTCTCGGGGATGAACAAAAGCCGCTACGTGGTGGCGGTCAACAAAGACCCCGACGCTCCCATCTTCAAAGTCACCGACTTCGGCGTGGTGGGCGACGTCACCGAGGTCGTACCCGCGCTTATCCGCGCGCTCAAGGCCGGCTAAGCGAGCTAGCGAGAAGGGACGCCGTGCTGCCCCTAGACCACCAGATCGCCTTCGTCGTCTACGCGTGTTTGACCCTCACCCTCGGCGGGTGGGGGTTTTACCGCCTCTACAAACGCGTGCGCCGCGGCCGGCGGGCGACCGACGCGCGCTTTGACGCCCCCCTGCGCCGCCTCGGCTACGCCCTCCTGACGACCCTGACGCAGTCGCGCACCTTTCGCGACCGCCCCCGCTGGAGCACCTTCCACGCCTTTATCTTTTACGGCTTCGTCTTCTATCTGCTGGTCAACGTCGTCGACGCCCTCGAGGGCTTTACGCACGTGACGGTGCGCTCCACGACCCCGCTGGGGGCGCTCTACAACCTCCTCGCCGACGTGCTGAGTCTGCTCGTGTTGGTCGGCGTCGCCGCGCTCGCGCTGCGGCGCTTTTTCCTCACCGAGCGGCGCGACTTCCGCTTCGGCGCGCGCACGCCCCTGCACGAACGGGTGCGCGCGGGGATGATCCCCCTCGACTCGGCCGTGGTGTCGCTCTTTATCTTCGTCCACGTCGGGTCGCGCGCGCTGGCGCAGGGGGCCAAGCTGCACGGCGAGCGCGACCTCTTTCAGCCCTTCTCGAGCCTTCTCGCGGGGCTTTTCACCCCCGCGTCGGCCGAGGTGGGGCTCATCGTGGGTTACTGGGGGGCGTTGGGGAGCATCCTCGCCTTTTTGGCCTACTTCCCCTACAGCAAACACCTGCACATCTTCGCGGCCCCCGCGAAGTACTTCGTGCACCGCGAGGGGCCCTTGGGGGCGCTGCCGCCCTTGGGGACTGACATCGAGGCCGCCCTGGAGGCCGCGGCGGAGACCGGCGAGACCCCGCCGCTGGGGGCGGCGAAGCTCGAGGACCTCGCCTGGCCACGCCTTCTAGACGCCTACGCCTGCATCCAGTGCAACCGCTGCCAGGACGTCTGCCCGGCCTCGGCGACCGGCAAGGCGCTCTCGCCGG
Source organism: Truepera radiovictrix DSM 17093 (assembly GCF_000092425.1). Classification (NCBI taxonomy): domain Bacteria; kingdom Thermotogati; phylum Deinococcota; class Deinococci; order Trueperales; family Trueperaceae; genus Truepera; species Truepera radiovictrix. The sequence continues at coordinate 206,238 of NC_014221.1, forward strand.
CGGCGCTTGAAATCAACAAGCGCATGGAGCTCAACGCCCTCGCCGGTTCGCCCCTCATCCTTAAAGAGGCCCCTTTTGAGGCGGGCGCCCCGAGCCCGCGGCCGCTGCTGTCGTTCGCCCTGTCGCCCGAAGCGCTCTGGGCGTGCACGACCTGCGGCGCCTGCATGCAGGTCTGCCCCGTCGAGGACGAGCAGATGCTCGACATCATCGACATCCGCCGCCACCAGGTGATGGTCGCCGGGGAGGTGCCCGCGCCCCTGACGACGGCCTTTCGCGGGATGGAGCGCTCGAGCAACCCCTGGGGCATCTCGCGCGACGCCCGCCTCGCTTGGGCCGAGGGCCTAAAGGTCCCCACGGTCGCCGAGAACCCCAACCCGGACGTGCTCTACTGGGTCGGTTGCGCCGCCGCCTACGACCCGAGCGCGCAGCGGACCGCCCGCGCGTTTGTGCAGCTGCTCGAGGCCGCGGGGGTGAGCTACGCCGTGTTGGGTAAAAGTGAGGGCTGCACCGGCGACGCGGCGCGGCGCGCGGGCAACGAGTACCTCTACGAGACGCTCGCCCGCAGCAACATCGCGGCGCTAGACGCCGTCAAACCCAAACGGATCGTCGCGACCTGCCCGCACTGCTTTAACGCGCTCGCCAACGACTACCCGCAGCTCGGCGGCCACTACCGCGTCACGCACCACACCGCGTACCTAGAGGAGCTGCTCGCCTCGGGCGCGCTGCCGGTAGAGACGGGTGCGCAGCGGGTGACCTACCACGACCCCTGCTACTTGGGGCGCCACAACGGCGTCTACGACGCGCCGCGCGAGTTGATCCGGCGGCTCGCGGGGGAGGTCTTGGAGCTCGAGCGCAGCCGCGAGGGGTCGTTTTGCTGCGGCGCCGGCGGGGCGCAGTTCTGGAAGGAGGAGGAGCCGGGGGGGGAGCGCGTCAGCGACAACCGCTTTCGCGAGATTCAGCGCCGCCTCGACGAGGCCACCGCGCGCGCGGCGGCGGCCGAACGCGGGGAGAAGGTACTCGCCGTCGGCTGCCCGTTCTGCAAGAGCATGCTCGCGAGCACCCCGAGCCGCGCCGAAGCCGAGGACGTCGCCATCAAAGACGTCGCGGAGCTGCTCCTAGAGCGCGTACCGGGGCTCGCGGCGGCCTCGGGGGCCGCCGCGCCGCGCGCACCGGAAGCAGCCGGCGTGCCCAACCTCGAGCGGACGCCGCCCGAGAACCTCCAAACCGCCCCCACCGGCGCCGCTGCTGGTGACCGACCCGCGGCGACCTCGGCGGTCGTCGCGGCGAAGGCCGCCGGGGAGCGCCCGGCCCGTAAGCCCTGGCGCCCGAAGGGGCAGGGCGAGGGGGCGCCCGCCGCGATTTCGGGTGAGGCGAGCGCGCCGCCGGAGCGCAAGGTGTGGAAACCTAAGCGCACCGAGCCCGACGCCGCCCCCCGAGCGGAAGGCGGGGCGGAGGCGCCCAAGCGCAAGGCGTGGCGGCCCAAAGCGTCCTCCCAAAAGGGGCAGCCGGCCCCCGACGCGGCGGAGACGCCGCAAGCCGAGGCCGCCGAGCCAGACGCGACGGAGCCCGACGCGGCGGGGGCCGCAGCGCCCCGCAAAAAGTGGCGGCCCAAAACCAAACCCCCGAGCGACGCCTAAGAGGAGCCCGCCGTGACCGACGCTCTGCTGATGATCGACCTTAAGCAGCCCCGCCTGACCCCGGACGAGCGCGCGTTTTTGGGCGAGCGCCGCGTGGGCGGCGTCTGCCTCTTCGCCCGCAACGTCGAAGACCGCGTGCAGCTCGGTGAACTCACCGCCGAGCTGCGCGCGCTCCTCGGCCCGGACGTGCTCATCGCCGTCGACCAGGAGGGGGGGGCGGTGGTGCGCGTGCGCGACGTCCCCTACCCGCCCAGCATGATGGCGCTCGGCGCGGCGGATGACCTAGGGCTCACCCGCAAGATGGGCGCGATGAGCGCGCGGGGGTTGCGGGCGGTGGGCGTCAACGTGAACTTTGCACCGGTAGCCGACGTGAACCACAACCCGCGCAACCCGGTGATCGCCGAGAGGGCCTTCGGGGGCGACCCGGAGGCGGTGGCGCGGCACGTCGCCGCCTTTGTCGCGGGGCACCAGGAGGCGGGGGTGGGGGCGGTCGTCAAGCACTTCCCGGGGCACGGCGACACCGACCTCGACTCGCACCTCGAGCTGCCGCACCTCGCGGCGGACGCGGCGCGCTTGGAGCGGCTCGAGCTGCCCCCCTTTCGGCGCGCGGTTGCGGCGGGCGTCGCGGGGGTGATGAGCGCGCACATCGTGCTCCCGGCGCTCGACCCCGCGCTCCCCGCGACGCTCTCTAGAGCGGTGCTGACGGGTCTTTTGCGCGAGCGCCTGGGCTTTGACGGGGTCATCTTCACCGACGCCCTCGACATGCGGGCGATCGCCGCGAGCTTCGCCCCCGCCGAGGCGGCGCTGCGCGCGGTCGCCGCGGGCGCCGACATGGCGCTCTACCTGGGCCCCTTAAAGGAGCACGAGGCGATCTTGCGGCGGCTCGAGGCGGGGCTCGCGAGCGGCGAGCTCGACCCCGAGGCCGTGGCGAGGGCCCGCGCGCGGCTGCGGGCCCTCGCGCGGCGCTTTCCTGTCGCGCCAGCCCCGGAAGCGGCCTGGGAGGTGGGCGACGAGGCGCGTCTAGAGGCGGCCGCCTTTCGCGGCACCGTGGCGCTCGGCGAGCTCCCCAAGCTTGAGCCCGGCGCGCGCGTGACGCTCGTGGCGGCCGCGGCGGTCGCCGCCGGGGGGGCGAGCTCCGCCGTGCGGGCTCCCGCCGAGGCGTTGGCGGCGGCCCTCGAGGGGGCGGGCGTGCGGGTCACGCGGGCGTTTTACGCGCGCGGCGCCGAAGGGGCGTCCGTGCTCGGCGCGCTGGCGGGGGCCGAGCTCGTCCTCTTCGCCTCGACCTCGCGGACCCGCATGGAGGGGGCGGAGTTGGCGCTCGCCAGGGCCGTGGCGCGCGCCGTGAGGCCGCCGCAGCGCTTTGTCCACGTCGCCCTCTGGAACCCGTACCACGCCCTCGACCTGCCCGGCCCCGCGCTGCTCACCTTCGGGTTTCGCGGCCCTTCGGCGCGTGCGGCGGCGCGCGCGCTGCTTGAGGGCGGGGCGCCGGGGCGGCTGCCCGTGGCGCTCGAGGTCGCGCGCGGCCCGTACGCGTAGGTGACGGCGTGCTGCGGCACCTGCCGCGCGGCTCTTGGGGGCGTCTGGTATCGTGGGGCCATGACCAGTGTCGGTGCATGGGGTTTCGTGAGCCTTGCGGCTCGAGGTGCCGGGTGAGGGGGGCGCTGCGGCGCCCCCTCGCGCGGGTCGCGCTGGGGGCGTGCTTGGCGCTCGGGGGGACGGGTGCGGCGCGCGCGCAAGGGGGGTGGCTCGACGCGGAGGCGGGGGGCGTCCGGTGGAAGACCGAAGCGCACGCGACCCCGAGTGCCGAGCTGGGCGAACTGCGCGGCATCTGGGTCGACGCCTTCGGGCCCGGTTTTAAAACCCCCGACGAGATCGAGGCGCTCGTCGCGGACGCGGAGGCGATGAACCTCAACGCGCTCTTTGTGCAGGTGGTGCGGCGCGGCAACTGCTACTGCAACCGCAGCACGCTCCCGCGCGCCGAGGACCCGGCGCTGGCGCCGGGGTTCGACCCCTTGGAGGCGCTTATCGCGCGGGCGCGCGCCGCCGGGTTGCAGGTGCACGCTTGGGTGGTGACCCTGGCCCTCTGGGGCGCCGACGCGCCGCCCCAGGACCCGGCGCACCCTTATAACCGCCACGGCCCCGCGGCGGTCGGTGAGGCGAACTGGCTGACGGTGCGCTACGACGGCGTCACCCGCCCCGACCGGGACGTCTACCTAGACCCCGGCCACCCGGCGGTGCACGACTACCTCGCCGGCGTGGTCCGCAGCCTGGCTGAAAACTACGACCTCGACGGCGTCGCGATCGACCGCCTGCGCTACCCCGACTTCAACTCGGGGGCGCTGCCGAGCTGGGGGTACAACGCGGTGAGCTTGTCGCGCTTCGCCGCCGAGACGGGCGCCCCCATCCCCCCGCCGCCCTCGGACCCCGTGTGGACCGCGTGGCGCCGCGAGCAGGTGAGCGCCCTGATGCGGCGGCTTTACGAGGAGATCAAGGCGGTCGACCCCACCCTCTGGGTGAGCGCCGCGACGATCGCCTACGGCGCCCCCCCCGAAGATGAAACGGACTTCGCCTCGAGCCACGCCTACAAGGTGGTGTTGCAGGACTGGGCGGGGTGGGCGCAAGGGGGGTTTTTGGACCTCAACCTGCCGATGAACTACAAACGCGCCGATTACCCCCAAGCGGCGGTCTGGTTCGACGCCTGGAACGCGCTCGCACCGCGCCTCGCGGGGGAGGCGCAGACGGCGATCGCCACGGGCCTCTACCTCAACGACCTGCCGGGGTCGCTGGCGCAGCTTGAGTCGGTGCGGCGCACGGAAGGGGTCATCGGTTGGGTCGGCTACGCCTACCGCAGCCCGGAGCGCCGCGCCTTGGCGGGGCAGGTTCCCTTCGAGGCCTCGCTCGCGGCGCTCGCGCGTGAGCTGACGGCGCTAGGCGCCCCCTTCGCGGCGGCGGCGGCCTTCGGGCGTCCCGGCCCCGCCGCCCCAGCAGCCGTAGAGGCCCCTTTAGATACCCTGGTCGGCGCGCCCGAAAACGCGCCCGCCGCCCCTTGGTACGCGCAGGCCGAAGTGGGCGGCCTCGTTGAGGGATGGGAGATACGATGACACTCTACCCGCTCGAGCTCGAGCGCTTTTTGAGCCCCCGCCTGTGGGGCGGGGACCGTTTGGTGTCGTACCTGGGCATCGCCGAACCTGCCGAGGAGGAGCCCCTGGGTGAGTCGTGGCAGGTCTACGCGGGGTGCCGCATCCTGAACGGTCCGCTGCAGGGCAAGACGTTGGCCGAAGCGAGCCGCGATCACGGCGCCGCCCTCCTCGGCACGGCCCCGATGGCGCGCTACGGGCACACCTTCCCGCTGCTCGCCAAATTTATCGACGCGGGCGAGGCGCTCTCCATCCAGGTGCATCCGGACGACGCTTACGCGCGTGAGCACGAACCCGAGACGGGCTTTTTGGGCAAGAGCGAGGCCTGGTACATCTTGGAGGCGGCGCCCGGAGCCGGGGTCATCTGGGGCTTCAAGGACGCCCTGACGCCCGAGGAGGTGCGGCGCGCGGCCGAGGAGGCGCGGCTCGAGGCGCACCTCAACTTCGTTCCGGTGCGCGCCGGTGAGGTGGTCTACAACCCCGCCGGGACGGTTCACGCCATTGGAGCGGGGGTCTTTCTCTTCGAGATCCAACAGACTTCGGACCTCACCTACCGCCTCTACGACTACGGGCGCAGGGGTGCGGACGGCAAGCCGCGCGAGCTGCACCTAGACCGCGCCCTCGAGGTCGCCGACCTCACCCCCGGCGAGCGCGCCAAGGTGCCGCCCAAGGAGCTGGGTGAGGGCAAGACCGAGCTGCTGAGCACGGAGCACTTCGTGCTCGAGCGTTGGGACGTCGCTGGCGACCGCGAGGAGAGCACGCGTGAGACCAGCGTCGAGCTGCTCACGACGATCTCGGGCGGGCTCGAGCTCTACGCGGGCGCGTCGCACGTGCGGCTCCCGCAGGGGCGGTCGGTGGTGCTGCCCGCGGCGCTGGGCGCCTACACCCTTAAGGGTGAGGGGGCGCTGCTGCGGGCGTTTGTCCCGCCGCGCTGAGTGCCCGCACGACCTTGAGCGCCTCGTCGACGTGCCGCGTGGCGTGAAAGAGGTCGTTAAAGACGTGCCGCACGGTGCCCCTTTCGTCGAGCACGAAGCTCACCCGGCCGGTCATGAGGCCTAGTAGCGCCGTGGCGCCGTACGCCCGCGCGACCTCGCCCTTCGGGTCGCTGAGCAGGATGAAAGGGAGGTCGTGCTGCTCGGCAAACGCCCGGTGCGACGCCTCGCTATCGGTGCTGATGCCGACGACCTCGGCGCCCGCCTCCTTAAAGACGAGGTAGTGGTCGCGGAAGGCGCACGCTTGGGCGGTGCAGCCTTTGGTGTTGTCCTTGGGGTAGAAGTAGACGACGACGGGGCCTTTGCCGAGGAGGTCGCGGAGCGCGACCGTGCGGCCGCTCGCGTCGCGCAGCGCGAAGTCGGGGGCGCGGTCGCCGGGTTGGAGGCGTGCGGGGGGCTTCATGCCCCCAACCTATCCCGCCGACGCGCCCGCAAACGCGGTGGCCGCTCACCTTGGTCTCGCGCTGCCCCCGGCCGCGCCGCTGCGCGCTCGCCAGAGAGGCTTTTAGGCCGAACCGCTCGGCGCGCTAGCGGTCCTGTCTGCGCTGCGCGAACAGCCAAGCGTAGAACGCCGGGTCGCGGTAGGTGCGGGTCCAGGCGTCGTGTGTCACATCCGGGTAGACCGTGAGCTTGGCGTGGCCCCCGGCGGCGTTTACGGCCCGCACCATCCGCTCGGACTCCTCTAGGGGCACCACCTCGTCCTCGGCGCCGTGAAAGGCCCAGATGGGGAGGTCTGTGAGCCGGCTAGCCAGCAGCGGGGTGCCGCCGCTGCAGACCGGCGCGAGCGCCGCAAAGCGCTCCGGGTGCTTTGTGGCGAGCGCCCACGCGCCGTAGCCGCCCATGCTGATGCCGGTGAGGTAGACCCGCGCGGGGTCTACCGGCAGCCTCGCGAGCGCGTCCTCTACAAGGGCGCTCAGGTGGTGGAGTTCAAACGGCCACCACGACTCCGCCGGGCACTGGGGGGCGAGGACGTGCGCGGCCTCGGGCAGCGGGTCGCCGGCAGAAAGCTCCCGCGGTAATCCGTGCGTTGTAACCCGCTTCAAGTCCTCCCCGCGCTCGCCCGCCCCGTGCAAAAAGAGCACGAGGGGTGCGGGTCGGCCCGGCGTCTGCGGGGCGTAGTGAAGATAGGGGAGCGGGCCAGTCGTGACGTGTTGGGGGCGTAAGCGCGTGGACACGCCACAGCATACGCCGCCTGGCGTACCATGTTCGCTGGAGGGCGCCCCCGCCGCGTCGACGGCGGTACGCTAGCGGTCTCATGATGCCTCGTTCACGCGCAGCGGACCCTCCCCGAGACCGCAAGGGGGCGCTAAAGACCCTGTGGCGGCTCATCCGCCCACGCTGGGCTCAGGCGGCCTCCCTCTCGCTCCTACTCACGCTCACCGCCGCCTTGGGGCAGGTGTTTCCGCAGTTCGTCCGCCTCGTCATCGACGACCTCATCCCGCGCGGTGAGGGGCGCCTGTTGCTCCTCGTGGGGGCGGGTATGCTCCTCTTTTACCTTCTTACCGCCGCCCTCGGTTACGCGGCGATGTACTTCTCCTACGCCTTTACCCAGCGGGTGATCAGCGAGGTGCGCCTAGAGGCGTACGGCAAGCTCTTGCGCCTGCCGCTCGCGCGCTTTACGAGCGAGCGTTCGGGGTCCTTGGTGTCGCGGGTGGTCTCGGACGTCAACGCCCTAGAGACCATGATTCAGTCGGGCGCGTCGCGGCTTCTGGGCCAGCTCTTTAGCGTCGTGTTCGTGCTCGCGGTGCTCTTTGCCACCGACTGGGTGTTGGCGCTCGTGGCGCTCGCGATCGTTTTCGCCATGGCCTTTTTCACGGGTGTCTACCAGGGGCCGCTGCGCGAGTCGGCGCGGCGCATCCGCTCCCGCGTGGGCGAGCTGACCGCGACCGCCACCGAGGCTATCGGCAACATCGGGGTGGTCAAGAGCTTTGCGAACGAAGGGCTCGAGTACCGGCGCTTCGAGCGCGACAACGACCGCTACGTCGCGGGTAACTTGGAGCGCCGCAAGCAGGTCGGTTTGATGGAGGCGCTTGTGGGCCTCTCCGCCGACCTGGGGCTCGCGGCGGTGCTCGTGCTGGGGGGCTGGCTGGTCGTGCAGCGCGGCCTGACGGTGGGGGAGCTCTCGGCCTTTCTGCTCTACCTGGGCAACCTCATCGGGCCGGTGCGTTCGGTGATGTTTTTTAACAACGCTCTGCAGGCGGGGTTGGCGGCCCTAGAGCGGGTCGACGAGCTGTTACACGACCGCCCCGAGCAGGAGGGGGGGCGCACGGCGGTGCCGCACGGCGGGCTCTCGTTTCACGGGGTGACGTTTCGCTATCCGGGCGGCGGCGCCCCGGCGCTCCGCGGGCTCTCCTTTACGGTCGCGCCGGGGCAGACGGTCGCCCTGGTCGGCCCCTCGGGGGCGGGTAAGAGCACGGTCGCCAAGCTCGTCAGCCGCCTTTATGACCCCGATGAGGGCGAGATTCTGCTGGGCGGTTTCGACCTGCGCACGTACGCCCTTAGCGCCCTGCGCGGGCGCGTCGCGGTGGTGCCGCAGGAGCCGACGCTCTTCTCGGGGAGCGTGCTCGACAACATCCGCTACGCCAAACCGGAAGCGGCGGACGACGAGGTCCGTGAGGCGGCCCGGCTCGCCAACGCCGAGGCGTTTATCCTGGGGCTGCCGCAGGGGTTTGACACCGAGATCGGTGAGCGCGGCGTCAAGCTCTCGGGCGGGCAGAAGCAGCGCGTCGCCATCGCGCGGGCGATCCTCAAAGAGGCCGCGGTGCTCATCTTGGACGAGGCCACGAGCAGCTTGGACACCGAGTCCGAGGCGGTCATCCAGGACGCTTTGGCGGGGCTTTTCGAGCGGCGCAGCCGGGTGACGACGTTGATCATCGCCCACCGCCTCTCGACGGTGCTGGGCGCCGACGCCATCTTGGTGCTAAACAACGGGCAGCTCGTCGAACGCGGGACGCACCGCGAGCTCGTGGCGCGGCGCGGGCTCTACTGGGCGCTGCAGCGCTTGGCTCAGGAGGATGGGCGGCGCCGTGCGGAGGTTCTCGGCGACTAGCGCGCGGGACTCAGGCGTTTAAGGCGGTCTAGAATGAGCTGCTCGAGCGCCTCGAGGGTCTGGCACCCATCGATCTCCGCTTTGGTGAGCCAGGGCTCGACGGTCCCCGCACGCCGCACGAAAGCCGCCGGCAGCGGCACGCCGAGGTCGCTGTAGGCGCGCCGCAGCTCGTCGGCGTGCAAAAAGCGGGTTCGCACCCCGAGCCCCGCGATGAAGCGGCGCCACTGCGGGCGCATCCGCACGCCCCCGTAGGTCAGCGCGCAGAGGCTGCAGGGGTAGGTCTGCGGCGAGACGAGCTTGTGCAGCGCGTCGCCGAGCGCGTTGAGGAGGCCGCTGTCGGCGTTGTAGACGAACACCAGCTCGAGCTCGTCGGCTGGGGGGCGGTCGGGAGGGGTGTCCATACGGTGGGTACGGGCGCGCCGTACGCTTCGGGGCCGCGCGCGTTAGAGTGCGCAGCGTGAAAGGGTTTTTTAAAGGCGTGGGTCTCCTCGCCCTCCTCGCTCTGGCCTTCGGCGCGGGGTACCTCTACCCCATCTTAAACCGTCCGCCCCTCGTGCTGCACCAAGACGCGGTCGTCGCGGGCGTCCCCCGAGAAGGCGTGCGGGTGCGCTGGCGCGAGGAGGCGGGCGGCTTTATCGACATCGTGCCCGCTGCGGGCGCGGACACGCTCCTGATCCTCTACCCGGGGGGGTTGGTCCGCCCCCAAGCCTACGAGTGGCTCGGGGTCGCGCTCGCGCCCCGCGGCGTACGCACCGTGATCCCGGCGTTTCCCTTCGACCTCGCGGTCTTGCGGCCAAACCGCGCGGCGGCCCTTTTGGAGGCGTTCGCCGTGGACCCCACGACGCGCGTCGTGCTGGGCGGCCACTCGCTCGGCGGGGCGATGGCGGCGCGCTTCGCCGCGCGGCGGCCGGACGCTCTCGACGCGCTCGTCCTGATGGGCGCCTTTAGCGCCGAGGGCGACGACCTGAGCGCCGCACCCCTGGACGTGCTGGTGCTCGCCGCCGAACACGACGGCCTTGCGACCCTCGCGGAGGTGCGTTCGGGGCTGGGGCGGCTCCCACCATCGGCCGAGCTCGTCGTCATCGGGGGGGCGGTGCACAGCTTTTTCGGGCGTTACGGCCCGCAGCGCGGCGACGGGTTGCCGACCACCACGCGCTCGGCGGCGGAGGCGCAGATCACCGCGGCGCTGGGGGCGTTTTTGGCGCGCTGAAGCTCAGCCGCTTTTCAGCGGCTGGGGCGTACAATGCCCCCATGGAAGCCTCTTTGCGCGCCCAAGCGGCGGCGCACGCCGAGCTGCTCAGCGCTTGGTACAGCGCCCTGCCCGAGCTCGAGCTCGCTACGCTCGACCCTAAGACCACCGCGCTCGTCAGCGTCGACGTCCTCGAGGGCTTTACCCGTTTGGGGGCGCTCGCAAGCCCTCGCGTCACCGCCATCATCCCACACGTGACCGAACTGCTCACGCGTTTAGACGCTCTGGGCGTGCCGCATGAGCACGTCGCTATCATCCAAGACGCCCACCCCGAGGACGCGGAGGAGTTTAACGCTTATCCACCCCACTGCGTCGTCGGGACGCCCGAAGCCGAGGCGGTCCGCGAACTCCGGGCGCTGCCCAACTGGGGCAGCTACCGTCACTTTCAAAAGAACAGCATCGCCAGCCACACCAGCGAGCCGTTCGTGGCGTGGTTGGAGGGGCTCGCGGTCGACACGATCATCGCCGTCGGTGACGTCACCGACCTCTGCCTCTACACCCTCGCGCTGCACCTGCAGGTGCGCACCCTCGCGCGCGGCTTAGGTCAGCGCGTCGTGGTCCCCGAACGCTGCACGCAGACCTGGGACGCCCCCGACCACCCCGGCGACCTCTACCACCTGCTCTTTTTGCACCAGCTCGCGCGTAACGGCGTCGAGGTCGTGCGCGCGCTCCGTTAGCCCGGCTAGTCCGTTAGCCCGGCTAGCTACCCAGCGCGGCTGTGCGCGTTGCCGCACGGCGCACCAAGGTTTCTGATAGCATGGCGTGCCCCCGGCGGAGGCTCGGGGGATAAATGGAATAAACCTATGGATTTTATAGACTAAAGGGTTGAGGAAAGGCGACTATGAGTTGGGAAGCCTGGTTTAGCGTCTTCGTGATTCTTTTCAACGTGGGGCTCTTGATCTTTACGCGCGTCGGCGCCGACATCGTGCTCGTCTCAGGGGTAACGCTTTTGCTGCTGACCGGGATCCTAACCCCTTCAGAAGCGCTCTCGGGGCTCGCGAACGAGGGGATGGTGACCGTCGGGGTCCTTTACGTCGTGGTAGCGGGGCTGCGCGAAACGGGCGCCATCGGTTGGCTGGGGACGCGGCTCTTCGGGCGACCCAAGTCGCTGCCGGGGGCGCAGCTTAGGATGATGGCGCCGATCACGGCGCTTAGCGCCGTTTTAAACAACACCCCGCTGGTCGCCATGATGATCCCCGCGGTCGGCGACTGGGCCAAACGGCAGAACCTGGCCCCCTCGAAACTCATGATCCCGCTCTCGTATGCAGCCATCTTGGGGGGGACGTGCTCGCTTATCGGCACGAGCACCAACCTCGTGGTCTACGGGCTCATGACCGAACGCACCGAGCTGCGCTTTGGGCTTTTCGACATCGCTTGGGTCGGCGTCCCGTGCGCGGTTGTCGGTATCACCCTCGTGGTGCTCTTTCACCGCTGGCTCTTGCCGGACCGCCGCTCGGCCATCGGCCAGCAGGGGGACCCGCGCGAATACACCGTCGAGATGCTCGTCGAGGAGGGGGGACCGTTGGTCGGCAAGACGATCGAGGAGGCGGGGTTGCGGAGCCTGCCGCAACTCTACTTGGCCGAGATCGACCGCGGCGGGCGGGTGATCCCGGCGGTCGGGCCGCAGGAGCTGCTGCAAGGCGGCGACCGGCTGCTCTTTGTCGGCATCGTCGAGTCGGTCGTGGACCTGCACAAGGTGCGTGGCCTCATCCCGGCGCCCGACCAGCTCTTTAAGGTGACGACCCCGCGCCCCCGGCGCATCCTGGTCGAGGCCGTGGTCTCGAACACCGCCCCCTTGGTCGGCAAAAGCGTCCGCGAAGGGCGTTTTCGCTCGTTATACAACGCTGTCATCATCGCCGTAGCGCGTAACGGCGAACGCATCAACCGCAAAATCGGCGACATCGTGCTGCAACCCGGGGATACGCTGCTCCTCGAGGCCTCCCCCGAATTCGCGCAGGCGCACCGCAACTCGCGCGACTTCTTCCTCGTCAGCCGCATCGAGAACTCCAACCCGCCGCGCCACGAGCGGGCGCTTCTGGCCCTCGGCATCCTCCTCGGGATGGTCGCTACGGTCACGCTGGGGTGGCTCAGCATGCTCCAAGCGGCCCTTCTCGCCGCCGGGCTCATGCTCGTGACGCGCTGCATCACGGGTTCGGTCGCGCGGCGCAGCGTCGACTGGCAGGTGCTTATCGTTATCGCCGCCTCGTTCGGCCTCGGTCGCGCTTTGGAGGTCACCGGCGCCGCCGAGACGATCGCCTCGAGCCTCGTGGCGCTCGCGGGCGGCGACCCCTACTTGAGCCTCGTCATGATCTACCTCATCACGATGCTTTTCACCGAACTGATTACCAACAACGGCGCGGCGGTGCTGATGTTCCCCATCGCCCTCGCGACCGCGACGGGGCTCGGCGCCAACTTCGCGCCCTTTGCCATCTGCATCATGATGGCGGCCTCGGCGAGCTTCTCGACCCCCATCGGTTATCAGACCAACCTGATGGTCTACGGTCCGGGCGGTTACAAGTTCACCGACTACTTCCGCGCCGGCATCCCGATGAACTTGACGATGGCGGCCGTGACGCTCCTGATCGCCCCGCGCGTGTGGCCGTTATAGGCCGGTAAGGCGTTCTGAGCGGTGAGCGACCGGCACAACCCCGAGCTCATCGCTCGTTGCGCGCTGGCCTAGTAGTACACGCTCACCTCGCCGTTGGTCAGGGTGATCCACTCCTCCGCGCTAAAGAGCACCCCGCCTGTAAGCGACGCGCCCAGGTAGTACCGCGGTTGGGCGATGAGCTCGGCGAGCGCGCCGCTATGGTTGGGGCCGCCGATGAGCACCCGTTGGGTCACGCCGGGGGTGAGCGTGATGGGCTCCGAGAGCGGCACGTCGGCGTCGCTCGGAAAGACGCAGGGGCTTTCGGGCGGGGTGGTGCGGCCGTACACGCGCACCGTGGCGGGGCCGTCCCCCACCGAAGTGTAGGTGGCGTCGGCGCGGTAGTCGGCGCCGCGAAAACCGCTTGGGGCGGACTCGGTGATGGGGCTAGGCGCGTAGCAGATGAGCCCCGCGCTGCTGTTGCCGGGGATCGTCACGTCACCGACGGGGACGCGGATGGGCGCAAACGAACAGCTCGCGAGCAGCGCGCTGCAGGCTGCGGCGCTCGCAAGCGTGGTGCGTAGCGAGGAAGGCGTCATCTACTCAGGATAAACCCCCGACGGTTAGAAACCGCCGGGGGCACCACAAAGCGCTCTTTCTGCGCGCGTGGCGGGGGGCGGGTGCTACTGCACCTGCGCCGCTGAGCTGACGCCCGCCTCGTCCCCCTTGGGCGGGACGAAGTCGGGCTGCGACTCGTCGAGGAGCATGATCTTGATCACCTCGTTGAAGTCGCGCACGGTCGTCACCTTGAGGTCGTTGAGGATCGCCTCGGGGACATCCTCGAGGTTGGCCTCGTTGGCCTCGGGGATGATGACGTGCGCGATCCCCGCTTGGTGGGCCGCTAGGAGCTTCTCTTTAACCCCGCCGATGGGGAGCACGCGGCCGCGCAGCGTGATCTCGCCGGTCATGGCGATGTCGCCCCGCGCGGGGCGTCCGGTCAGGGCCGAGACCACCGCTGTTGCCATGGCGATCCCCGCCGAAGGGCCGTCTTTGGGCGTCGCGCCCTCGAGAACGTGCACGTGCAGGTCGCGCTTTTCGTGGAAGTCGGCGGGGAGGTTGAAGTCGTGGGTGCGCGTGCGCAAGTAGGCGATCCCGGCCTGCGCGGACTCTTTCATCACGTCGCCGAGCTGCCCCGTCAAGGTCACCTTGCCCTTGCCGGGGGTGCTCACCGCTTCGATGTCCAAGGTCACGCCGCCGACGGCGGTGTAGGCGAGGCCGTGGGCGAGGCCGACCTGCGGTTCGCGCTCAGCGCGCTCGTCGCGAAAGGGCGGCACGCCCAGGAGTTTGCGTACGGCGCGCTCGTCAAGCACGCGCTCCCCCTCCCAGGGGCTGCTCAAAAACTCCTTGGCCGACTTGCGCGCAAGCTTTGCCAGGGTCCGGTCCAAGTTGCGCACCCCCGCCTCGCGGGTGTACTCGGTGATGGTGCGGCGCAGCGCGCTCTCGGTGAGCGCCAGCTTGCCCTCCAAACCGTGCGCCCTAAGCTGACGCGGGACGCGGTAGCGGCGCGCGATCTCGAGCTTTTCGTCCAAGGTGTAGCCCGGGATCTGGATGACCTCCATCCGGTCTAAAAGGGGCCGCGGAATGGTCGCGAGCGAGTTCGCCGTGGTGATGAACATGACCTTCGACAGGTCATAAGGGATCTCTAGGTAGTGGTCGGCGAAGGTGTTGTTCTGCTCGGGGTCGAGGACCTCCAACAGCGCCGACGAGGGGTCGCCGCGAAAGTCCGAGGTCATCTTGTCGATCTCGTCTAAGAGGAACACCGGGTTGAGTTTGCCGGCCGTTTTCATCCCCTGGATGATGCGCCCCGGCAGCGAGCCGATGTAGGTGCGGCGGTGGCCGCGGATCTCGGCCTCGTCGCGGACGCCGCCCAAAGACATGCGCACGAACGCGCGGTTTAAGCTGCGGGCGATCGACTTGCCGAGGCTCGTCTTACCGACGCCAGGCGGCCCGACAAAGCAGAGGATGGGGGCGCGGTAGTCGCTGTCTTGGCGGTCTTTGGTCAGCTGGCGGACCGCCAAAAACTCCAAGATGCGCTCTTTGGGCTCCTCGAGCGCGTAGTGGTCCTCGTTCAAGATGCGCTCGCTGTGGGCGATGTCGAGGTGCTCTTCGTCGACCTCCGACCAAGGCAGGTCCAAGATGGTGTCGAGGTAGGTGCGCACGACGGTCGCTTCGGGGCTGCCGCCGGGCATCTTCTCGAGGCGTTCGATCTCCTTGAGCGCGCGCTTCTCGGCCTCTTTGGGCATGTTCTTTTCGGAGACGCGTCTGCGCAGCTCTTCAACCTCGCTCAAGGTGTCCTCGCCGCCGCCGAGCTCCTTTTGAATCGCCTTCATCTGTTCGCGCAGGTAGTACTCGCGCTGGTTGGCGTCCATCTGCTGTTTGACCCGCGCCGAGATCTGCTTTTCGGTGTCGAAGCGCTCGAGGTCGCGCGACAAAAAGCCGTAGACGAGCTCCAGGCGTTTGCCCGCGTCGCTCTCCTCCAAGACCGCCTGTTTGTCGGCGACCTCCCAGGTGCTGTACTTGGTCACCACGTCGGCCAAAGCGCCGGGGTCTTTGAGGCTGCGCAGGTTTTCGAGGTGAAACGAGTCGAGGCGCAGGTTTTTGTTCTGCTGCGCGTAGTCGCCAAAAGCCGACTTGACCTGTTCGACGAGCGCGCGGGTGCGGGTCTCCCCGCTCGTGTTGGTCTCGCTCAGCGTGCGGACGCGCGCGCGCAGGGTCATCCCGGGGAGGTAGCCGATGACCTCGGCGCGCTCTTTGCCCTCGACCAAGACCTGCAGGGTGTCGTCGGGGAGGCGGATCACTTGTTTGATCACACCTAGCGTACCGGTGGTGTAGAGGTCGTCGCCGCTCGGGTCGTCGATGCGGGGTTCGCGCTGCGCGAGCAGCAGGACCCGGTTGTCAGCGGCCTGCGCCTCCTCGAGCGCGCGCTTGGACTTCGGCCGACCGACGTCGACGTTCTCCAAGGTGCGCGGCAGCACCACGACGGTGCGAAGGGCGATCACGGGCAGTTCCCATTCCATAGCGCTAGTAAACCGCACGGGGGTGCCTTTTACCGTAAGGTGGCTGACGCGAGAGCGCGCTCTAGAGCGAACAAATAGCCAGCTCCCCGGGGGTAGCCGTGGTGATCGTCGCCCGGGCTGTGGCGTCTAAAAGCCGCGCCGCTACGGGTTGAGGGGGCGTTTAAAGATGAGCGACGAGTTGGTCAGGTGCAGCTCGTGCGCCGCTTTGGGTTCGTCGACCGAGCTGAGGTTGAGAACGCCCGCGAGCTCCCAACCCTGCGCGCCGAGGTCGTTGAGAAGGTCGACGAGGCGGGTGCCCGCGCCTATGGGCGCCTGCTCTTGCCCGCGGCCAAGGACGATCAGGCGGCTGTGCCCCTCTTTCACCGGTTTGGTCGTCATCATCACCTGCAAGTATTCCCAAGCCATGCCCCTAGCCTAAACCAGCGAGCGGCACTTTGCACAGGCTTTGAATAGGCGTCGTGCCCCTCTAAAAGGGGCTTGGCAGGTGCAAACAAGCCAGCGTACTCGTCGCCGCAGCTGTATACGCCTTACAGCTCCCCTTATGAGTACACATCGAGCGGGTCCTTGACAGCCCCGAGGGGCTACCGTATAGTCCGGGCAATTTGCACGTGACAGGGGGGCATGAGCGTTTGGGTGGCGAGGCCACCGCACGGCTTTGCGTCGCGTGGGTGCTGCGGCGCCACACGTAAGCAGCGCTCGAGGTGGCGACCTCGAGCTGTGGAGCTTTCGCTCAGTAAGGAGTGGCAGATGAAGCGTGCTTGGTACCGACGGATCGCGCTGACGGTGGGTTTGGCGTCGCTTTTAGGGGTGAGCGCGGCCCAGGAGGTTCGCTGGACGATGGCGACCTCGTGGCCCTCGAGCCTCAACTTTCACCAGCTCGCCGAGGAGTTCGCGCAGAACGTCGAGCGGATGAGCGGTGGGCGCATGGTTATCGACGTGCAGCCGAGCGGGGCGATCGTGGGCGCTTTCGAGGTGCTCGACGCGGTCGACTCGGGCATCGTCGAGATGGGGCACTCCTGGTCGGGTTACTGGATCGGCCGTCACCCGGCGGCGCCCTTTTTCGCCTCCATCCCGATGTCGTTCGAGGCGCCCATGTACATGGCCTGGTTTTACGACGCGGGGGGGATCGAGCTGTGGAACCGCCTCTACCAGGAGCTGATGGGTCTAGACATCACCGTGATGCCCGTCGGGGTCTATCACCCCGAGACGTTCGCGTGGAGCAACGTCCCCATCCGCACCCTCGAGGACTTTCAGGGGCTGCGCTACCGCACCGCCGGGTGGTGGGCCGACATCCTGCGCGACACCGGGGTGTCGGTCGTGTCGCTGCCCGCTGCCGAGCTCTACCCCTCGCTCGAGCGCGGCGTCGTCGACGCCGCCGAGTTTAGCACCCCCTGGGCCGATCAGACGCTCAGCTTCCACGAGGTGACCCGCTACTACACCGGCCCCGGGATGCACCAACCGGCGATCGTCAACGAGCTCATGATCAACCGCAGCGCGTGGGAAGCGCTCCCCGAAGACCTCCGGGCGATCGTCGAGGCGGCCGCCGAGGCGATGGTGGTGCGCAGCTGGTCGCGCGATCTGGTGCGCAGCATGGAGGCGGTGGCCTTTTTCGACGAGTCGGGCCAAGAGCGCGTCGAGGTCGACGTCGAGACGCAGCGGGCGCTACGCGAGGCGTCGTTTGCCTACCTCGACGAACTGGCGACCCAGGACGCCTTTTTCGCCGAGGTGTGGGAGTCGGTACAAGCGTTTTACGACCGCTACGTCGAGTACGAGGCGTTTATGGTGCCGGTCCGCGCGGAGCCGCGCGAGTAGCGCGCGTTCGAGCTGCCGATCGAAGAGGAGCACAGCTCCTCTTTTCGCTTTTTCGCTGTGGAGGGCGCTGTGTCGGGAAGGGCGTTATGGCTGTTTTAAGGGGGCTTCTCAAGGGGATCGACGCGCTGACGGCGGCGATCGCCAAGGTCGTGGCGTGGCTTTTGCTGCCGCTCGTGCTCTTTATCGCCTACGAGGTGCTCATGCGCTACGCGTTCAACCGCCCGACGCTCTGGGTGTTTGACATGAGCTACTTTTTGACCAGCCTCGTCGTGAGCCTCGGCGCGGCCTACACCCTGCAGCGCAAGGGGCACGTGAGCGTCGACGTGTTCTACGAACGCTTTCCCGAACGCGTGCGCGCCTTTATCGACGTGCTCTTTTATCTCCTGCTCTTTTTCACCACCTGGCTCCTCATCATCAACGTCATGGTGCCGCACGTGATCAACTCGTGGCAGCGCGGCGAGCTCGCCGCGACCGGCATCTGGCGCCCCCCCATCTACCCCTTTAAAACCTGGATCCTCGTCGGGGTCGTGCTCCTCGTGTTGCAAGGGGTGGCCGAGTTTATCCGCGCGCTCTTCGTGCTCTTAGGGCGCCCGCTTGAGACCCCACCCCCCGCTGCCGCCGAGGGCGACGTGCGCGACGAGATCTTGCTGTGAGCGTGTGATGAGCGTCGAACTGATCACCTTTTTCATGTTCGCCTCGGTGCTCGTGTGCATCCTCCTGGGGTTTCCCATCGCCTTCGTCCTGGGGGGGCTGGCGGCGGTGTTCGGCTACTTGCAGTTCGGTCCGGCGGTCGCCAACATCTTCATGCTGCGCCTTTTCAGTGTGCTGCAGGACAACGTGCTCATCGCCATCCCGCTTTTCGTGCTGATGGGGGTGGTGCTCGAGCAGACCGGTATCGCCGGGCGGCTGTACGACGCGGTCCGCCTGATCCTCGGCCGCCTCCCGGGTGGTCTGGCGGTCGCGACCGTCGTTACGGCGACCATCTTCGCCGCGGCGACCGGTGTGGTCGGTGCGGCCGTGGTGACCATCGGTCTTTTGGCGGTGCCGTCGATGCTCAAGTACAACTACTCGCGCCCCCTGGCGACCGGCGCGATCTGTGCGGGCGGTACCCTGGGCATCTTGATCCCGCCCAGCATCCTCCTCGTCGTCTACGGCCCCATCGCCGGGGTGTCGGTGGGTCAGCTCTTTATCGCCTCTATCGTGCCGGGGCTTTTGCTGTCGGCGTTTTACATCCTGTACGCGGTCGTCCTCTGCTCGCTGCGCCCCGAAGCCGGCCCGCCGCTCAGCCGAGAGGAGGCGAGCGTCCCCGCGCGGCGCAAGCTGTGGCTCTTCGTGACCTCGGTGTTGCCGGTGTCGCTGGTGATCTTGGCGGTGCTCGGAACCATCTTTTTCGGCCTCGCGGCGCCGACCGAGGCGGCCGGGTTCGGCGCCTTCGCCGCGCTCGTCCTCGCCGCCTTGTACCGCCGGCTCACCCTAGCGACGCTGTGGAAGTCGGTCGAGAACACCCTGCGCGTCTCCGCGATGATCTACCTCGTGCTGATCGCGGCGGGGTTTTTTACAAACGTCTTTACCCGTATCGGCGGGGGGCGGGTGGTACGCGACGTGATCTTGGGGCTCCCTTTCGGCGAGCTCGGGACGCTCGTCGTGATGCTGCTCTTTATCTTCGTGCTCGGCATGTTTATCGATTGGCTGGGCATCATCATGATCGCGGTACCGCTCTTTACGCCCATCGCCACCTCGCTCGGCTACGACCAGCTGTGGTTTTCGATGATGATCATTATGGTCTTACAGACCTCGTTTATGACCCCACCCTTTGCCTACTCGATCTTCTACCTCAAGGGCATCTCGCCCCCCGAGGTCAAGACCACCGACATCTACGTGGGCGTGCTCCCGTTTTTAGGGCTACAAGCGCTGGTCATCGTGCTGCTCTACTTTTTTCCCGCCATCGCGCTCTGGTTACCGTCGTACATGCAGCAGTTTAGGTGAGGCTCAGCGTCTCGGGGAAAGCCTGGCGAGCTGCGCCGCTTCGGGGTGCATGTCTAGGTTCTGTTGACGTTTCACCGTAGCCAGATGAGGGTAGAGGCAAAATGGAGGAAACTGAGGTAATTGCGAGCGAGCTTGTCGAAGCGCGAGAAGCAACGTCTGTAGTGTTTCAGCTTGCCAATGAAACATTCGATGAGGTGGCGTTCTTTGTAAAGCTCCGGGTCATACGCGCTGGGGTCTTTGCGATTTGACCTGGGTGGAATAACCGCTTGTGCTCCGTTCTCGGCGATAGTGGTGCGGATGTGTTCGGCGTCGTAGCCTCTGTCGCCAAGAACGAAGTCGGCTTCGTACCCCGTCAGCAAGGCCTCAGCGTGAGGTGCCTCGTGCGCTTGACCTGCCGTGAGCAAGAGACGCAAAGGATTGCCCAAAGCATCGACGGTTACGTGAATCTTGCTGCTGAACCCACCTCTGCTGTAACCGAGGGCTTGCGCTTCTTGCCCCCTTTTACTTTGGGTGCGCCCGCAGCACAAGCATGTGCGCGAATCACTGAGCTGTCAATCATTACGCTTTCCATATCGGGGTCGGCGGCAAAATGCTCGAACATCTCATGCCAGACTCCCCGCTCGCTCCAGCGGTCAAAGCGTTTGTAGACGCTGTTCCAACTGCCATACTTCTCTGGCAACAAGCGCCACTGTGCGCCGCTGCGGTCCATCCACATCACAGCCTCGATAAAGCGTTTGCACTTACGCGCTTTGCCCACATGTACCCGAGGGTGCTCGCGTAGAAACTTGAGGATTTTTCGCCACTGGTCTTGCCTGAGTTCTACCGTGCTCATACCTATTTCTAGCATCTACGCTCGTTAAAGTGTCAACAGAACCTAGCTCGAGGGCCCACGCGTGCGCGGCAGCGAGCGCGTGCGCGGCAGCGAGCGCGTCCGGCTCAGGCTGGCGCGTGAGCAGCGCGACCCAGAGCTGCAGCTCGAGCGGGCGGTGGGGTGCGCGCCGCGCGGCGCGGCGACCCCGTTGTAAGGCGTCGGTGGCCGCCGCGCTGTCCCGGGTGACGAGCCCCAAAGCGAGACAGGCCCTGGCTTCCCCTATGGGGTCGGCTGCCTGAGCCAACGCGCGCGCGGCGAGCGCTTGGGCTTTGCCCCAGTTGCCCCAGAGACCCTGCGCCTGCGCGAGCCCCGCGAGCGGTTGGGTCACCGAGACGCCGCCTAGCTCGGTGAGGCCGAGGGCGCGCCCGAAGGGCACCAGCACCTTTTGCCGCTCCTGAAGCGCTAGCGCGACCTCGCCCAGCCCGCAGAGCGCGGCGACCGTAAGGGGCCGTGCCTGAAGGCGTTCACCAGCCTCTAGCGCGCTCCGGTAGTGCACCTCGGCCGCCGCGTAGGCGCCGAGAAAGCGCTTCGCGTGGCCCAAGTGGAGGGCTGCGTAGGGGTCGTGGAGCGTGGCGAGGAGCGCGGCGGCCTCGTGCAGGCGCCCGGCGCGAACGTGCTCGATGCCGGCTACAACCTCTGCGCGCGTCTCCACGTCCCAAGCTTACCGCGACGCGCGCTACGGCGCGCCCCGGCGACCGCCGAGTAGCGTAAGCGCATGAACGCGCTTATTGTCGGGGCAACCGGGGGGATCGGTTCGGCACTCGTGACGGCGCTCAAGGGGTCCTACGCGCTCACCTTGGTCGGGCGCGACGCGCGCAAGCTGCAGGGGTTGGGCGGCGGGGCGACGCTCGTCCCAACCGACGTCACCAGCGAGCTCGAGGTCGAGGCGCTGTTCGAGGACCTGCCGCCGCAGGACCTGCTCATCTACGCGGCGGGCGCCATTCAGCCGGCGCCTTTGAGCCGCACCTCGGCCGAGGCGTGGGCGCGCGTCGTGGACACCAACTTAACGGGGCTCTTTTACACGCTGAAGCACGCCGAGCCGAAGCTCGTGACGGGGGCGCGGGTGTACGTCCTCGGCGCCCGCCCCGAGCTCGTGAACTTTCGCGGCTTCGGCGCCTACGCGGCGGCCAAAGCGGGCGTCGCGGCGCTCGTCAAGGTGGCCGCTGCCGAGTGGCGGCGCAAGGCGCACCTCACGCTCGTACTCCCCAAAGCGGTCGCCACGGACTTCTGGCAGAGCGTCGGGCAGCCGCCCAAAGACGCGCTCTCACCCGAGGACGTCGCCGAAGCCATCGTGAACAGCTTGCAGGGGGAGCCGCAGGCGGAGCTGCGCGTCGGTTAGACCGGCGCGACCGCCGTCCAGCGGAGTTCGTTGTCGATAATGCTGAGCTCGACGCGCCCCGTCTCCCGCAGATAGCTGAGGTACGCGCTCACCACGCAGAGGTTGAGGTGGTAGCGGGGGAGGTCGTTTATGACGATGCCGAGCGCTCGGCAGCTGGCCCGCAACACGGCGCTCGTGGGAACCCCCGTGCAGGCCGCTGCCACCGCCGCCGCCGCCCGCTCGAACGCCGCGAGGTTGGCCCCGACGAGCGCGGCGACGTCCTCCGTCGGATCGCCGTGTCCCGGCAAGACGGTGCGCGCGCCCACATCGGCGACCCGCTCGGCGCTCGCTATCTGCCGAGCGACGTCCTGACCGAAGGGCAAGGGGTACTTGTCCAGCACGTCCGTCCCGAACACCGCGTCGGCGGCGATGAGCACACCGTCTACGTTGACCGCGTAGTGGGTGTGGGCGTGCCCGGAGGTGTCGAGGATCTCGAGCGCCAAGCCGGCCAGCTCGAGTCGCCCCGGCGCCAGCAGCTGGTTCACCGGCGACGGTTTCGCCATCAGCCATTTGGAGAGCAGCTCCTGGGGCGGTTTGGCGCCGTGAAAGAGGTAGACGGGCTCGAGGTAGGGGTTTTGCAGGATGCTCGCCTCGAAGGGTGGCGCGTAGACGCTGAGCCCCAGGTTGCGCACCAAAAAGTCGTTGCCGCCGTAGTGGTCGGCGTGGGCGTGGGTGTTGAGGATCGCTATGGGGGTCACGCCGAGGTGCGCGCACGCCCCCTTGAGGCGCCGTCCGGCGTCCTTGTCCTGGCCGGTGTCGACGATCACGGCCTCGCGCTCGTCGCCGACCACGAGCGCCGCGTTGACGCTGCCGGGGAGGTAGAAGACGCGCTCGCTGAGTTGGATGGGGGCGTCTGCGGGCACGCTTCAGCGTAGCTCGAGGGGTGGGGGTTAGGAAGCAGTAGCTAGTAGTCAGGGGTCAGTAGCTAGTAGTCAGGGGTCAGTAGTCAGGAGTTCTTCTGCGTTCTGACCCCTGACGACTGCCTTTTAAACCGCGCGATAAAAAAGCCGTCCAGACCCCCCAGCGGCAGGACGCTCGAGCCCTCCGGGGCGTTGTCGGCGGGGAGGTCGAAGAGAAACGGCTCGGCCTCGAAGTCCGGGTGCGTCTCCAGAAACCACCGCGCCATCTCCGGCCCCTCGGCTTGGGTGAGCGCGCACACCGCGTAGACGAGCAGACCGCCCGGGGCGGTGACGGCGGCGGCGCTCCGGAGCAGCTCGCGCTGCAGCGCTGCGAGCGACCGGGTCGCCTCCGGGGTCACCCGCGTGCGCAGCTCGGGGTGGCCGCGCAGCGTGCCGGTACCCGTGCAGGGGGCGTCGAGCAGGACCTTGGGGGCGGGGGGGAGGTCGGGGGGGGTGCGCAGGTCGTGCACCACGCCCCGCGCGCGAAGCCCCAAGCGGCGCAAGTTGGCCGCGGCGCGCTCGAGCTTGTTCGGGTGCAGCTCCACGCTCGTGACGTCCGCTCCCAACGCGGCGAGCTGCGCCGCTTTGACGCCGCTCCCGCTCGCGAGGTCGAGCACCCGTTCGCCGGGTGCGACCTCCAAAAGCCGTGCGGGGAGGCTCGAGGCCGGGTTTTGCGGCTGCACCCACCCGCGCCGGAACGCTGCGAGCTCCCCCAAGGGTTTGCTGGGTCGCACGGCGAGGGTCCCCTCGATGGGCCCCAGGGTGACCTCGCAGCCCTCCTCTAAAAGCGCGTGCGTCGCTTGGGGGTGGTAGGCGAGCAGCCACAGCGGTTCGCCCGCGACCATCGCCGCCGCGACCGCCTCGGCCCGCTGACGCCCGAAGCGCGCCTCCCACTCGGCGTAGAGCCACGCCGGCAGGCCGTAGCGGGTTGCAGGGGGGAGCTCTCGCGCCTCGACGCGCCGCAACACGGCGTTGACCAACCCCGCGAGGCGGCCGTGGCGACGCTTGACGATCGCCACCCACTCGTTGACCACCGCGCGCCGCGGCGTCCCCGAGTAGAGGGCCTCAAAGGCGCCGAGCCGGAGCGCGTCCAAGACGCCCGGCGGAAGTTTGGCGGGGTTTTGAAGGAGCGGCCTGAGCTGCGCGTCGAGGGCGAGCTCGAGGCGCAAGCTGCCGTAGACGAGGTGGGTGACGAAGCCGCGGTCGGCGGCGCTCAGCCCCCCCCTGGCGAGCGCGTCGGAGAGCACCGGCGCAGCGAAAGCGCCGCGGTGAACGCGGCGCAGGATGCTGAGGGCGGTTTCCCTGGCAGTCATGTGAAAGGCAGAAGTCAGGGGTCAGTACTCAGGCGTCAAAGGCTTCTGACCTTGACCTCTGACCACTGGCTACTCGCTTACCGCCTGCTCGCCATGATGAAGTACAAGAGGTAGGCGATCGAGGTCGCGGCGGCTGCGACGTAGGTCATGGCGGCGGCGGTGAGCACGCTCCGCGCCCCGCCCGTGTCGCGCTGCGTCACCAGACCGAGCTGGTTGAGCTGCACGAGCGCGCGCCGGCTGGCGTCAAACTCGACCGGCAGCGTGATGACCTGGAAGAGTACCGCCGCCGAGAAGAGCAAGATGCCCAAGTTGAGCATCCCCGTAGCGCCCAAGAACAGCCCCATCATCGCTGCGAGCAGGCCGAACTGCGAACCGATGTTGGCCACGGGCGCGAGCGCGCTCCGCCACTGCAGGGGCGCGTAGGCGCGCGCGTGCTGGATCGCGTGGCCGACCTCGTGCGCGGCGACCGCCATACCGGCGACGCTAGCGCGCCCGTAGATGCCGTCAGAAAGCCGCACGACGCGTTTGATGGGGTCGTAGTGGTCGGAGAGCTGCCCCGGGACGCGCTCGACTCGGACGTTGGTGATGTTGTTCGCGCGCAAAATCGCGTGCGCGACCTCCGCGCCGGTGAGCCCAGAGGCGTTTTGTACCCGCGACCAGCGCGCGTAGGTGGCGCGTAACCAAGCGCTCACGGCGAGCGACACGAAAAAAGCGACGAAGCCGATGAGGTAGTATCCGGTTACCCCTACGCCGACCGTTTCTCCCTGCATGTTTCCTCCTTGCGAGCGCCCCGCACCGTCGGGTGGGGGCGGATACCGTCTAGTTTATCACAAAAAATGTGAGTATGGCTCGCTCAAGTTTAACGATCCGTTCGCGGTGCGGTCACGCCGCTGTCACGGTTTCGCGAGGTGCTGCCGAGGTGCCGCGCTCCGAGGCTGCGCTGCCGAGCCCCGCACCCGAACGCTGACGCGAAAGGGGCCCTGTGGGGCCGTGGCCACGTTAGGGGGATTCAGGCGACGTCTCTAGGGCGTACGCGCGGACGGTAAAGCGCACGGCTGTGCGCTCCTCGTGCTGCAGCTCGAGCTTGACGAACGAGGGTTGGGTGGTGAGCTCGAGCCCGTCGGGCTCGATGTACGAGCGCGCGATCGCAATCGCTTTGACCGCCTGGTTCACCGCTTGGGGCCCGATCGCTTGCACCTCGACCTCGTGCTCGCTGCGCAAAAGGGCAGCGATCGCCCCGGCGACGGAGTTGGGCCGGGAGTTTCCCGAGACACGTAGCGTTTCGATGATGAACCCTCCTTTAGGCGGGTATGGCGGCGCCTAGTGACCTCGCAGGGCACAGCAGGCGACCGGATGTCGTTCATGATAGCCGTATTAAGGTGAAAAAACTATCCCTTACCCCAGTCGGCGCGACACAATCGGCCACCTGCCTCCCGGGTAGGGTGCCCCGGCGAAGCGGGCGCCACGGCGCGCCGTACGCCGAGCAGCGCGCATAAAGTTGCGAAGCGTTGCTTGACAGTTTCGCCCCCCTCTGTCATACTCCGCTGTAGATGACACCCGCTCCGACCCCCCCCAGCGCGAGACCCCTTTTCGGTGACGCTCTGCTGCCGGTAGCCGCGCTAGTCCTCATTCTAGGGCGCAGGGGCGTGGTCTAGTCGCGTTTACAGACCGCTACGACGCCCCCGCCCCACGAGCGGGGGCTTTTTTTGGTGGCTAGAAAGGAAGCGTATGGCTAGGAGGGGACGATGAACGGCGCAGCCGCACTGTTACACGCTCTAGAGCGCGAGGGGGTAGAGATCGTCTTCGGTCACCCCGGCGGGGCGATCATGCCGACTTACGACGCGCTCTACGACTCGCCCATCAAGCACGTGTTGGTGCGTCACGAGCAGGCCGGAGCGCACGCCGCCGACGCCTACTACCGCGCTTCGGGGCGGGTCGGGGTCTGCTTGGCGACCTCGGGGCCGGGGGCGACGAACCTGGTGACCGGCCTCGCGACCGCCTACATGGACTCGTCGGCGGTGGTCGCGATCACGGGCAACGTCCCGATGTCGCTCATCGGCACCGACGCCTTTCAAGAGGCCGACGTCTACGGGATCACGCTGCCTATTACCAAGCACAACTACCTCGTCAAACACGTCAACGACATTCCGCGCGTGGTGCGCGAAGCGTTCTACATCGCCGCCTCGGGGCGGCCGGGGCCCGTTTTGATCGACATCCCCAAAGACGTGCAGCAAGCCCCCTTTACGGGCAGCTTCGAGGTGGCGCTCGACCTCCCCGGTTACAAACCCACGACGGTGGGCCACGCCAAACAGCTGAGGCGCGCCGCCGAGGCGATCCGCGCGGCCAAGCGCCCGGTGATGATGGTGGGTGGCGGCGGTCAGGCGGCCGCCGCGGAGATCATGGCGTTCGCCGAGCGCACCGGTGTGCCGGTGATCACCACGCTGATGGGGCTCGGCGCCTACCCCGCCGGGGCCGAGAACGCCCTCGGGATGCCGGGGATGCACGGCACCGTGACGGCCAACCGCGCGATCACCCACTGCGACCTCATCATTGGGGCGGGGCTCCGCTTCGACGACCGCGTGACGGGGAACCTCAAGCGCTTCGCCCCGAACGCCACGGTGGTGCATATCGACATCGACCCGGCGGAGATCTCCAAGCTCGTCCGGGCGCACGTACCGGTCGTCGGCGACCTCCGCGACGTGCTGCCGCGCCTCGGCGAGCTCTTAGAGCCCCTTAACATCCCCGAGTGGTGGACGCAGCTCTCCGAGTGGAAGGGGCGCTACCCGGAGCGGTTTAAAAAGGACAAACCGCTCGTCTCGCAAGAGGTCATCCAGATGTTTCGCGAAGCGACCGGCGGCAACTGCGTGGTGACGACCGAGGTCGGGCAGCACCAGATGTTCGCCGCACGCCTTTTCCCCACCAACCGGCCCCGCACCTGGATCACCTCCGGCGGCCTCGGCACGATGGGTTTCGGGCTCCCCGCCGCCATCGGCGCCGCTTTCGCGCGCCCCGGCGAGCAGGTGGTGTGCGTCGCGGGCGACGGCTCCGTGCAGATGAACATCCAGGAGCTCGCGACCATCTATAAGCACCAGCTGCCGATCATCGTCGCTATCTGCAACAACGGCATGCTCGGGATGGTGCGGCAGTGGCAGGAGATGTTTCACGCGCAGCGCTACAGCGAGGTCTACTTGGCCGACTCGAACCCCGACTTCGCCAAGCTCGCCGAAGCTTACGGCTTAGACGGCTACAACATCTTCGACCGCGAGACGGCTGCGCAGCTCATCCCCGAGGTCTTGGCCAAAGGCAAGCCAGCCGTCATGAATTTCGTCGTCTACGAGGCTGAAAAGGTCTTCCCGATGGTGCCCGCCGGGGCCGGGGTCGATGAGATGCTCATCGGCGACCAGGAGCCCGAGGACCTGACGCCGCAGCAGGTCGCTGCGACCGAGGTCACGGCAGCCGAGCTCGTCGCCGCCGACCCCAGCTTGGAGCGCGCGCCGGAGGGGGAAAAGGAGCCCGCATGAGCGTTCACAAACACGTCTTGAGCGTGACTGTGCGCGACCAACCGGGGGTCTTGATGCGCATCGCGGGGCTTTTCGCGCGGCGCGGCTTTAACATCGAGTCGCTGTCGGTGGCGCAGTCCGAGATCCCCGGTATTAGCCGCACGACCTTTACGGTCTCGGGTGAGGACGCCACCATCGAGCAGGTGCAGAAGCAGCTGCAAAAGCTCATCGACGTGCTTAAAGTCATCGATCACTCCGAGGCCAAGTTCGTCGACCGCGAACTCATGCTCATCAAGGTCGCGGTGCGCTCGCCCGAAGAGCGCGTCGAGCTGCGGCAGGTCGCGCAGGACTTTCGCGCCCGCATCGTCGACGTGCACCGCGACGCGCTCGTCTTCGAGGTCACCGGCGACGAGGGCAAGATGGACGCCTTTATCGAGCAGATGCGGCCGTTTGGCATCTTAGAGCTTATCCGCACGGGCCGCGTGGCCCTCACCCGCAGCGCCGCCGACAGCAAGGTCACGGGTCGGCCCACCGTCAAAGCCGCCTAGCGCAGCACGCCGCACCACCCCAAGGAGTTTTTATGGCCAACATCTACTACGACACCGACGCAAACCTCGCGCACTTAGAAGGCAAGACGGTCGCCGTGATCGGCTACGGTTCGCAGGGTCACGCCCACGCCCTAAACGCCAAGGAGTCCGGCGTTAGGGTGGTGGTGGGGCTGCGCAGGGGCAGCGCCTCGTGGGCCGAGGCCGAGGGTGCAGGGCTCGAGGTGATGGAGGTCGCCGACGCCGCTCGCGCGGGCGACCTCGTGATGATCCTGTTGCCCGACGAGGTGCAGGCGCAGGTCTACCGCGAGCAGGTCGCGCCCCACTTGGAGGAGGGCGACGCGCTCCTGTTTGCCCACGGCTTTAACATCCACTTCGGGCAGATCCGCCCACCTGAGCACGTCGACGTCTTTATGGTCGCGCCCAAAGGGCCGGGGCACCTCGTGCGCCGCACCTTCACCGAGGGGGGCGGGGTGCCGTGTCTCGTGGCCATCCACCAGGACGCCACGGGCACCGCCAAAGCGCGCGCCCTGGCCTACGCCAAAGCCATCGGCGGGACGCGCGGCGGGGTTTTGGAGACCACCTTTCAGGAGGAGACGGAGACCGACCTCTTCGGCGAACAGGCGGTGCTCTGCGGCGGCGTCACTGAACTCATGCGCTCGGGCTTCGAGACGCTCGTCGCGGCGGGCTACCAGCCGGAGGTGGCCTACTTCGAGTGCGTCCACGAGATGAAGCTGATCGTCGACCTCATCTACGAGGGCGGTTTCGAGCGGATGCGCCACTCGATCTCGAACACCGCCGAGTACGGCGACTACGTGACGGGGCCGCGCCTGGTCACCGACGAGACCCGCGCCGAGATGAAGCGCGTGCTACGCGACATCCAGACGGGCAAGTTCGCGCGCGACTTTCTCTTGGAGAACCAGGTCGGTCAGCCCACCTTAAACGCCGGACGGCGCGCGACCGCGTCGTCGCAGGTCGCCGAGGTCGGCGCGCGGCTGCGCAAGATGATGCCCTTTATCGGGCGCAAAGGCTAGCGCGGGCGGGGCGTTCACAGCGGTTTTCGGATGCATCAGGATGTCCCCAAGCAGTCTATGTTGGCCGCCCTGCGCAGGCTGACCGAACAACCTGCGACTCCAGCGCTCCTCGACCTCTGGCCACTGATGACTGGCTCCTGACTTCTGGCCCCCGAAAGGAACCACCATGGCCTACATTAAAATCTTTGACACCACCTTGCGCGACGGCGAGCAGACGCCGGGCGTGACCCTGAACACCGCCGAAAAGGTCGAGATCGCCAAGCAGCTCGCCCGCTTGGGCGTCGACATCATCGAGGCGGGTTTTCCGATCACCAGCACCGGCGACTTCGAGGCAGTCAGCCGCATCGCCAAAGAGGTCTCGGGGCCGACCATCTGCGCGCTCGCGCGCACCGCGCGAGCGGACATCGAGCGCGCAGCGCAGGCGTTGGAGGGCGCTGAACGGGCCCGCATCCACGTCTTTACCTCGGGGTCGAAGATCCACTTGGAGCACATGCTCCGCAAGACGCCGGAGGAGGTCATCGAGGCGTCAGTCGAGAGCGTACGCTTGGCGCGACAGTTCACGGGCGACGTCGAGTTCTCCGCGCAAGACTGCACGCGCAGCGAGCTGGCCTTTCTCTACGCGCTCTACGGCGCGGCCATTGAGGCGGGCGCGACGGTCATCAACATCCCCGACACGGTCGGTTACGGGATGCCGCTCGAGTACGCCGAACTGATCCGCAATATCCGCGACAATGTTCCCGGCGCCAAAGAGGTCGATATCAGCACGCACTGCCACGACGACCTGGGGCTGGCGGTCGCCAACTCGCTCGCGGCGATCGGCGCCGGGGCGACGCAGGTCGAGTGTACGGTCAACGGCATCGGCGAGCGCGCCGGCAACACCTCTCTAGAGGAGGTGGTGATGGCGCTCGGGACGCGGCGCGACGTCTGGGGCCACGAGACCGGCATCAACACCCGCGAACTCTACCGCACCAGCCGGATGGTCGCGATGTATACGGGCGTCTCGGTGCCGCCCAACAAGGCCGTGGTCGGCGACAACGCTTTCGCCCACGAGTCGGGCATCCACCAAGACGGGGTGATCAAGGCGCTTGAGACCTACGAGATCATGAGCGCCGAGACCGTCGGCCGCGACGCCGGGGTGTTGGTCATGGGCAAGCACTCGGGCCGCCGCGCGTTTCGCAAGACCCTGGAGGAGCTTGGGTACGAGCTGGACGACGAGAAGGTCAACGTCTTGTTCAAGCAGTTTAAAGACCTCTGCGACCGCAAGCAGAAGGTGACGTCCGAGGATATTCGCGCGCTCATCGACGCCGAGACGGCGCGCGTGCCGCAGACCTACGAGCTCATGAGCGTGCAGTTCCAGTCGGGCACCGGGATGATCCCGGTGGCGACGGTGCGGCTCAAAACCGACACCGGCATCTACGAGGAGGCGGCGACCGGCGACGGACCCGTTGACGCGGTGTATAGGGCGCTCGAGCGGGTCGCGGGGCTGCCGTTAAAGCTCGAGTCCTACGAGATCCGCAGCGTCGGGAGTGGCAAAGACGCCCTCGGCGAGGTCAGCATCCGCGCCTCGCAGGGAGAGAGGTTGGTGCACGGCCGCGGCCTCTCGACGGACGTCATCGAAGCCTCGGCGCAGGCGTACGTAGACGTGCTCAACAAGTTCGCGGCGGGGATCGGCAAGGCGTCGGCGCAGCAGGTGGCGACGCCGTGAGGCGCCTACGGAGATGTCAGTACTGATGACGGCCGTTGAAATCTACGACACCACCCTCCGCGACGGCACCCAGGGCACCGGTTTCAGCCTCACCTCCGAGGACAAGGTCGCCATCGCCAGGCGCTTAGACGCCTTCGGGGTCGACGTCATCGAGGGGGGCTGGCCGGGGTCGAACCCCAAAGACGCGCGCTTTTTCGAGCTGATGCGGGGGGTCGCGCTAACGCGCGCGCGCCTCGCGGCCTTCGGCTCGACGCGGCGCAAGGGGGTGCGGCCCGAGGAGGACGCCAACTTGCAGGCGCTGCTGGCGGCTGACACGCCGGTCGTGACCATCTTCGGCAAGTCCTGGACGCTGCACGTCCGCGAGGCGCTCGCGGTCAGCCTAGAGGAGAACCTCGCCATGATCCGCGACTCGGTGGCGTTTTTGCGCGCGCAGGGCCGCGAGGTCTTCTACGACGCCGAGCACTTTTTCGACGGTTACCGCGCGGACGCCGCCTACGCGCTCGCGACCCTCGAGGCCGCCTGCGAAGCGGGCGCCTCGCGGCTCGTGCTCTGCGACACCAACGGCGGTTCGCTCCCCGAGTGGGTGCACGAGCGCACCGCCGAGGTGTGCGCGCGCTTCGCGGTTCCCGTGGGTATCCACCCCCACAACGACGCCGAGTTGGCGGTCGCGAACGCGCTCGCGGCGCTGCGCTCGGGGGCGCGGCAGGTGCAGGGGACCATCGGCGGGTACGGCGAGCGCTGCGGTAACCTCAACCTGGTGAGCCTCTTGCCGACCCTTAAACTCAAGCTCGGCTTTGCGCAGCCGCAAGACCTGTCGGGTCTGCGCGAGCTCGCCCGCTACGTCGACGAGCGCGCCAACATGCCCCCCAACGTGCGCGCGCCGTACGTCGGCGACGCGGCCTTTGCCCACAAAGGGGGGGTGCACGTCTCGGCGGTCGCCAAAAACCCCGAGACCTACGAGCACATCCCGCCGGAAGCGGTCGGCAACCGCCGTCAGGTGCTCCTCTCGGATCTCTCGGGGCGGGCGAACGTGCTCGCCAAGTCGGCCCCCGGCGACGGGGCGCCGGAGGCGGCGGCGGCGATCCTCGCGCGGCTTAAGGAGCTCGAGCACCGCGGCTACGCCTTCGAGGGGGCCGAGGCGTCGTTTCACCTCATGAGCCTCAAGGTGCGCGGGCGCTACCGGCCCTACTTTACGCTCCACGGCTACCGCGTGACCCTGGACAAACGCGACGGCGACGCCGAACCCCTGTGCGAGGCGAGCGTGCGCGTCGAGGTCGCGGGGCAGCTCGAGCACACCGCCGCAGCCGGCCACGGTCCCGTGAACGCCCTCGACCGCGCGCTCGGCAAGGCGCTGGGACGCTTTTATCCGAGCTTGGCGCAGCTTAGGCTCACCGACTACAAGGTGCGCGTCCTCTCGGGCGCGGAGACGGGCACGGCGAGCGTGGTGCGGGTGCAGGTCGAGACCACCGACGGCGCCGACACCTGGGGGACGGTGGGCGCCAGCAGCGATATCATCGACGCGTCGTACAGCGCGCTCATCGACGCTATCGAGTACAAGCTCCACAAAGACGCCGTGACCCCGCAAGCGGACCTCGAGGGGCGCGCGGCGGGCGTGTCGGCTGAGGTCGTCGCGTGACGCCGCGGCCCGCACGCTGCTGAGTGTTTATGCAGCCTCGGCCGTGGGTGGGTGCGGCGATGGGGGTTGAGACGCCCCTACGCCGACACCTTTTGCGTGTTTTACACGGGTTTATGCATGAAAATTGACACCCGCTTGGGGGGGCGCTAAACTTAGGGGCGCCGCACGTCCCAGGCGGCACAACCACTACCAAGTACCCTCACCTTCTAGGCGCGCCGCGCGCCCTTTACCCCTCGCTGACGCTGCGGTCTTCGGTCACCTGCAGCGCTCTTTACCGCTTCCACTGCAGCTGTCTCGCCCGAAAGGAGCGCCCTTTATGAAGCAACCTAGGTCCAACCTCTCCACCCTCGCTTGGCCGCACGAACGCGACGCCTGCGGAGTGGGGTTTGTCGCCGACCTGCGGGGGCGCCCCTCACGCGCGGTGTTGCAGCACGCTTTGACGGCTTTAAACAACCTCTCGCACCGCGGTGCGGTGAGCGCCGACGGGCTCACCGGCGACGGCGCCGGGGTACTGACGCAGCTCCCGCACAAGCTTTTCCGGCGCGACCTGGACGCTTGGGGGGTGTCGCTCGGCGAGCGCGACCTCGCGGTCGGGGTGTTTTTCGTCGATAACGCCGCCCCCGTCGAGCGGATGTATAGGCTCGCCGACGAGGTCATCCGCGCCTCTAGGCTGCGGCTGTTGGGTTGGCGCGACGTGCCCATCAACGATGACGCTTTGGGCGAGGAGGCGCGCAGCCGCCGTCCCGTCCTCCGGCACGTGCTCTTGGGGCGCCCCGAGGGGTTAGGGGACGACGCCTTCGAGCGCCTTTTGTACCTGACCCGCAAGCGCCTCGAGCGCCGCTTGACGGAGGCGAACCTAGGCCGCTTCTACATCCCCTCGTTCTCGCACCGCACGATCTCGTACAAGGGCCTCATGGTCGCGCCGCAGCTCGCGCACTTTTACCGCGACCTGGCCGACCCCGACTTTGAAACGGCGATCGCCGTGTTTCACCAGCGCTACAGCACCAACACCATGCCGCGGTGGTCGCTCGCGCAGCCCTTTCGCTTTCTGGCGCATAACGGCGAGATCAACACGCTTCAGGGCAACGTCAACCTCATGCGAGCGCGCGAGGGGGTGCTCTCGAGCCGCGTCTGGGGGGACGCCGCAAAGGAGCTGTTGCCGATCATCCAACCCGGCGGTAGCGATTCGGCCGCGCTCGACAACGCCTTTGAGCTGCTGACCCTCTCCGGCCGCGACCCCATGCACGCGCTTATGATGCTCGTTCCCGAGGCCTTCGAGGAGCGCGCCGAGATGGACGCGGAGCTGCGCGCCTTTTACGCGTACCACGCGACGCTGATGGAGCCGTGGGACGGCCCCGCCGCGCTGGCCTTGACCGACGGTCGCTTTGCGGTCGCTGCACTCGACCGCAACGGGCTGCGCCCGCAGCGCTACTGGCTCTCGAAGGGCGGGCTCGTCGTCGTCGGCTCCGAAGCGGGGATGGTACCCCTGGACGAGACTGAGATCATCGAGAAGGGCCGCCTCGCCCCGGGGAGCATGCTGGCGGTCGACACCTTATCGGGGCGCCTCTTGCGCAACGAGGAGATCAAGGCGCTCGTGGCGCGCAAACAACCCTACGGGCGCTGGCTGGACGCGCACCTCGTGCGCCCGCCCGAAGTGGCCCCGGACGAGCTCGCGCTCCGCGCGTGGGACGAGGCCGCGCTGCGCCGCACCCAAAAAGCCTTCGGTTACCATCAAGAGGACTACGACCGCATCTTGGAGCCGATGGCGGCGGGCGAGACGCCGGTCGGCTCGATGGGTGACGACACCCCCCTGGCGGTCTTGTCCGAGCAGCCGCAGGGGCTCTTTCGCTACTTCAAGCAGCGCTTCGCGCAGGTCACGAACCCGCCCATCGACCCGCTGCGCGAGCGCCTGGTGATGTCGCTCGAGACCGTGTTGGGGCCGCGCGGGCCACTCCTTGAAGAGGAGGAGCGCTCCGCGCGGGTGGTCGTCTTCCCGTCGCCGGTCATCGACGAGGGGCAGATGGCGTGGCTACGGGCGCAGAGCTGGCTGAGGCCGCACCTGCTGCGCGCGCGCTTCGCCGTCGCTGCGGGGCCGGAGGGGCTAGAGGGGGCGGTCGAGGCGCTCTGCGAGGAGGCGGTCGCGGCCGTTCGCGGCGGCGCCGGGCTCCTGCTCCTCTCCGACCGCGAGATCGGCCCCGACTGGATCCCCGTGCCGATGCTGCTCCTGGTGAGCGCCGTGCACCACCGCCTCATCGAGGCGGGCTTGCGAACCCGCACGGCTTTGGTCTGCGAGTCGGGTGAGGCGCGCGAAGATCACCACGTCGCCTGTTTGATCGGTTACGGGGCGGCGCTGGTGCACCCCTACTTGGCGTTCGCCTCCGCGCGCGACGCCGGTGCCCGCGCCAAGACGCCGATTCCGGCCGCCGAGGCGAGCGCCAACTACCGCTACGCGCTCGAGGCTGGTCTACTCAAGATCATGTCCAAGATGGGCATCTCGGCGGTCTCGAGCTACCGCGGCGCGCAGATCTTTGAAGCCCTCGGGGTCGCTCAGGAGGTCGT
The DNA here is from genome assembly GCF_000092425.1 of Truepera radiovictrix DSM 17093. Classification (NCBI taxonomy): domain Bacteria; kingdom Thermotogati; phylum Deinococcota; class Deinococci; order Trueperales; family Trueperaceae; genus Truepera; species Truepera radiovictrix. The sequence goes on from NC_014221.1 coordinate 241,201, forward strand.
CGACCGCTACTTTACGGGGACGCCCAGCCGCATCGGTGGCGCCGACCTCGCGGTCTTCGCGACCGACGCGCTCGCCTTTCACGCCGAAGCTTTCGGCGAGGACCCGGCGCTTAAAGACCGCGGCATCTACCGCTTCCGCAAGGCGGGCGAGTACCACGCGCTCAACCCCTTGGTCTTTAAGGCGCTCCACAAAGCGGTGCGCACGGAGAGCTTCGAGGCGTATAACGACTACGCGCGGCTCGTCGACGAGCGCCCGCCGTGCAACCTGCGCGACCTGCTGAGCTACAAAAAAGCCAGCACCCCCCTCCCCTTGGACGAGGTCGAACCGGTCGACGCCATCGTCACGCGCTTTACCACCCAGGCCATGAGTCACGGTTCGGTCTCGCGCGAGACGCACGAGGTGCTCGCCGTGGCGATGAACCGCTTGGGCGCCAAGAGCAACTCGGGCGAGGGCGGCGAGGACGCGGTGCGCTTTAAACCCTACGAGCGCGACATGCCCGAGCTCTCGCACGCCCCCTGGCACCCCAAAGCGGGCGACTGGGCGAACAGCGCCATCAAGCAGGTCGCTTCGGGCCGCTTCGGCGTCACCCCGGCGTACCTAGCTTCAGCCCGCGAGTTGGAGATCAAGATGGCGCAGGGCTCCAAACCCGGCGAAGGCGGGCAGATCCCGGGGCACAAGGTCACCGCGGAGATCGCCCGCATCCGCCGCTCGGTCCCCGGCGTCACCTTGATCTCGCCGCCGCCACACCACGACATCTACTCCATCGAGGACTTAGCCCAGCTCATCTACGACCTCAAACGGGTGAACAAGGAGGCGCGCGTCGGCGTCAAGCTCGTCGCGACCGCGGGCGTCGGCACGGTCGCTGCTGGCGTCGCCAAGGGCTACGCCGACAACATCCAGATCTCGGGCTACGACGGCGGTACGGGCGCTTCACCGCTCTCGTCGATCAAGCACGCTGGGGTGCCGTGGGAGCTCGGGCTCGCCGAGGCGCAGCAGGTGCTGATCGAGAACGACCTGCGCGGGCGCGTGACGCTGCGGGTCGACGGGGGGATGAAGACGGGCCGCGACGTGGTTATGGGGGCGCTTCTAGGCGCCGAGGAGTACGGCTTCGGCACCTCCGCGCTGGTGGCAGCGGGGTGCACGATGCAGCGGGCCTGTCACCTCAACACCTGTTCGGTCGGGGTCGCCACGCAGCGCGAGGACTTGCGCAAAAAGTTCCCCGGTCAACCCGAACACGTGGTTAACTTTTTCGTCTACGTCGCCCAGCAGGTGCGCATGATCCTCGCCGAGATGGGCTTTCGGAGCCTCGACGAGATCATCGGCCGGGTCGACCTGCTCGAGCCGCGCGAGGTGGCGCTACCCAAAGCCGCGCACCTCGACCTAGGCGCCATCTTGCGCGACCCCGACCCGAGCGGTACGCGCGCGCGCCGCGCCCAGCGCCGCCGCAACGACCGCCCCGAGGACACCCCGCCCCTAGACGAGATCGTCTACCAAGAGGCGGCGGGGGTGATTCAGAACCCGCGGCCCTACCGCAGACGCTACGCCATTACCAACCGTGAGCGCTCGGTCGGGGCGCGCCTCTCCGGCGAAGTCGCCCGCGTCCACGGCGAAGCGGGGTTGCCGCCGGGGACCGTGCAGCTCCACTTCACGGGGGTCGCCGGCCAAGCGTTCGGCGTCTTTAACGGGGCGGGGGTGCAGCTCACGCTCGAGGGCGAAGCCCAAGACTACGTCGGTAAGGGCATGGCCGGCGGCGAGATCGTCGTCAAACCGCCCGCCGAGTCGCGGCTGACGCCGCACGACAACACCATCATCGGTAACACCGTGCTCTACGGGGCTACGGGTGGTGCGCTCTACGCCTCCGGGCGGGCGGGCGAGCGCCTCGCGGTGCGCAACTCCGGCGCCCGCGTGGTGGTCGAGGGGTGCGGCGACCACGGTTGCGAGTACATGACGGGCGGGGTGGTGGTGGTCTTGGGCCGCACCGGGCGTAACTTCGGCGCGGGGATGTCCGGCGGGGTGGCCTATGTCTACGACCCTGACGGCGCCTTCGAGGGGCGCTACAACCCCGGTATGGTCGCCTTGGAGCGCTTGGGGCCCGGTTTGGACGACGAGCTGCTGCGCGCGCTCGTATCGCGGCACGCAGCCCTTACCGGCAGCCCACGGGCGACCGAGCTCCTAAGCGCGTGGGAGGAGGCGCGGGGCCGCTTCTGGAAGGTCGTGCCCAAGGCCGAAGCTGCCGACGTGAACGGGGTGGCGGCGGGGGCGCTCGAGGCGCTAGTGCAAGAGGCGCAGGTCGGGAGCGTGGCACTCTAGGGACAGGGATTCATCAGCCTCGCCAAATTGAAAGCCGAAGCCAACTGACGCTCCGGCTTTCAATTTTGTATCTCAGTTCTTATTACCGTCTACCAACCCACTACGCCGAACAAAGCGTTACGCCATCACGACGTTTTTCGACCATCTTAACGAGCAACTATAGGCGCGCTGGCAACATCACGGTAAAGGGTAGCTGCGTCAATCGTAAGAGTTGCATTACTCGTACCATTAACTGTCCGTATCAAACAGGTAAAGCCAGTTCCTAAAACTCCACCGGTATTGTTATCTCGGGGAACCGTATAGCTGTTTGAACAATTGGACCCTTTTAGCAGATACACAGTCCCTGTGTTAAAACCTCTGTTTGTGATGAACTCAATAATCGTGCGATAGTTGCTACTTGCAGTTACCGCACAGCGTGTAGAAGTTGGCAAGCTGCCCTGATTAACATCTACTGTGAATCTCGCTCTGCTGACAGGTGAGATCGTGTTTCCTGAGCATGTATTGTACTATTTTGAGGAAAGAGTACTGCACCATCCTCAAAGGCGACAAGAAACGCGGAAAGTGTTAAAAGGACGACCGGTAAGCTAAAACGCTTCAAGCTTTTCCACTTCATAAGCACCTCCATACGGCCAATGGTCCCCTTAAGGGCGATAAAAAAGCACAGGGCGAATGACGTCTTGGTAGTAAAGGCTGGGTATTTCTAAAATCAGGAGAGTTTTCCCTTCCGGTGATAGCAAATCAAAGTAGTAGCGGTCACTCAAATTTACAGCAACCTCTGCCTGAATCAGTTCTTCTAGCTCATCTGATGAAGTTTGGGGAGCAATCGTCATACTGCTACGGATACTACGTTCGAGTTTTGCTTGATCTAAACCAGTGGCTTCGCGACTTGGTTTCCCTAGTTCAAGTTCTACGCGCTCGACCCCACCAACTCTGACAGCAACAAGCTTATCCTCCACAACCCTAATCGAACTGAAGTCTTGGGTTTCCGATTGGTTTTGGAAATATTCTAAAAGACTAGTCTCAGCACGAGATAGTGAGTGCAAAAGTTCACTGTGAGCTTCACTGCTAGTAATATGTACCAAAGAAGGTAATTGTGCCGGCACAGCTGCTCCGGATTTATGTTCATCTCTGGAATGCATTGAGCAAGCGGCTAGTGAGAACATGGCTAACACGCTTACAACGCTGCGGATGCTTCGTCCTCTCATACTACCTCCCCGTGAGTTACACAAATGGTTACCTGTAATGACCGAGCAACAGCTATGCCTTTGCTAGCATCCCTTCCCTTAATATGTCTGAAACATCTCAGGTTACAACTCCCCAAACAGCGCGATGTGATATTTTTTACACTCGTTTTATATTAAAATCTTAGAAGCGTTTCCACCGCTTCTAAGACCCGCTTGGCGTTCGGCCGGTAGTGATGTTCGATGGACGAAAAGGGCGGGTAGGGTGAATCCCAACCGGCAACGCGCAGCACGGGCGCCTGGAGGCTGTCGATGGCCTCCTCGGCGATCCTGGCGGCGACCTCCGCGCCGAAACCACCCGTGCGCATGGCTTCGTAGACGACCACCGCGCGCCCCGTTTTGCGAACCGACGCGAGCACCGCTTCGGTGTCCAAGGGGACCAGGGTCTCGAGGTCGAGCACCTCGAGCGCTACCCCCTCGGCCTGCGCGACCTCGGCCGCTTTTTCGCACACCTCGACCATGCCGCCGTAGCACAGCAGCGTCGCGGCGCCCCCCTCGCGCACCACTCGAGCCTTGCCGAGCGGGTGGGTGTAGGGGGACGTCGGGACGGCGGCGCGCACCGAGCGGTAGAGCTTGATCGCCTCCAAGAAAAAGACCGGGTCGGGGTCGGCCACGGCCGCGAGCAGGAGCCCCTTGGCGCGCTCCGGGTTCGACGGGATGACCACCTTTACGCCGGGCGTGTGCGCCAGCAGCCCCTCGGGGGAGTCGGCGTGCTGCTCGGGGGTGTGGACGCCGCCGCCGTAGGGGGCGCGGACCACCAGCGGCAGGCTGTAGCGCCCGCGCGTGCGGTGGCGGTAGCGCCCGACGTGCGAGAGGATCTGGTCCAAGGCTGGGTAGAGAAAGCCCGCGAACTGCACCTCGGCGACCGGCCGAAACCCCGCTAGGGCGATCCCGACGGCAAACCCCACGATGCCCGACTCGGCGAGCGGTGTGTCGAACACCCGCGCCTCGCCGAAACGCCCCTGCAGCCCGTCGGAGGCGCGAAACACCCCGCCCATCTTGCCGACGTCTTCGCCGAAGAGCAGGACGCGCTCGTCATTTTCTAAAGCCTGCTCGAGCGCCTGGTTGATCGCCTGCACCATCGTCAGGTTTTGGGTCGCGCTCCGGGTGGCGGTTTCGGGGTCTTTAAGCGCGCTCACGCAGCACCTCCCAGGCCCGCAGTTGGTCGGGGGTCATGGTCTCGAAGACGTGTTCGACGATCTCCTCGGGGGCGGGGGTGGGGGCGTCGTCGGCCTCGCGGACGGCCGCCTCCAGCTCCGCTCTAAGCTCCTCTAAAAGCGCCTCCTCCTGCGCGTCGTCCCACAGCGTAAGGTGGGCGAGCGCCGTGCGCATCCGTTTGACGGGGTCGCGGCCGATCCAGGAGGCCGCCTCCTCCTCGGTGCGGTAGCGGCTCGGGTCGTCCGAGGTGGTGTGCGGCGCCACGCGGTAGGTCATCGCTTCGATCAAGGTAGGCCCGCCCCCTTCCCGCGCCCGCGCCACCGCCTCTTGGGCGACCTTCCACACCGCAAGCAGGTCGTTGCCGTCGACCGTCACGCCGGGCATCTCGTAACCGGCGGCGCGCGCGGCGACGCGCTTGGTTTTCATCTGCCGCGTCGTCGGCACCGAGATGGCCCAGCCGTTGTTCTGCACGATAAAGACCGCCGGCGCCTCGAAAACGGAGGCGAAGTTGAGCGCCTCGTGAAAGTCGCCCTCGCTGGTGCCCCCGTCGCCGACAAAGGTTGCGACGATGGGTTGCGACCCGTTTTGCGCCCCCCGAAGGCGCAGCGCGTGAGCCAAGCCGACCGCTTGCGGCAGCTGCGTGGCGATGGGGACGTAGAACGGCAGGATGTTCACGCCCTCCGGGAAACGCCACCCGGCGGGGTGCGCGCGCCAGTAGAGGATCAGGGTCGCCAGAGGGAGGCCGTGCGTCAGCGCGGCGGCGCTCTCGCGGTAGGAGGGCACCAACCAGTCGGAGGGCTCAAAGGCCAGCATGGTGCCGACCTGCGCGGCCTCCTGTCCCCTATAGGGCGGGTACACGCCCAGTTTGCCCTGGCGCTGCAGGACGCTCGCGCGCTCGTCCCAGAAGCGGGCGCGGCGCAGCGCGCGGTAGCCGCGCACGAGATCGTCGTCGTCAAAAGGTAGGTTGCCCTTGGGGATCCCCTCGTCGCTCAGGTAAGCAAGCGTCTCCACACGTCCTCCAGTCGTCGCGCCCCGCGCGCGGCTGGGGACCGCTGCGGCGCTCGGGCGCTCTCGTCAAGGCTCAATCCCTGTCGTCCGTCCCCGCCAGTTTAGCATCTACCCCCTGACGCTTCCGGCGCGCTGCGGGCGGCGGGTACACGGGCAGCGGGGCGGCTTTGGGTGGGGCGCTTTCGTGTAGAGCTGTGTGGAGCGCGCCGTGGGGTGGCGTAGACCTGGCGACAGAGCGCATGATGAGCGCATGACGACAGCTTTGGCTCTAGCGCCCGGCGCCGCAGGGAAGACCACGGGGCAGGTGGCGCAGTGAAAGCCGCCCTCATGCACGCCTTTCGCGAACCGCTACGGGTGACCGACGTCCCCGACCCGGAGCCGCCGGCTGGGGGCGTCGTGATCCGCGTGGGCGCCTGTGGCGTCTGCCGCAGCGACTGGCACGCCTGGATGGGGCACGACCCCACCATCCGGTTGCCGCACGTGCCGGGGCACGAGCTCGCGGGTACGGTCGCGGCGCTCGGTGCGGGCGTCACGCATTGGCGCGTGGGGGAGCGCGTGACGGTGCCCTTCTGCTGCGGCTGTGGGCGCTGCCAGACCTGCAGGGCGGGGTACCCGCACGTGTGCGACGCCGAGTACCAACCGGGGTTTACGGGGTGGGGGGCGTTCGCTGAGTACGTCGCACTGCCCTACGCCGAGGTCAACCTCGTGCGCCTGCCCGACGCTCTGGGGTTCGTCGAGGCCGCCAGCCTCGGTTGCCGCTTTATGACGGCGTTTCACGCGCTCACCGCCCAGGGGCGCGTGCAACCAGGCGAGTGGGTGGCGGTGCACGGCTGCGGCGGGGTGGGGCTCTCGGCGGTGATGATCGCCGCGGCGCTCGGTGCCCGGGTCGTGGCGGTCGACCTGGACGACGCCAAGCTCGAGCGTGCCCGCGCGCTCGGTGCCGAGCACGTCCTCAGGAGCGCGCACCCCGTCGGGGCGATTCTCGAGCTCACCCAAGGGGGCGCGCACGTCTCGCTCGACGCTCTGGGCAGCGCCGCGACGCTGCGCAACTCGGTGCGCTGCCTGCGCAAAAAGGGGCGACACGTGCAGGTGGGGTTGCTGCTCGGCGAAAGCCGGCCCACCGCGCTGCCGATGGGTGAGGTTATCGCCAAAGAGCTCGAGCTGAGGGGCAGCCACGGCATGCCCGCGCACGCCTATCCGCAGATGCTACGGATGATCGCCGAGGGCACCCTGGCGCCGCAGAGGCTCGTCGGTAAGACGCTCACGTTAGAGGAGGCCGGCGCGGAGCTCGCCGCGATGGGCCGCTTTGCGCCGCGCGGGGTGAGCGTGATCGTGTTATAGCAAAAAAGCGGCCCCTTTGGGGGCCGCCTCAGCACTGCGTCTTGGGGGCGCGCTTAGAAGTGGTAGTTAAAGCCCAGCGCGCCGCGGGGGTCAAGGGTGAAGGGGAACTGGATACCGGTCCCGATCTCGGCGAAAAAGCCGATCTCGCGGTTGAAGCGGTACTCGCCGCCCAAAAAGCCGGCGAAGGCGAAGCTCGGCTGGACGGGGAAGATCGTCCCGAGGTCGAGGCTCGGGCCGCCGTAGAGCTGGATGTTCTCCTCGAGCGTCGCGATGTCAAAGAGCGCGTCGACCCCGACGCCGAGACGCGAGGTGAAAAGGTTACCCGAGAAGCGGAAGCGCAGGTCGGGCTCCGCGCCGAAGAGCTGCACGTCTTTGATGCCGTAGTGCAAGCTCGCAGGGAAGGGGAGCGCGGCGCCGACAAACTGCGTCGTGTCGAACTCGACACCGGGCGCGGCCTCGACCGCGACGACGACCTCAGCACCCTGCTCGGTCACCTCGGCGTCAACGGTCGTGTCCTCTTGCGCGAAGGCCACACCCAACAGGGCGAGGAGGCTGAGCAGCGCAACGATTCGCTTGTGCATGTTATCCCTCCAAAGTAGGTGAGAAGGTTAAAGCGCCCACTCACGTTCTGGCCTTTATATCACGCGTTTTTTAGAGCGAACAAGTAGGGACGGCTACAGCTTTTGTGAGTGACAGCCACAATGTCCCCTCCCCGAGGGGGTTAGCTGCCGCGGGTGCGCTCGTAGTAGCGCCGCAGGGCGCCCCGCTGCAGGGGCGCCGCGCGGTTGCAGAGCGGCAGCGCGCCGAAACGCTCCTTAAAGGCCGCGAGCAGCGCCGCCTCCTCGGCTTGGGGGACGCGCGCGTAGCGGTAGCGCCAGTAGGCGGCCCGCTCGGCGATGCAGGGCGCGCCGGAGCGGCCCGCGAGGTGCTGGCGGATGCGGTTGGGGACGTCCTTGGCCGACTGACCGATGTAGATCACGCGTTTGGCCTCGTCGGCGAGCTCGTAGACGCCCGGCATGGCGTCGCGGCCGCGGGGGGGTGGGAGCGCCTCTAGGCGGCGCCAACGCGCGGCGATCGGCACCTCAGCCCTCGAAACCGAGCTCGCGCAGCGCCTCGGGGTCCTCGCGCCAGGCGCGGCGCACGACGACCTCGAGCTCTAAAAAGACGCGGTGCCCCAAAAAGACCTCGAGCTGTTTGCGGGCGCTGCGACCGATCTCGCGGATCATGCTCCCCCCCTTGCCGAGGACGATCATGCGGTGGTTCGCGCGCTCAACCCACAGCTCGGCCATGAGGTAAAGGGGTTCGTCCCCCTCGGGGTCGCGCCACTGCAGCACCTGCACGGCGACCGCGTAGGGCAGCTCCTGCCGCAGGTGGGTCATGGCGCTCTCGCGGATGATCTCGGCGGCCCACGTCTCGCGCGACTGGTCGCTGCGGATGTCTTCGGGGAAGAAGAGGGGACCTTCAGCGAGCTCACCGAGGAGCTCCGCGCGCAAAGCGTAGACCGCCTCCGGGTCCTCGAGGGCGCTTAGGCGGTAGGTGCGGCTCACGTTCGGTACCAGCTCCCCGTAGAGCTCCAGGGCCTCGTCGGGGTACTTGGCGGCGTCGAGCTTGTTGCCGACCAGGTAGACGCGCGTGCTGGGGTCGAGGCCGCGCAGCAGCCGCGCGACCTCCTTGTCCTCGTCGCTGGGTGGGCGGCGCAGGTCGACGACCCAGAGGATGACGTCGACGTCGACGACCGCCGCGCGCACCTCGCGGTTCATAAACTCGCCCAGAGCGTCTTTCGCGCGGTGAAACCCCGGGGTGTCGACGAAGACGAGTTGGCGCACCTCCGACGCCTGCCGGTCGGTGTAGACGCCGCGCACGCCGCGGCGCGTGGTCTGCGGCTTCGGGGTGATGGGGGCGACCTTGACGCCTAGAAAGGTGTTTAACAGCGTCGACTTGCCGACGTTCGGTTTGCCTAGGATGGCGACGAAGCCGGAGTAGGTCGGGACCTCCGCGCTGCTCTGTGGTGCGGGGGCGTCGAGGGGCGGTGAGGTGATCTCTGAGGGGTCAGACATGTCGTCTCCTTGGCGGGGCGCGTGCTCGCCGGCGGTCACGGTCACCCTCGGTGTTGGGTGGAGCTCGTCGTAAACGTCGTGTGCGAGCGCCTTCGTAGAGCCCTGCGTGAGCGTGAGTATACAGCACCTGCGCCGCGCTGCCCGTTCAGCGCGGCGGGGCGCGCTCAGGTCGTGCTGCGCCCTAGGGTTGCACCTGCGCGGCGAGCTCGAGGCGGGTGCGGACGCCGAACTTGTCGAACAAGTTAGCGACGTGGGTCTTAACCGTCCGCTCGGAGATACCGAGCCGCTCGCCGATCGCGCGGTTGCTGAGCCCTTGCGCGAGCAGCCCGAGAACTTCGCGCTCGCGCTCGGTGAGCTGCGGGGTGCTGAGGCTCCCGATGGTGCGCGTCAAGAGCTCGCGGCTCGCCCAGATCTCGCCCCGGCGGAGCGCCTGCAGCGCTTTAAAGAGCTGCGCGTCGTCGTCTTGAGGGCTGAGGTAACCGCGGTAGCCGCGCTGCAGCAGCCGGATGACGTCGTCTTCGGTCCCAGAAAAGAGCGCCAGGGTGGGCAGGGGTGGCGGGGGCGGAAAGGGCGGCGCGGTGCGCTTCAGGTGCCACAGAGCGACCTCGACCTCCGGCGTGTGGATCGCGTGGGCGGTGAAACCGAGGTGCGTAACGAGCTCGATAAGACCGCGTTGCAGCAGCCGCACGTCCGAAAACACCCACACATGCATGGCGCTAAAAGACCCCCGGCAGATGTCGTAGGCGAGATAGCGGTCTGCGGCGCCTGCCGAGCGGCGCGCGTAAGGGGAGCGCGCTCGGCGACCACGACGGCACTGTTGTAAAAAGTCTGATGACCCGCCTCCAGCGTTGGCGCCCGTTCCCGATATCCCCCGCTGCGCCGGTCACCGCGCTCGCGGCGGCGTTGGCAGGTGCAGCCCTTGCGGCGGGACGTGCAGCGTCTCCGGCCCTTTTACGCTAGCACGCCGCTCGCTTTTCAGCGTGTGAACTACTGAGCTTTGGCGCGCCGAAGCGCCCACGTGGGCGACGCCCCTTCGGCCCTGGGCGTAGGCCTCGAGCGGCCTGCGGAAGGAGAACTTGCGCGGCGCAAGAAACCGCTCGGGGGGCGCCGAGGGCTCAGCCGTTCGGCGCTTCTAGCCGGGCACAAGGGCTCTTTACAGTGCGGACGAACGCCCCACCCCTGGCCTGCACCCGGTTGGCGGTTGTGCAAGCGCCCGTGAGGAGACCAGCAGCTATGGTACGGCCCTCTTGCCCCCCGTCGTCGTCGCGCCTACCCCCTTGTCACCCGCCGCTCCCACGCTCGTACCCGCTTTGCCTGGCGTGTCTTTGCCTGTGCCTGTTGGGGGGGTTGCTGAGCGGTTGTTGGCGAGCGCCCCCAGCCCTCGACCACGCCGCGCAGCAGCTCCCCCCCGAGGGGGGGCAGTTGACGCTCCCGGGTGGGGTGTCGGTCACGCTTAGCGCGGGCTTTTTGGCGGCACCCGCCGAGGTGAGTGTGACGCGTGCGGCGGTGCCCGAGCCCCTCCCCGCCACGTTCGCCGCGGCGTACGCGGCGGAGGCGATCGCCCCCGGGGTCACCGTCCGCTTTCCGAGCCGCGCGCTCGGCGACGCGGGGGGGCTCGCCGTGCGGGTGCCGGCGACCGTGCCCAAGCTAGAGGGCGAGGAGCGCCTGCTCGCCGAGGTGCAGCTCTTTTTGGGGGACGGCACCCAGCACTTTTTCTTTCAACCCTACGCGCGCGTCGAGGGACCCTTTACCCAGCCCGCCGAGGGGAGCGATACGGTGACCCTGAGCGCGGCGCAGCTTCGGCCGACGGGCGCGCTGCGGGAGGCCGCGGTGCGGGTGCACGTGCGCCCGGTGCGGCTCTCGAGCCCGCTTGCGCCCCTCTCGCTGCCGCAGGGTTTTGCGTTAGAGGAGGTTGTGAGCGGCCTCAACCAGGGTGTAGCGTTCGCCTTCGCCCCCGACGGGCGCGCGTTTATCGCCGAGAAGGGCGGGGTCGTGCGGGTCGCCGAACAGGGCGTTTTGCGCCGCGAACCCTTTATCGACCTCTCCGCACAGGTCAACCACTACCAGGCGCGGGGCCTTTTGGGGTTTGCGCTGCACCCGCGCTTTCCGCAACACCCCTACGCCTATGTGCTCTACACCTACGACCCGCCGGAGCTGCAGGGGCGGACGGGGATGGCGGCGCCCGACAACGCGGGCGCGCGCGTCGCGCGCCTCGTGCGGGTCACCGCCGACGCGGCGCGAGGCTACGCCGTCGCCGTGCCGGGGAGCGAGCGGGTCTTGCTCGGTACAAATAGCACCGCCGCGACGATCGGCAACCCGGCTGCGCGTAACAGCAGCGTGCTCTCGTGCGGCCCCTTGGGACGCCCCCTCGAGGACTGCATCCCGAGCGACGAGATCTCACACACCGTCGGGGGGTTGCGCTTCGGCCGTGACGGCATGCTCTACGTCAGCATCGGCGACGGCAGCAACTTTCTCAAGGTCGACCCCGCCGCCTTGCGCGCGCAGGAGCTGGACAGCTTGGCGGGCAAGCTGCTGCGGATCGACCCGGAGACGGGGCTCGGGCTCCCCGACAACCCCTTTTTCGACGGCAACCCCAAAAGCAACCGCTCGAGGGTGCTGAGCTACGGCCTGCGCAACCCGTTTCGCTTCACCCTACACCCGCAGACGGGCGAACCGTTTATCGGCGATGTGGGGTGGAACACCTGGGAAGAGGTCAACGTCGGCGGGGGGCGCAACTTCGGGTGGCCCTGCTTCGAAGGGGGGAACGGGCGGGCGTTGCAGCAGGGGGGCTACCGCGCGCTGGGGCAGTGCGCGGCGCTCTACGGGAGCGCCCAGGCCACCGCGCCAGCGCTCTACGCCTACCTCCACGGGTCGGGCTCGAGCTCGGTGCAAGTCGGCGAGTTCTATACCGGGACGCGCTACCCGGAGAGCTACCGCGGCGCGCTCTTTATCAACGACTTTAACCAGGGGCGGATCCGCACCCTGCACTTCGGCCCCCGTGGCGAGGTCGCTCGCGTCACGGAGTTCGCCACCGAACCCGGGGTGGTGCAGATGGGGATGGGGCCGGGGGGGGAGCTCTATCTGCTCAACATCTACGACGGCAAGCTCAAGCGCCTGCGTTACACCGCGCCGGCGGCGGCGCCGCTGCGGGCGGTCGCGAGCGGCGCGCCGCTGCAGGGTCCTGCGCCCCTGACAGTAGCGTTGTCGAGCGCGGGCTCGAGCGGTCAGGGGGGGCTCACCTACCTGTGGGATTTCGGCAACGGCGAGCGCTCGGAGCAGCCGCACCCCAGCGTGACCTTCGCCGAGCCGGGCCGCTACCGCGTCACCCTGTGGGTGAGCGACGAGGGTGGCGACGCGGCGCGGACGACGCTCGAGGTGCGCGTCGGCAACGCGCCGCCGACCGCGACGATCCTCTCGCCCGCGCCCGGCGCGCGCTACCAGGTGGGGCGGCCGGTGGCCTTTAGCGGCCGTGGGAGCGACCCAGAGGACGGCGCGCTGCCGGGGGGGGCCCTCTCATGGACGCTCAACACCTACCACAACGACCACGTCCACACCGACAGCCTGCCCCCCACAACGGGCGAGACGGGGGCTTTTGTCCCCGAAGACCACGGCGACAACACCTCGTTGGAGCTCTGCTTGACGGCGCGCGACCGCCACGGCGAGAGCGCCAGGTCGTGCGTGCGGCTCCTGCCGGAGACCGTGCGCTACACCCTCGATACCGTGCCGACGGGGCTCGAGCTGCCCTGGGAGGGGGTCATGCGCCAAACGCCCTTTACGGTCAGCACCATCGTGGGCGCCACGCAGCAGCTGGTGGCCCCCGAGCGGCAGGGGCGCTACGCCTTTAGCCACTGGTCCGATGGCGGCGCGGCGATCCACGACGTCCGCGTCGGCGCCACCCCGAGGCGCTTTGTCGCCACCTACCGCCGCAGCCAACGCCTGCGGCTCACCGCCCTCTGCCGCGACCGCTGGCGCGTGGTCAACCTCTCGGCCGACGCGGTGCCGTACCGCTGGCGGGTGACGCGCAGCGGTCAGGCGGGTTCGGGTACGGTGAGACCGCACGAGAGCCTGACGCTGCGGATCCCGGCGGGGACGAGTACGGTCGCCTTCTACGCCGGCGGCGGTTTCCACAGCACCCTCCGACCGAGTCTCGAGCGCTGCCGCTAAAACTGCAACCACTCAGCTGGGTCGGCGCGTAGGCGCGCCGACCCAAAACGGCGCTACGAGGCCCGGTAGAGCCTTGTTTCTTTCGTGACCGTGACGTTCGTGCGCTTGTAGGGGGCGACGGGGTTGAGGATGTTGCGGCACTGCGGGTTGACGCAGCCGGGGCAGCGAAACCCGTACATCTTGCTGCACGCCTCGCCCGACTGCAGGTGCTCGTAGACGATCTCGGCGAGCGCGTCCTGAAAGAGCGGCAGCCCGTTGAGCGCCGGGGCGCGCTTGTAGTTGGTGATGCCGACCTTGTGCGCGAGCTCGCCGTACTCGATGTCGAGCTCGTGCAGCGTCTCGATGTGGTCGCTGGTAAAGGCGATGCCGACGACGAGCACGTTGCGGCGCTTTTTGTGGCCGAGCTCCTCGATCACCGTCTCTGTACTCGGGCCGAGCCACGGCACCGGTCCGACCTCGGACTGGTACGAGATCAGGTACTCGTAGGCGTAACCGAGGCGCTTCATCACCTCGTGGGTGGTCGCGCCGACCTCGGCGGGGTAGGCGTCGCCGCGGTTGATCACGCTTAAGGGCAGCGAGTGGGCGCTAAAGACGATGACGACGTCGTCGCGGTCGCGCTCGCTAAACTGCTCGAGCCCCTGTTTGACGGTCTCGGTCATCGCCTCGATAAAGCGCGGGTGCGTCGGCCAGCGGTCGATCACGCTCCACTGAAAGGCGCTCTGCAACCCGAGGCGGCGCGCCGCGCGCCACACCTCGTTTAGTGACGAACCGGTGGTCGCGCAGGAGAACTGCGGGTACTGGGTAAAGGCGACCGCCCGCGTCACGCCGTCTTCGTGCATCGCCCGCAGCGCGTCCTCGGTAAAGGGGTCGATGTAGCGAAACGCCACGTAGAACTTGTGGGGCGCCGTCTCGGGCGACATCGCGTCGAGGCGGCGGCACATCCCCTCGCCCTGCTCGCGCGTCCACTTGAGGATCGGGCTGCCGCCGCCGATATCGCGGTAGTTGTCCTGCACGCTCTTGGTGCGGCGTTTGGCGATAAAGGGGCCCAAGACGTTTTGGGCGGGGAGCTGGATGATCTCGCGGTCTTCAAAGAGCTTGAGCAAAAAGGGCTGCACTTCGTCCAGGTTTTTCGGACCGCCCAGGTTCATCATGACGATTCCGGTGGGGCCTCGGGTCATAGCGCAGCATACCTTTAGACGTCTAGGACGTGTGTCCCGCGGCGACACGGCGTTTGCAGGGGTGCGCTCGAGCGCCACGCAAAAAGCCCCACCGCGCGGTGGGGCTGTCGGGTCGTCGGTAAGGGGTTACTTCGCCTTGTTGTAGAGCTTCTGGGCGATCTCGAAGATCTCTTCGGGGTGAAACTCCGGCGCGAACGACTCGCCGATGGGGTCGAGGCGCGCGAGGTGCCCCCCCTCGGGCGGGCCGTCGACGACCTCGAGCGGACCGCTACCGTCGGGCGACTCACCCTGCCAGATGTGGGCGATGTCGCGGTAGTCGTTCGGGCTAAAGCGGTAGAGCTTGCGGTGCGACCCTTCGGCCTCGAACTTGCGCGCTTCGGGGAAGAGCGAGTTGTCGAGTTTGGGGATCGGGAGCATTTTCGACATCTCGACGCCGGTCAGCGTTTCGAGCGCCTTGGCGTAGGCGAGCGCGTGCACCCCGCCGCGGACGAAGAGGTAGCCGAGCATCTGGCGCGCGACCGGGTTGTCGGTCATCTCGTACACCCGCAGCTTCTGGGTGCGGGCGCCGTTTTCCAGGAAGAAGTTGTGCAGCAAGTCGAGGATAAGGTTGCCGCTCGAGAACACGTAGTCGCCACTCCAGGCCTGACCGAGCGAGTTGGCCGGCAAGATGGTCTGGCCGCTAGCGATGAAGTGGTGCGGGTTGCCCGCGTCTTTGGCGAACCCGAGCGGGGTGCCCGTCGGGTCGGGGGTTTCGCTGGGGCGCTCGGGCCCGTTGAGGAGGGAGTTCACCGTGGCCGCGACCAACTCGATGTGGCCGAGCTCCTCGGTAGCGATGTTGGCGATGAGGTCGTAGTAGGGTTTGAGCTTTTCGCGGCCGCGGAAGTTGAACGACTGATAGGTGTAGTTCATCAGCGTCGACATCTCGCCGAAGCGACCACCCATCAGCTCCTGTACGCGGATAGCGGCGTTGGGGTCGGCCTCGCGCGCCGCGGGCATCTCGATCTGCAGCTTGTCGATGCGTAAGTACATCCTGACCTCCTCCTGTTGGGTGTCCCCGGGGGGTTTCCCTTAGGGCCCTCTTACTGTAGCGAACGGAGCGTCATCATTCAAATCGATGGTCGCTATGGTTTAATAGAAACTAGCGATGACACTCACCCAGCTCAAGTACCTGGTCGCCGTGGCCGAAACGGGACACTTCGCCGAGGCGGCGCAGCGCTGCGGGGTCACCCAACCGACCCTAAGCATGCAGCTGCAAAAGTTGGAGCGCTCGCTCGGCATCGTGCTCTTTGATCGTCGCAAAAAACCCGTCGAACCGACCGAAGCGGGGGCTACACTCGTCGCGCAGGCGCGGCGGGTGCTGCACGAGTGCGCGCGCCTCGAGGGGCTCGCCCAAGAGGCGCGCGGCACCGTCACGGGCGAGCTGCGCCTAGGGATCTTACCGACGCTCGCCCCCTATCTGCTGCCTTTGGTCGTCCCCCGCTTTCTGCGGCGCTACCCCGGCGTTCACCTGCGCGTCCGCGAGGCGACCACCGCGCAACTCATCGGCGAGCTCGTGGGTAACGGGCTCGACCTCGGCCTCGCGTCGGACCACGAGCCGCACGCAGCGCTCCTCTCGCAGCCCCTCTTCCGGGAGCCGTTCGTCGCCTTTCTCGCGCCCGAGCACCGCCTCGCCCCCCACCGCGAGATCCCGACGAGCGCGCTGCACGTCAGCGACATGTGGCTCCTCAGCGAGGGGCACTGTTTGCGCGACCAGACCCTGAGGCTCTGTCGAGGGGGGGAGCTCGCCTGCGGGACGCGCCGCTCGCTGCACTTCGAGAGCGGCAACCTGCAGACGCTCGTCAAACTGGTCAAGCAGAGCGGGGGGATGACGCTGCTCCCTCTGCTCGCCACCCTGGATCTCAGCGACGGCGAGCGGCGCACCTACGTGCGGCCGCTCGTCCCGACGCCGCAGCGCGAGGTGTGGGCGCTCACCAGCCGCACCTCCGCCCAACGCCCGCTCTTCCGGGCGTTTATCACGACCGTTTTGGAGGCGCTGCCGGAGAACCTCGCGGCCCTCTAGACGCCGCGACTTAAGCGACCTGGCGCGGGGTGCGCAGCGCTCGGTGAGCGCCGCTTGCGGGCGCTAGGGGAGCCTCTCGCTCCCGGCGCTCGCCCAGTCGCGCGGTTGGAGAAAGGCCAGCATCGCCGCCTCGGGGCTCCCCGGTTCGGGCGCGTAGTCAAACGCCCAGTGAGCAAAGGGCGGCATGGACATGAGGATCGCCTCGATGTTGCCCCCCGTCTGGAGGCCAAAGAGCGTGCCGCGGTCGTACACCAGGTTGAACTCGACGTAGCGGCCCCGCCGCAGGAGCTGCCAGCGCCGCTCACGTTCGCCGTAGGGGGTGGCGTGGCGCCGCGCTAGAAGCGGCAGATAGGCCTCCAGAATGGTGTCTAGACCGTCGGCGACGAAGGCGAAGTCGCGCTCGAAGTCCCCTTGGCCTATGGGCGACAGCTCGTCGAAGAAGATCCCCCCGACGCCGCGCATCTCGCCGCGGTGGCGGATAAAGAAGTAGTCGTCGCAGGCCCGTTTGAGCGTCTCGTAGTCGCCGACGTCGTGGCGGTCGCACTGCGCTTTAAGGGTGCGGTGAAAGTGGATGACGTCCTCCTCGAAGGGGTAGTTGGGCGTCATGTCGGCGCCGCCGCCGAACCACCAGACCCGAGGCGCTATCTCGTGACCCCGAGAGGAGACCTCGGTCACCTCAAAGTAGCGGTAGTTGGCGTGAAAGGCGGGCGCGTAGGGGTTGAGCGGGTGGAGCACCATCGAAAGACCCGTGGCGAAAAAGGGTTTGCCTTCGGTGCCGGGGTGGGTCGCCGCGAGGCTCGGCGGCACCGCGTCGCCGCAAACCGCCGAGACGTTGATGCCGCCGCGCTCCAAGACGCGCCCCCCCTCGAGCACCTTGGCCGTCCCCCCACCGCCGCCGGGGCGCTCCCAGGTGTGCGGCCGGAAGGTCGCCTGGCCGTCGAGCGCCTCGAAAGCGGCGGTGAGTCTGGCCTGCGCCGCGCGCATAAGCGCGACCACGCGCTCTCGGCGGCTCGTCGTTGCGGGTGCGGCTAGGTGGCTCGTCAACGGTTCAGGCATGGCTGAGCTCCTCTGGCGTGGTGTGGGCGCGCCGGTCAAACTCCCGCACGACCGCGACGAGCTGCGCTAGGCGCTCGGGGTCGGTCTGCCGCATGATGCCGTGGCCCAGGTTGAAGATGTGCGGTCCGCCGAGGCCCTCGCGCAGCACCCGCTCGGCCTCCGCGCGCAGCACCCCTTCGGGTGCGAGCAGCACCGCGGGGTCGAGGTTGCCCTGGAGCGTTTTGCCGGGCAGCAGCGGCCTGACGTGCGAGAGCGGGACGCGCCAGTCGACGCTGACGACCTCGCACGGCAGGTCTTTGATCTCCCCGTAGAGGTGCAGCGCGCCGACGGCGATGTAGAGCCTGGGGACGCCGAACGCGGCGAGCGCCTCGAAGATGCGGGTGTTGTACGGTTTGGCGAACTCGCGGTAGACGCGCGCGTCGTGCAGCCCCGCCCACGAGTCGAAGAGCTGCACCGCCTGCGCGCCCGCCTGGAGCTGCACCTTGAGGTAGCGCACCGAGAGGTCGGTGAGTTTGTCGAGCAGGGCGTGCGCCGTCTCGGGGGCGTAGCGCAGGAACTGGCGAAACTCGTCGTAGTCCTTGGAGCCGCTCCCCTGTACGAGATAGGTCGCGAGCGTCAGGGGGGCGCCGCCGAAGCCGATTAAAGGCACCGGGCTCTCGGCGCGGATCAGCCGGATCGCCTCGGCGACGAAGGGGGCGATCTCGCCCCCTTCGGGGACGCGCAGCGCGCGCACCTGCTGGGCGCTGCGCACGGGCTCTTTGAGCACGGGGCCGGGGGAGAAGTCGATCTCGACGCCCATCGGCGGCAGGGGCGTCATGATGTCTTGAAACAAGATGGCGGCGTCGAGGTCGAAGCGGCGCAGGGGTTGGAGGGTCACTTCAGCGGCCAGCTCGGGGGTGCGGCACATCTCCCAGAAGCTGTAGCGCGCTCGGAGCGCGCGGTACTCGCTCAAGTAGCGCCCCGCTTGGCGCATGATCCAGATGGGGGCGCGCGCCGTGTCCTGACCGCGCGCCGCCTCGAGAAAAAGGCTCATGCCCCTAGTGTACGGCCGCGTTAGCGCTTAAGGGGTTGGACAAATGTCCAGCTTCCCTAGGCCCCGGCGGGCGTGGCGGCGCCCTAGCGCGCCGGTTTTTGCTGCGCGGGTGCTTGTCGGGCGCCCAGCGAGCCACGGGCCACAGGCCACCGACCCCTTGCGGACGCTCCAGGTACGCGCGAGGGAGGCAACGGAGCCTAGGCCTCCCCCTCGGGAGTAAAGCGGTACCCCACCCCCCACACGGTGTGGAAGTAGATCGGGCGCGCCGGGTCCGGCTCGAAAAGGCGGCGCAGGCGTACGACGAAGTTGTCCACGGTGCGGCTGCTCGGGAAGGCGTCGTCGCCCCACACGGCGTCTAAGATGTCGTCGCGGCTCACGACCTCGCCGCGGCGGCTGCTGAGAAGCTGCAGGATCTTGAGTTCACGCTCGCTTAGGAGCTCGGTGCGCCCGTCGGCGAGCGAGGCGGTCCAGCTGCGAAAGTCGACCGTGTGGCCGCCGAAGCGCAGCGCGGTGTCGGAGGCGGCGGCGCTCGCCCCGTGCTCCCCGCCCCAACCGCGGCGCCGCAGGAGGTTCTCGACGCGCAGCAAAAATTCGGGGAGGTGAAAGGGTTTGGGGAGGTAGTCGTCGCCCCCCGCGCGCAGCCCCGCGACGCGGTCTTCGGGGTGCCCTTTGGCGCTCAAAAAGAGCACCGGGGTGGCGTCGCCCTCCGTGCGGCGGGTGCGGCAGAGGTCGAAGCCGGAGAGCTGCGGCAGCATCACGTCCAAGATGACCAGATCCGGGCGCTCCGCGCGCCAACGCTCGAGCCCGCTCGGGCCGTCGCTCGCGACCAGGGTGCGGTAGCCCTCGTCGCGCAGGTTGTCGGCGACAACCTCGGCGATGGCGCGTTCGTCCTCGACGATAAGGATCGTGGCGCGCTCGGTGGTGTGCTGCTTGCGGGTGGACGTCGTGGGGAGGGTCATCGGGTCATGTCCTGGGGGGTGAGCGACGGAGTGCGTTCGGGGGTGGCGGCGCCGACGCGTTTGGGCAGCACCACGCTAAAGCGGCTGCCCCGCCCGGTCCGCGGGTCGAGGGGGGCGTCGCAGCGGACCCAGCCGTTCATCACTTCGGTCACCGAGCGTACCAGGTGGAGCCCCAACCCGACGCCCGAGGTGGCCCGCGTGAGCTCGTCGCCGACGCGGTAGAAGGGGTCGAAGATGCGCCGCCTCTCCCCCTCGCGCAGCCCGACGCCCCGGTCCTCGACGTGCAGCACGGCGAGGTGGCGCTGCCCCTCGAGCCTAATGGTGATGGGTTTGTCGGCCTCGGGGGTGTACTTAACGGCGTTGTCGAGGAGGTTGTTGAGCACGATGGCGAAAGCCGCGGGGTCGAGCGAGACGGGGAGCGCTTCGGGGCAGTAGTGCACCTTAAGGCGGGCGCCGCGCGCCTCTAAGCCGCCCTGGAGGGGCGCGAGCGCCTCGCGCAGGGCGTCGTTGAGGTCGACCTCGCGGAGCCGGCTGACCGCCAGGGCGTGCTCGAGCCGCGCCGCCGCGAGGACCTGTTCGCTGGTGGCCTCGAGGCGGCGCAGCTCGCTATTCATCCGCTCGAGGTAGTCGCGCTGTTTGGCCGGGCTCAGCGAGCGGTAGAGCACGCTCTCGAGGAGCAGCTTAAGGGTGCTCAAGGGGGTCTTGAATTCGTGCGACACGGCGTTGAGAAAGTTTTGCTGGCGGCGTTTGAGGTCGCGTTCGGCGCGCAGCGAGAGCGCGATGAAGTAGAGCCCGGCGAGCATCACGAGCACGTAAAAGGGCCCCTCGAAGGCGAACATGCGCAGGTGCCCCGTCTGCGCGTCGCGAAAGGCGCGCAGCTGCGCGGGGTCGACCTCGGCCCGCACGAAGCCCTCGGGGGTGCTCACCAGGCGCAGGTGCGGGTAGGTGGCTTCGATCTGCGCCCTGACGGCGCTTTCATCGTCAAACGCGAGCAACAGGTTGACCGTCGCCGCGTCGCGCTGCCACGCCGAGAGCGTCTCGCGCGTGACCCGCGCGATGTAGCGCTGCTGAAAGACGATCCACCACGTCACCTGAGCGAGCAGAAAAACGACCACCACGCCGAACGCGATGCGGGTCGCGGTTTGGGAGGTGAGCCGGAGGCGCTTCACCCCCTTAGTCTTTCACACACGGCCCCCTCACGCTGTTACGCAGCTCAGCCGAGCCAGCCCTTTGCGGCGGCCTCGAGGGCGTAGTAGGTGATGATCAGGTCGGCGCCCGCGCGTTTAATCGCCCAGAGGCTCTCCTGCACGGCGCTCGCTTCGTCGAGAGCACCCGCGCGCGCCGCCGCCTTGAGCGCCGCGTACTCCCCCGAGACGTGGTAAGCGGCTAGCGGCAAGGGGGTCGCGGCGCGCATCCGCCAGAGGACGTCGAGGTAAGCCAGCGCGGGTTTGACCATCAGCATGTCCGCCCCTTCGGCCTCGTCGAGGGCGGTTTCGACGAGGCCCTCGCGGGCGTTGCGGGGGTCCATCTGGTAGGTGCGGCGGTCTCTGGGGGGGAGCATCCCGTCGGGGGACGTCCCCCCCTGGGGCGCCGAGCCCGCCGCCTCGCGGAAGGGCCCGTAGAACGCCGAGGCGTACTTGACGGTGTAGGCCAAGATGCCGACCCCCGTGAAACCGGCGCGGTCGAGCGCGCCGCGCAGGTAGCCGACGCGCCCGTCCATCATGTCCGAGGGGGAGACGAGGTCGGCGCCCGCCTCGGCGTGCGTCACGGCCATCTCGGCTAGGGCGGCGAGGCTCGAGTCGTTGTCGATGACGACCCCGCGCGGCGTCGCCTTGAGGAGCCCGCAGTGGCCGTGGTCGGTGTAGCCGCAGAGGCACACGTCGGTGATCAACACGAGGTCGCTGCCAAAAGCGCGCCGCGCCTCGCGCAGCGCCCGCGCGACGGGACCCTGGGGGTCAGCCGCGCGCACGCCGCGGGGGTCTTTGTCCGCCGCACCGAGGACGCCGAAGAGCACGGCGGCGCGGACGCCAAGCTCGAGGCCCCGCTCGAGCTGCCGCAAAAGCCTGTCGACGCTGAGGCGCGAGACCCCCGGGAGCGCCCCGATGGGTTCTTCGGCGCCGGACCCCGCGATCACGAAGAAGGGGGCGATGAGGTCGCTCGGCGCGAGGCGCGTCTCGGCGACCAGGTCGCGCAGCGCGGGGCTCGCGCGGAGCCGCCGCGGGCGCCGCGGGAGGGCGAGGGGGCTGTGGGGTTCGGGCGCGGTGTTGGGTGGGGCGTGCGGTTGGGGCTTGGGGGGCGTCATAACGACCTCTCGGCGGTGGGGGGGTGGGTGTGGAGAGCGGCCCGCAGCACGGCCTCGGTGACCCCGCTGACGTCAGGTGTGGGCGCTCGGCAAGCGCGCCAGCCCCGCGCCGCGAGCGCCCGCTCGGTGCTCGGCCCGAGCGCGACGAGCCGCGCGCGCTCCCCGACGGTTTGTGGCAGCGCCGCTGCGGCCGACGGGCTCGCGAGCACGATGATGGTGGTCTCAGCCCCCCCTAGGGTGAGGGTGTCCGGCCACGCCCGCGCCACGGTCTCGTATAGCGGGAGGCGCGTGACGGCAAAACCGGCGCGCGCCAACCCCTCGGGGAGGGTGGGGAGCGCGTCCAGGGCGCACGGGAGGCCGACGCGCGCGGGGGGGGAGACGCGCTCGACAAAGCGCGCCAAGAGCCCCTCGGCGTTCGGCGGGTCGCCCACGAGCTGGGCGCGCCCCCCGTGCGCGGCAAGCTCGCGCGCCGTCGCCTCACCGACCGCGCCCAGGCGCGGCCGCGCGCCTGCGAGCGGGAGCCCCAGCGCGCACCACGCCGCTACCGCGCTCCGGCTCGTAAAGAGCAGCCAGTCGCAGCCTAAGAGCTCCCTGGCAGCGCGCGCCGACACGGGCAGGGGGCGCGTCGCGATGAGTGGCAGGTGGACGGGCTGGAACCCGCGCGCCGCGAGCGCTTCGGCGAGCCCCTCCAACCGCCCTTCGGCGTGCGTGAGCAGGACCGTCGGCGCCACTACGGCTCCTTGGCGGCGGCGCGCGCCGGGGCGGGGCGCCCGAGCGCGTCGAAGGCGAGGTAGGCCGCCCCCTCGGCGCTGCGGTGCTTGACCGTGACCCGCTCCCCCTCGTACCAGGCGGTCAGCTCGAGCTCGCCCCCTTGCAGCGCGGCGTAGGCGCCGAGGGCGAGCTGGCAGCCGCCCTGGAGCATCCCCATAAGGCCCCGCTCGGCGGCGACGGTTTGGTAGGCGTCGGGCGCGTGCAGCTCGGTGAGGAGCGCGGCGAGCTCGGCGTCGCCCCGCCGGATCTCGAGCGCCAGCGCGCCCTGCGCGGGGGCGGGGACGAAGCGCTTGGGGTCGAGCGGGTAGACGGTGAGGTCGCTCAGGTCGAGCGCCAAGCGCGCGAGCCCGGCGGCCGCGAGCACGACGGCGTCGTAACGCCCCTCGCGCAAGGCGCGCACGCGGGTCGGGACGTTGCCGCGCAGCTCGGCGACGCGCACGTCTGGCCGGAGGTGCCGGAGCTGCGCCTGCCGCCGCGCGGCGCTCGTCCCGACCACGGCGCCCTCTACGAGGGGGAGCGCCGCGCTCTCGGGCCGGGCGGCGCCGGGGCGGACGAGGAGCACGTCGCGCGGGTCCTCACGCTCGGTGACGGCGGCGAGCTCGAGCCCCGCTAGGCGCGCGCTCGGCAGGTCCTTGTGCGAGTGCACCGCGACGTCCGCGCGCCCCTCCAAGACAGCGTCTTGCACGGCTTTGGTGAAAAAGCCCTGCCCCGGCATCAGCCGGAAGGGGGTGCCCGCCTCTTGGGTGCGGTCGCCTTGGGTGTCTAGGGGGACGAGTTCGGTCGCGACGCCGAGCGCCGCCAAGCGCTCGCGGACCCAGGTCGCCTGCCAGAGCGCCAACGCGCTTTTACGCGTGGCGATCCGGACGACGCCGGTGTAGCGCGCCCGCGGCAGGTCGGCTAGAGGGCTAAAAGACCTACTCACGGGAGGCGTCCGCGGCGTACGCCTCGCCGAGGCGGAGCTCACCGAGCCCCGCTTCGGCCAGAAACATCTGCGCCGCCTCGAGCCCGTAGGTGCGGGCGACGGCGCGCAACCCCTTGACCGGCACGTGGGCGAAGCGGTGGGCGAGGCGGGCGGCCTCCTCGCTGCCGACGCCGTCGCCTAAAGCGTCGAGCGTGGTCGCGAGGTAGAGCTGCCGAAGCCGCTGGATGGAGGGGCCGAGCTGCCGCTCCGTCCACGCCTCGAGGGCCCCCTCCAGCGCCTCCTGGAGGATCACCTCGGCCGCGGCGAGCTTCTCTTGAAGCGCCTCGCGCCGCGTCCGGCCCGCCGCCTGCAGCGTGTCGACGTCGAGCACGCGGACGCGCGAGGCCTCAATGACCTCGGGGTGGACGTTGCGCGGCACCCCGAGGTCAATGATCAGCTTGAGCTCGGGGAGCCGCTGCACGAGCAAGGGGTCGATCAGCGCGCGCACCGGCGTCGCGCACACCAAGGCGTCGACGGGGGGCGGCGCTGCCAGAAACGCTTCGAGGCTCGAGCTGCGCGCACCCAGGTGCCGCGCGAGCTGCCGCGCCCGCGGGGCGCTGCGGTTGACGATGAGGAGGTCGAAGCCGGGCTCGCTGGCGAGCGTCTTCGCGGCGAGCGACCCCATCTCCCCAGCGCCGAGCACCGCCACCGAACCCCCTTGGGGGAGCGCGCGCAACAGGTCGGGCCGTGCGAGGCTAAAAAGCGAGGTTTTAAGGGGCGCTAGGGCGACCTCGCGGCGCACCTTTTTGGCGATGCGCAGGGCCGTGTGAAAGGCGAACGAGGTCAAAGGCCCCGTGCTGCCGGCCGCCTGCGCGGCCGCGAACGCGCTCCGGACCTGCGCCATGATCTGGTCCTCGCCCGGGTTGAGCGAGTCGAGCGAGGCGGCGATGCGGGTGAGCTGCTCCAAGGCCCCGTCGCCCGTGTAGGCGTACGGGCGGCAGAGCTGCCCAGTCGGGGTCAGCAGCGCCCGAGCCTGCGCGACGTCCATGGTTTTGGGTAGAGCGACGACCACATCCCAGCGGTTGCAGGTGACGATAGGCACCCACTCGGCGAAGCCCAGGCCTGCAAGCTCGCTGTAAGGGGGTTTAAAGGCCGCCTGCCAGGCTTCGAGGGCGGCGGCTCCGCCGCGCCGGTGCGATACGCCGATAAGCGCTAAACGTTCCACTGTCTTTAGTGTAATCGGAATGATTTTGAGAGGGTGTCACCAAAGTGTCACAGCCGCCGGTGCGCGCTGCGGCCGTGACAAGCACTTTGGGCATGGGCTTAAGATAGCCGAACCCCACCGCCGGCGCGCCACGGACAAATGTCACGCACGCACGCGCGCGTGGCACCCCCAACTCGCGGCGCGAGAACGATCAAACCGCGCTCATAGCACGTCGCACGCGCGCGGCGACCCTACATGCGACGAAAGGCTCGCCGCACCGCCTTATAGGGGCTCCTCGCCGCTAATGTCGGGCATCGCGGCGGCGGCGCCGAGCGGGTTGGAGACGGCGTGCCGCGCGCGCGCCCAGGCCTCTTTGAGGGCGTGCTCCTCGGGGGAGAGCAGCTCCTCGGGGGTGTCGGCGTAAGCGCCGACCTCGTCGGCTTTGACCTTCAAGATGTCGTTTAAAACCCGGTGCAGAGCGTTACGCACCTCGAGCCCCTCGCGGAGTAGGTCCTGCAACTCGAGCACCCGCCCGACCAGCTCGCTGTGGCTCATCGCCTCGAGCTCCTCCCGCGTGCGCTGCATACAAACCTCCTTAGGTGGGTCGCTCGCCGACCTCGGTTCAGAGAATCTTACTGAAGTGCGCGCGGGGGATGCTATAGCGTTTCGGGCCGCTCGGGCCCGCACCGCGGCGCTAGCGCCAGGGGAAACCGATGCCGCGCCACGCGAAGCGCACCTGCCGCAGCACGTCGCGGGTGCGCCACGCGTTCGTCTCCTCGACGGGTTTGAGAAGGCGCCACGCCTGCATCCGCAGCGCTCCGGAGAGCAGGAACAGGGTGTGAAAGCCCGTCCAGGTAAAGCCCAAGAGCTCCCCCTCGAGCCTCGAGAGGGCGAGCAGCAGCGGCCCCGAGAGGGTGCCGCCGACAAAGCCCGCGACGCCGGTTGCAAAGCTGTACATGGCGATAAAGGCGGTGCGGTTGTCTTTGGGGGCGCTCACCAGGGCCAGGTTGAAGATGGCGGGGCCGATGGCGCCCCACGCGAGCGCGTCGAATACGGCGCTCAACCATACCGGCCAGAGGTGCGTTGCGGTCGCTAGCATCCAGCTTAGGGGCATTGCGGTACCCGCGAGCGTGGTGCCGATGGCGAGCACCGCTTTGTTGCCGTAGCGGTCGGCGACGTGGCCCCAAAACGAGGTCGTCAGGAGCGCCGTGCAGGAGGCGATGGCGCTCCAGAGGGCGATCTGGGTAAAGCTCATCTGGAGGTGCTGCAAAAAGTAGGTAAAGACAAAGGGCGCGGCGAGCATCACGGCGGCCTGCCAGTAGATGCCGAAGAGGAGGAAGCGGCGGAAGTTCGGGTGCTGCCACGGCGTGCGAAAGGTCTCCCGAAACCCCGGACGCGCGCCCAAGGTCTGCGGTTCGTAGTGAAAGAGGAGGAGCACGACGCCCACAAGGGCCGCGCCGACGCCGACGCCGAGGACGACCTGAAAGTTGAGCGGCGCCTGAAGCCGGTCCAAGAGCCACCCAGCGCCTAGGTTGGCGACCATCCCCACGACCCCGACGACCCCCGTGCGGAAGCCGAAGTAGCGCCCGCGCCGCCCTTCGGGGACGACCTCACCCAGCCAAGACGCCCAGAGCGTCGCGGTGCTCGCCTGGAAAAAGCTCGAGACCATCACCAGCAGCACGATAAAAGCGGGCCGCTGCGCTTCGGGTACCCCCAACAGGGGTAAAAAGGCGGCGAGCAGCCAGAGCCCGCGCCCCAAAAGGGCGGTGAGCGCCGTGAGCAGCTTGAGGCGCCCGAACAGCGCCGCGCCCCACGCTGCCAAGGGGCTCGCGACCTGCGCGAGCATCGGCACGCTCCCGATGAGGCCGATTTCGGTCGGTGAGGCGCCTAGGTGCAGGGCGTAACCGACGATGACGCTGCCCGTCGTCCAGTTGAGAAACGCCTGGGTCAGCCCCCCTTCGACGACCGAGAGGCGCAGGGTGCGCCGCACCTGCGCCGGTGTCGGCGCCTTTCGTGCCTGCACCGTGCGTACCGGTGTCGTGCGTGCTGCCTCCGGCAAGGGTGTGGGCGAGGCGTCCGGTGCTGCGGGGGGTGTCGGGAGGGCCACCGGTGATGAGGTGCCATGGGGGACGCTCGCGGCGGGGGCGGCGTCGGCGAGGGGGGTCGGAAGCTGCTGAAGGGGGGCGTCGGTAGGGGGGCGGGGCGGCGTCATAACCGCCCCTCACTCTACGCCTCCCACCATGAAAAGTGAACACAACTGAACGTCAGCGAACACCCTTTTGATCCCCTCGCCGGCGCGGTAGGGAGCGGCAGCCGCCACGCCCGTCCCCGCCGCCGCTGACCGGACACGTTTGCGCTGAAGAGCTGCGCGCTATACTCGGCAGCATGTTCGAGATCTTTCCAGCGGTCGACATCCAAGGGGGGCGGGCGGTGCGCCTCGTCGAGGGGCGCGCCGAGGACGAGACCGTGTACTTCGACAACCCCGTAGACGCGGCGCGGCACTGGGTCGACCGCGGGGCGACCTGGTTGCACCTCGTCGACCTAGACGCGGCCTTCGGGCGGGGGGACAACCGAGAGGTCATCGCGCGGATCGCCAAGCTGCCCTGCAAGTGCGAAGTCGGCGGCGGCGTGCGCAGTTTCGAGGCTGCCGAACGCCTCTTGGACGTCGTCGAGCGGGTGATCCTCGGTACCGCCGCGGTCACGCACCCGGAGCTTCTCGACGCGCTTTTGGCGCGCTACGGCGCCGAGCGCGTCGCGGTCTCCATAGACGCCAAAGGCGGCCTCGTGGCCGTCAAAGGCTGGACGGAGACGAGCGCGGTCGCTGCGACGGTGCTCGCCGAGCGCGTGACGGCGCAGGGGGTGAGGCACCTGATCTACACCGACGTCGCGCGCGACGGGACGCTTTTGGGCGTCGACCCGGAGCCGGTCAGCTTGATGCGCCGCGCGTGCCCGCACACGCTCGTCGCGGGGGGTGGGGTGGCGAGCGAGCGCGACCTCGAGCTCTACGAGAGCCTGGGGCTCAACGGGGCGATCGTCGGCAAAGCGCTCTACGAGGGGCGGGTCCGCTATCCCCGAGCTGCCTGAAGTCGAGACGGTGCGCCGCGAGCTCGAGCCCTACGTCCGGGGTCGGGTGATCCTCGCAGCCACCCTCGTCGACGCCCCCCCGGGGCCCAAGTACGCTCGGCTGGAGCGCGCCGTGGGCCAGCGCATCCTGGCGGTGACGCGGCGCGGCAAGTTTTTGATCCTCCCCCTGTCGGGGGGGGACGACCTGATCATTCACCTCGGGATGACGGGTATTTTGAGCCCCGAGCCCGCGCCCAAGCACGTCCGCGTGCGGCTCGAGCTCTCCGAGGGGGGCGCGCTCTACTTTCGGGACGCGCGGCGCTTCGGCCGCTTTCTGGTGGTGCCCTCGGGCGCCTACGAGGCGCTGCCGACTTTGAGCGCGATGGGGCCCGAACCCTTGAGCGCGGCCTTTACGGGGGACGCGCTCTACCGGGCGCTGCAGCGCTCGCGCACGCCCATCAAACCCTTTTTGCTCTCGCAAAAACCGGTCTCGGGGGTCGGCAACATCTACGCCGACGAGGCGCTCTGGCGCGCGCGCATCCACCCCTTGACGCCCGCTAACGAGGTCTCTAGAGCCAAAGCGGCGCAGCTCGCTGGGGCCATCCGTGAGGTTCTGGCGGCGAGCTTGCGCGCCAAAGGGACGACGTTGCAGGACTACCGCACGGTCAACGGCGAGGTGGGCGCCTACGCGCTCCAGCTGCAGGCCTACGGCCGCGCCGAAAAACCGTGCCCGCGCTGCGGGAGTCCGCTGCGCAAAGTGACCCTCGGGGGGCGCGGTACGCACTTTTGCGCGCGCTGCCAACGCCCACCCAGAGCGCGCCCGGGCGCACCGTAGCGGGGGCTCTACAGGGCGCGCCGACGGGGGCCCTACGATGGGGCCATGCCTCACCGGACCGACATCCAGGTGCGCTTTAGCGACACCGACGCCCAGGGCCACCTCAACAACACTGCCTACGCCGTCTACGCCGAACTCGCCCGCGCCGACCTCTTAGACGCGCTGCGCGGCCCCGACACCTACCTCTTGCTCGCCGAGATGACGCTGCGCTTTCAGAGCCAGGTGCGCTTCGGCCAAGCGGTGCACGTCACGACCGACGTCCAGGAGGTCGGGGAGAGCAGCGTGACGCTCGAGCAGACCGTCTACGCCGACGACGAGGCCGCGGCGACGGTCACCTCGGTCGTGGTGCTTTTCGACGCGCGCGCGCAGGCGCCCAAAGCGTTTCCAGAGCGCGTCAGGAAGCGCCTCGAGGCGGGCGAGCCGCTCGGCTAGGGGCTCCAGCGGTACCCCACGAGCCAAGGGCTACAGACCACGGGCCACTCACCCATAGAGCCGCTACTGGCAGCTTCACCTCCTACCGCCGTCCTTTCGGAACGCGCGCGCAGAGCGAGCTCTGCTCATGCGCCGTAGCTAACCGGGCGACCCCCGCTAGCGTAAGCGGCGCCAACGTTTTTACCACCACCAAGAGCGCGCGCCCGCCGCGAAGCGGCGGCGCGGTATCCTCACCTTCTATGGAACCCTTTCGCACCGACATCCAAGTGCGCTTTAGCGACACCGACGCCTTGGGGCACCTCAACAACATCGCCTACGCCCTCTACGCCGAGCAGGCGCGCGTCGACCTCTTTAACCGCGTGCTCCCCCGCGAGGGCCGCGGGAGCGTGTTCGTCATCCTGGCGCACATCGCGCTCGACTTTCTGCGGCAGATCCGCTTCGGCGAGGCGGTCTACGTCATGACGCGGGTCAGCAAACTCGGCCGCACGAGCGTCACGCTCGACCAGGAGGTGTACGCCGACGATGAGCTCGCCGCCAAGGTGCGTTCGGTCGTGGTGCTCTTCGACTTTAAGGCGCAACAACCCACCCCCTTGCCCGAGGCGCTGCGCGCGCAGCTCGAGCCCGCTAAAGAACCGGCTTAAGACCCCTCTCGGTCGCGAGGTGCGTCACGCGCCGGTCGTGCCTCTCGGCGGGGAGCTGCGCCACGACGAGCGCCTCCGGCACGACCCCGACGATCGCTACGCCGGGGCGCAGCTGCGGGAGCAGGCGGTCGTAAAAACCCTTGCCGTAGCCCAGGCGGTGGCCTTGGGGGTCGAACGCGAGCCCCGGAACGAACGCGAGGTCAATGCGCTCGGGTGGGGTGGGGGCGCTCGGCGGCGGCTGCAAAAAGCCGTAGGGGTGCCTTCGGAGCTCACCGCCCGCCCCTAGCGGGTGGACCGTGAGCGCGCCGTCGCTACCGGTTCGCGTGGCGTAAAAGGTCTTGTGCGGGGCCGCCTCGAGGAGCCCGCCCAGCTCGAGCTCGCCGCCGAAGGCGAGGTAGATGAGTACATGCTGGGCCGCCCCAAACGTGGGCCAGGCGAGCACGTGTTGGACGACCCGCTGGCTCAAGGCGGCGGTCTCCAGCTTCGCGCGCACCCCCTTGGCCCAGCGGCGGAGCCGCCCCTTTTCCCGCTGCGCGCTACTCACGTACCGACCTGCGTGCTGCGCCACGCTACCAGTGTACCGGGTCGTGCCGGACTCAAAGCCCCTCTATCGCCGGCGGGTGAGCGCGGCGCATACTGGTGCTATGGCGACAAAAACCACCACCGTCTATCAC
Source organism: Truepera radiovictrix DSM 17093 (assembly GCF_000092425.1). NCBI lineage: Bacteria > Thermotogati > Deinococcota > Deinococci > Trueperales > Trueperaceae > Truepera > Truepera radiovictrix. Next base: position 271,589 of record NC_014221.1, read on the forward strand.
CTCGTCGACAAACGCTTTGTCGGCATCACCCCCGAAGGCCAGCGCGTCATGATCGACGGCGAGACCCACGCGCAGACCGGGATGCGGCCGATGGAGCTCCTTTTAAACGCCCTCGGCGCGTGCGCGGCTTATGACATCGTAGAGATGCTTAAAAAGCGCCGCCTCGAGGTGCGCAGCTACCACATCGAGCTCACCGGCGAGCGGCCCGACGCGACCCCCGCGCCCTACACCCGCATCCACGCCAAACACGTCTTCGACGTCCCTGGCCTCGACGAAAAGACGGCGACGCGCTTTGTCGACCTCGGGATGAACAAGTACTGCTCGGTGGCGGCGAGCCTCAACGCGGCGATCTCGTTTGAGGTGCACCTGCAGGCTGCTGAAGGGGTGCGCGCTACAACGTAGAGCGGAGCGGATTGGACCCGAACCCCGGACGCTTCACGCAGCGCTGCAGGGACCTCATCTATCGGCGACGTCCGGCAAAAGACTCCGCCACAACACCCTGAGTCGGAGACGGCGATTTGCTACGCTACACCTCATGGCCGAGCCCGACCTGAGCGACCCTAAGCTCTACTTCAACCGTGAACTCTCGTGGTTACAGTTTAACGAACGCGTCCTCGAGGAGGCCGAGGACGAGGAGAACCCGCTTTTAGAGCGCCTGAAGTTTCTGGCGATCTTTAGCACCAACCTAGACGAGTTCATCATGATCCGCTACGCCGGGCTCAAAGAGCAGGTCGCGGCGGGGATCGTCGAGCGCTCCTTTGACGGTCTGACGCCAGCGGAGCAACTGAGGGCCGTTTCAGAGGCCCTCAGGCCGCTGATCGCGCGCCACCGCAAGGTGCTGCGCCAAGACGTGCTCCCCGCTTTGGAGCAGCACGGGCTCAAGCTGCTTTCGGTCGGTGAGCTCGCGCCGAGCGATCGCGAGATGGTCGACGACTACTTCGACCGGGAGCTTTTCCCCGTGCTGACCCCCTTGGCGGTCGATTCCGGCCACCCCTTTCCGCGCCTGCCCAACCTGAGCTTTTCGCTCCTCGTCGAGCTCTTCGACCCCGATCGCGGCGAGGCCAAAACCGCTGTCGTGCAGGTGCCGAGCGTGCTGCCGCGTTTTCTGCGGCTGCCACCCCTCGATGACGGCGACCGCACCTTCCGCTTCGTCCTCTCCGAGGAGGTCATTCGCAGCAAGGTCACCGCGCTGTTTCCGGGCTATGAGGTGCGCGCGACCTACGACTTTCGGCTGACGCGTGACGCCGACTTCGAGATCGCCGAGGACGAGGCCGACGACCTTTTGCAGGTGATCGAGGACGAAGTCCGTAAGCGCCGTTGGGGGGAGGCGGTGCGGCTCGAGATCACCGCGCGTATGCCCGAGCACTGGGCCGACTTTTTGCGCACGACCCTCAAGCTCAGCGAAAACGACGTCTACCGCGTCGACAATCACCTCAACGTCGGCGACTTTATGGAGCTCACGCAGCTCGACCTCCCCGAACTGCGCTACCCGCCCTTTAACACGCGCCTGCCGACCGAGTACCGCGGCCGCTCCGACGTTTTCGCCATCGTCCGGCAGCAAGACGTCTTGATCCACCACCCCTTTCACTCGTTCGACGCCGTTTTGAACATGATCGAGCAGGCCGCCGACGACCCCGACGTGCTCGCCATCAAACAGACGCTCTACCGCGTCGGGGGGAGATCGCCGGTCGTCGCGGCGCTCGCCCGAGCGTCGGGCAACGGCAAGCTGGTCACGGCTCTGGTCGAACTCAAAGCGCGCTTCGACGAGGAGAACAACATCGTCTGGGCGCGCGAGCTCGAGCGCGCCGGGGTGCACGTCGTCTACGGCTTTGCGGGCCTTAAAACCCACTGCAAAGCGCTTCTGATCGTCCGCCGCGAGGGCTCGGAGATCCGCCGCTACGTCCACCTCGGTACGGGGAACTACAACCCCGGCACCAGCACCGTCTACACCGACTTTGCGCTGCTCTCTTGCGACCCCGAGTTGGGCGCTGACGTCTCCGAGCTTTTCAACTACCTCACCGGCTTCTCCAAACAGCGCAGCTGGCGCAAGCTGTGGGTGGCGCCGGCGACGCTGCGGGGCGAGCTCGCCGCAGCTATCGAACGCGAAGAAGCGCACGCCAGGGCGGGCGGGGAGGGGCGCATCATCGCCAAGATGAATTCGCTCGTCGACCCGCGCGTCATCCGTGCTCTCTACCGCGCATCACAAGCCGGGGTGCAGTGCGACCTCATCGTTCGTGGCATCTGCTGTCTGCGCCCCGGCGTCGAAGGCGTCAGCGAGACGATTCGCGTGCGCAGCATCGTGGGACGCTTTTTGGAGCATTCGCGCGCGTTCTACTTCGCTAACGGGGGCGACGAACGCCTCTATCTGGGTTCGGCCGATTGGATGCAGCGCAACCTCACCCGTCGGGTCGAAGCGGTCTTCCCCGTCGAGGACCCCGCGGTGAAAAAGAAGGTGATGCAGGTGCTCGACCTGTGCTTGCGCGACAACGTCAAGGCGCGCGAACTCCAACCCGACGGCACCTACGTGCGCGCCAAGCGCAAAGCTGGCCAGCGTCGGCTCGACGCGCAGGAGCGCCTGCTGGAGATTTCAGCGCGGCGCGCTGCGCTGATGGGGGGGCGTTAGGCCTGTAGGGGGCCGCGCTGAGGGGGGGGCGGGGTCGTGCCGCTCCCACCGGCACCCGCCGCGTAACCCGTGTGGAGCCCCATCAAGTACGCCAGCTTGATCATAAAGGTCAGCGTGGCGACGTCTCCGGCCTGGATGCGGTTTTCGAGGTAGGCCTCGGTCCCTTCGGGGAGCTCGATAGCCTCGATCTCCTCGGCGTGACGCTCGCGCATGCCCTGCAAAAACGATTCGATCAGCTCTTTGCTCATCTGGCCTCCTTCTCGCCCTCGTGACGTTCTGCCCTGCGCTCCTCCTCGCCAAGCTGCCGCTCGAGCCAGGCCATGATCGCCTCCGCCGTCCCCAGGTTCGTCGCTAGCGGCACCTCATGCACGTCGCAGATGCGCATCAGCGCCGAGACGTCGGGTTCGTGGGGTTGGGCCGTCAAGGGGTCGCGGAAGAAGATCACCGCGATCACCTCGTCGGCGGCGATGCGCGCCCCGACCTGCAGATCCCCCCCCTGCGGTCCGGAGAGCAGCTTTTCGACCTTTAGCTGCGCTTTACGCTCGAGGACCCCGCCCGTGGTGCTCGTCGCGATGAGCGGAAAGCGCCTCAAGACCTCCGCATGGTCTTTTGCAAAGATGGCCAGGTCGAGCTTTTTCTTGTCGTGAGCAATAAGCGCAACGCTTTTCATGGTCTATTTTACGGCGCTACGGGGGGCAAAGCTACAACGCCCGAGCACCCCGCTGCGTGCAACCCCGGAGCCGTTGAGCCCCTACCGGCCCCCGGCTTTGCGGGGGGTTGACATAACGGGGCCTCTAGGTATAAGCTCTTTTTTGCCGCCCGCGAGGCGGCGCGAACCATGACAGCGGAATAGGCGATAAGGAGCGTTAAAGCGGAGGGGTGTGTTGATGCACTCTGATGCGCGTTCTTAGGAGAAGGTCTAGGGGTTAAGTTACTAAGGGCACACGGTGGATGCCTAGGCAGTCGAACCGAAGAAGGACGTGGCTACCTGCGAAAAGCCTCGGGGAGTTGGAAGCAAGCGGTGATCCGGGGATATCCGAATGGGGAAACCCAGCAGAGCGAACCTCTGCTACCCATACCTGAACACATAGGGTATGAGGAGGGAACCCAGGGAACTGAAACATCTAAGTACCTGGAGGAGAGGAAAGAAAACTCGATTCCGTGAGTAGTGGCGAACGAAAGCGGAGGAGCCCAAACCGAGGTCTACGGGCCTTGGGGTTGTAGGACCAGCTCATTAGACCCGAGTGTTTAGCCGAAGCGTACTGGAAAGGCGCACCATAGAGGGTGAGAGTCCTGTAGGCGAAAGGCACGGAGGCGAGGCTGGCACCTGAGTAGCTCAGGCCACGCGAAATCCTGAGTGAATCTGCGGGGACCACCCCGCAAGGCTAAATATTCCGACTGACCGATAGCGAACCAGTACCGTGAGGGAAAGGTGAAAAGCACCCCGTGAGGGGAGTGAAAGAGTCCCTGAAACCGTGTGCTTACAAGCAGTCACGGCACCATAGGTGTGTTGTGGCGTGCCTCTTGAAGCATGATCCTGCGACTTACTGTGTGTGCCGAGTTTAAGCCGTGAGGCGAAGGCGAAGCGAAAGCGAGTCTGAAGAGGGCGAATAGGCGCACGTAGTAGACCCGAAACCAGATGAGCTAGCCATGGCCAGGATGAAGCTCTCGTAACGGGGAGTGGAGGTCCGAACCCGTTGAGGTTGAAAACTCTTGGGATGAGCTGTGGTTAGGAGTGAAAAGCTAACCGAATCTGGAGATAGCTGGTTCTCCCCGAAATAGCTTTAGGGCTAGCCTCGGGGGATAAGCAGTGGCTGTAAAGCACTGATTGGGCTAGGGGGCTTACCCGCTTACCAAACCCTGTCAAACTCTGAAGGCTACTGTTCGAGACCCCGGGAGTCAGTCTGCGTGAGCTAACTTTCGCAGACGAGAGGAAAACAACCCAGACCGCCAGCTAAGGTCCCGAAGTCAGCGCTAAGTGGAGAAGGATGTGAAGACGCCGAGACAGCTAGGAGGTTGGCTTAGAAGCAGCCATTCCTTTAAAGAGTGCGTAATAGCTCACTAGTCGAGTGTCTTTGCGCCGAAGATGATCGGGGCTAAGCGCTGCACCGAAGCTGCGGCATTGTTGGAGGTATGATCTGTCAATTGACAGATGATATTTGCCACCGATGGGTAGGGGAGCGTTCCGTAGGCTGTTGAAGCGTGACCGGAAGGACACGTGGAGGCATCGGAAGTGCGAATGCAGGAATGAGTAACGATAAGAAGGGTGAGAATCCCTTCCGCCGAAAGCCCAAGGGTTCCTGAGTAAAGGTCGTCTTCTCAGGGTTAGGCGGGACCTAAGGCGAGGCCGAGAGGCGTAGTCGATGGACAACGGGTTAATAGTCCCGTCCCGCTTTCGTGGAGCGATGGGGTGACGCATTAGGATAGGCCAACCGGAGCAATGGCTAAGCCCGGCGGGCAACGGAGCTTGCAAGGAGAGGCAAATCCGCCTTGCGTGAGAGTGACGTTGTTCGGGAAGCCCCCACGGGGGTGATAACTGGTTGAATCCAGGGTGCCAAGAAAACCCTCTAAGCGAAGAAGCGAGAGCGCCCGTACCGAAAACCGACACAGGTGGGCGAGTGTAAAAGCACTAAGGCGCGCGAGAGAACTCTCTCTAAGGAACTCTGCAAAATGGCCCCGTAACTTCGGGAGAAGGGGTTCCGCGGGTACCGTGAGCGAAGGCTTGCGGGAGGCGGGCACAGGAAATCGGCTCTAGCGACTGTTTACCACAATCACAGCACTCTGCGAACCCGGATAGGGGAGGTATAGGGTGTGACACCTGCCCGGTGCCGGAAGGTTAAGTGGAGGGGTGAGAGCCCTGAAATGAAGCCCCGGTGAACGGCGGCGGTAACTATAACCGTCCTAAGGTAGCGAAATTCCTTGTCAGGTAAGTTCTGACCTGCACGAATGGTGTAACGACTGGAGCGCTGTCTCGGAGAGAGACTCGGTGAAATTGAACTGGCCGTATAGATGCGGCCTACCCGCAGCAGGACGAAAAGACCCCGTGGAGCTTTACTACAGCTTGATATTGGCGTTAGGACCGATCTGTGTAGGATAGGTGGGAGACGTTGAAGCCGGTGCGCCAGCATCGGTGGAGTCGCTGGTGAAATACCACCCTGATGGGTTCGGACGTCTAACCTGCGCCTGTGATCCAGGTGAGGGACAGTGTTAGGCGGGTAGTTTGACTGGGGTGGTCGCCTCCCAAAGCGTAACGGAGGCGCACAAAGGTTCCCTCAGCACGGTCGGAAATCGTGCGTAGAGCGTAAGGGTATAAGGGAGCTTGACTGCGAGACATACAGGTCGAGCAGGGACGAAAGTCGGTCCTAGTGAACCGGTGGTACCGAGTGGAAGGGCCATCGATCAACGGATAAAAGTTACCCCGGGGATAACAGGCTGATACCGCCCGAGCGTTCATAGCGGCGGCGGTGTTTGGCACCTCGATGTCGGCTCGTCATATCCTGGGGCTGGAGAAGGTCCCAAGGGTCCGGCTGTTCGCCGGTTAAAATGGCACGCGAGCTGGGTTCAGAACGTCGTGAGACAGTTCGGTCTCTATCCGCTGTGGGCGTAGGAAAGTTGAGGAGAGCTGTTCCTAGTACGAGAGGACCGGAATGGACGCACCGCTAGTTTCTCAGTTGTCTACCAAGGGCATAAGCTGAGTAGCTATGTGCGGAACGGATAAGCGCTGAAAGCATCTAAGTGCGAAGCCGACTCCAAGATGAGCTTTCCCATCCCCTTGTGGGAGTAAGACCCCCGGAAGACCACCGGGAGATAGGCTGGGCGTGTACGCACGGCAACGTGTTTAGCGGACCAGTACTAATCGGTCGAGGACTTAACCTCTAGTTTATGGACTCATCCCCCTTATCGCCGTTTCGCTGTCGTTATTTTGCTCTTCGCGCCTATAGCGGCATGGACCCACCCGATCCCATCCCGAACTCGGAAGTTAAGCATGCCAGCGCCGATGATAGTTGGGGGGCGACCCCCTGCAAAAGTAGGTCGGCGCGAGGACCTTATCTTGAGGTGGGGGATCAGCGTGATGATCCCCCGGTACGCGGGAGTAGCTCAGTTGGTAGAGCACCACCTTGCCAAGGTGGATGTCGCGAGTTCGAATCTCGTCTCCCGCTCCAAACAAGCCGCGTGAGCGACGCGTACAGGAAAACCCGCCACTTTAGGCGGGTTTTTTTGGGTTTGCGCCCACGGGGGTGCGCGGACGGTGTGTGGCTGTGGCCCAAGCGGCCGGCTGACAGCGCGGCTTGGTCGGGCGGCGGCGCCGCGACGAGGCTCGTGTGGAGCGCACCTGCTAAGCGCATATGGGATCTGGAAAACAGCGTAAAACGCCCCGTGTGGTAGCGTAGCGGGTGTGTTTTGGGTTCGTGCCCTTCTCGTGCTTGCCTGCGGCTCGCTCCTAAGCGCTGCCTTTCCCCCCCTCGGCCTCTGGCCCTTTGTGGTGTCGCTCGGCCCGGTACTCCTGCTTAGCGCGAACGCACCGCGCAAAAGAGATGCCTTTTGGGCGGGTTTTTTCTGCGCTGTAGGGTTTTTCTTCCTGCACCTGTTGTGGCTCCCGCAATCGTTTGCCCCCTATTCGGGGGGGTTGTTTTGGCTGCTCTACCCACCGCTGATCGCGGTGTTGGGGTGTTTTTGGGGGATCGTGACCTTCGCTGCTCGAGCCCTTGGTGGCCGCGGCGCGGGGGCGCTCTGGTTGCTCCCCGCGCTCTGGGTGCTGATGGAGTGGGCGCGTACGCAGGGTGTTTTCGCCTTTCCCTGGGGGGCGCTCGGCTACGTATGGGTGGGAACACCGCTCGTACAGCTCGCCGATCTCGCGGGGGTCTATGGTGTCAGCTTGGTGACCCTCGTCGCCCTCGCGCTGTCTGTATCCCCTTTCGCCTACAGGCGGCCCCGAGCCACGCGGGGGCGGCGCGCGAGGCAGCCGGTGTGGCGACCGCGCGTCGGGATAGCTGCGGCTCTCCTGGGCGCGCTCGCGCTCCCGGTTGCGGGCTACGGCTACGGCACCCACCGCCTGCGCACGTGGGACGTCGCGGTGGACCGCCGCGCGCTGCTCGTGCAGGGGAGCACCGATCCTTACGGTCGGGCGCTCGAGCTCGAAGGGGAGCTCGAGCTCTACACCCGTCTGACGCGCGAGGGCGTTGGGGAAGGTCCAGCCCCCGACCTCGTCGTCTGGCCTGAAGGTGTGACCTTAGAGCTTCTGGCGAGCGGTCTCGACCTGGTGCACTGGGGGGCGCAGGCGGTGCGCGACGAGATTCAGGCGGCTGCTGGCGGCGCGCCGGTGATCACCGGTGGGGGGGCGATCGACGGGCGCGAAGCGTTTAGCGCCTCGAACAGCGCCTTTAGCCTCGAGGGGGGCAACGTCACGGACCGCTACGACAAGGTCTACCTGGTGCCCTTCGGGGAGTTTTTCCCGCTGATCGACGTGCTCACCCCCGTCTACCGGACGGTTTTTGGCTGGTTCGGTTATCCGCTGCTGCAGAGCCGCCCGCCGGGGCAGGAGATCCGGCCGCTCACCCTGCAAGAGGTCGTGGCGGCAGCGTACATCTGTTACGAGTCGGTGTTCCCGCAGGTACCGCGCACGATGGTCGCTCGTGGTGCCGAGGTACTGGTCAACATCTCCAACGACGCGTGGTTCGGCTTCGGCGGCGGCGCGGAGCAGCACTTCGCCATGGGGACGGTGCGGGCGATCGAGACGCGGCGCCACCTGCTCCGCGCGGGTAACGATGGGATCACGGCGGTCGTCGATCCCCTCGGCCGGGTCGGCGCCCGGCTGCCCCGCGGCGAGCGGGGTTCTCTGGAGGTGAGCTACAGTGCAGCGGACGTCATCACCCCCTACGTCCGCTTCGGCGACCTGCTCATCCTCGTGTTAGGGGGGTATGTCGCCCTCTTCAGCGGTGCGCGCGCCGTCAAGGCCCAGGCGTCACGCACCGCCGTCATCGTCGTGCGCACTTAAGCCCACCTAGTCGCGGCGGGTGGCGTGCCGTGGGTTGCGTGGTCTACGCCGCGCTCACCCGGGCGAAGTGGTCGCGCAGCCGTTTGAGCGCTCGTGTCTCCCCGATGAGCACCACGTTGTCGCCGGGTGAGACGACGAAGTCGGGGCCGGGTCTTAGCTCGAGCTTGCCGTTGCGGTTAACGGCGATGACCTCGACGCCGAAGCGGTTGGCGAGCTTGAGGTCTCTGAGTTTGCCGCAGAGGTTGCGCTGCGCTTGAAACTCGATGACCTCGTAGTTTTCGCCGAGCGGAAAGGCGTCGACGATGCTCGGGGTCGCGAGCGTCTTGGCGACGCGCACGCCCATGTCGTGCTCCGGGCGAACGACCTGGTCGGCGCCCACCTTGAGCATGACGCGGGCGGCGATCTCGCTCGTCGCTTTGGAGATGACGTAGCTCGCCCCGCGGTTTTTGGCGGCGACGATGCTGAGGATGCTCGCCTCGAGGTTGTTGCCGATCGCCACGACGACCCTATCGAAGGTGTTGAGGCCGAGCTTGGCCAACGCCTCCTCGTCGGTGGCGTCCAGGATGACCGCGTGCGTCACGCGGTCCATGATCCGCTCGACGCGCTCCTCGCTGCGGTCGACGACGACGACCTCGTGACCGAACTCGTAGAGGGTCGTCGCGAGGGCTGAGCCGAAACGGCCCGCGCCGATCACCAGAAACTGCTTTGCTTTCACTCCAGGTCCTTTCGGGGTCGTGACATGTCGCGCGCCTATTATGCATCCTCACGGCCCCCCGGTCGGTTGGCTGCGTTAGCCGATCATGACCCCCTCGTCGGGATAGGTGATGGGGCTGTCGCGCGGCTCCTGCACGAGCGCCACGGCGAAGGTGAGCGGTCCGATACGCCCGAGGTACATGAGCAGGGTCACGATGAGCTGTCCCGGCGCGCTAAGTTCGGGGGTGAGGTTGAGCGACAAGCCGACGGTGCCGAAAGCCGAGAACGCTTCGAACATCAAAGGCACCAAAGGCACCGTCTCGCTGATGCTCAGGAGCAGCATGGCGCCGAAGACGATGCCGAGGCTGAGGAGCGCTACCGACCCCGCTTTGACGACGGTCTCGGTGGTGACGCGGCGCCCAAAGGCGGTCAGCTCGCCGCGTCCACGCACCATGCTCCAGGCGCTCGCCGCGAGCACGGCGAAGGTCACCGTTTTGATCCCCCCCGCCGTCGACCCCGGCGAACCACCGATGAACATGAGCGCCATCGTCACGAGGAGCGTCGGTTCGCGTACCTGCGCGTAGTCGAGGGTGTTAAACCCCGCCGTACGCGGCGTTACGCCCTGGAAAAAACCGGCGAGGAGGCGGCTGGGCCAGGGGAGCGCGCCCAGGGTCTGCGGATTGGTCCACTCAAAGAGGCACACCGCCACCCAACCGAGGAGGCCGAGGCCCAGGCTCGTCAGCAGGACGAAGCGGCTCTGCAAGGTGAGCTGAAAGTGGCTGCCGTGACGCAACCGCGCCCAGAGGTTGAGGTGCACGAGAAAGCCGAGCCCTCCGGTGATAAAGAGCGCCGCCAGGACGAGGTTGACCGTGGGGTCGCGCACGAACCCCGTGAGGTTCTCCGAATAGAGGGCGAAGCCGGCGTTGTTAAAGGCGCTCACGGCGTGAAAAAAGGCGTAGAAAGCGCCCATGCCGGGGCCGTGCAGCGCGGCGAAAGTCGGGTACAAAAGGAGCGCCCCCACCGCTTCAAAACCGAGCGAGATCAGGAAAATCGTGCGCACGAGTTTGACGATGCCGCCCGTTTGCAAGGCGTTCACCTGCGCCGCCGCGCGCAGCCGTTCCCGAAACCCTACCCGCCGTCCCAACAGGAGCGCGACGAGGGTGCCGAGGGTGACGATGCCGAGCCCGCCGACCTGGATAAGCAGCATGATCACGACCTTGCCGAAGATGCTCCACGCGGTCGCCGTGTCGACGACGACGAGCCCCGTAACGCAGAGGGCACTGGTGGCGGTAAAGAGCGCCTCTAGCAGACCGATCTCGGCGCCGGGCGCGTGGCTGATGGGGAGCCAAAGGAGCAGGGTGCCGACAGCGATCGCGCTCACGAAGTAAAGGGCGATGATCTTGGCCGGGGAGGGGGCCGCTCGCCGCGGGGGACGGATAGAACCGCGGTCAACCATGGTGCGGGGTCGGTCTCGAAGGGAGTGGGTGATGCCGGAGGTCGGTCGCGGTCCCCGGCGGGGTGCGCAGAAGCACGGCATAAGCTATCACACCGACGCTGCGCCGAGTCTGGGGCGGGTGACCAAAAGGGCGGGGGTAAGGGCCTCGACCCCCACCCCCGCCGCGAGCGCCTCCGCCTTGGCAGGTGCGCTGTACGCTGTACGTCGTGCTGGGTCGCTAAAAGCGGCTCAATCCCCCGTCGACGACGAGCGACGCCCCCGTCACGTAACGCGACAGGTCGCTCGCTAGGTAGAGGGCGACGTCGGCCACGTCTTCGGGTTTGCCGCCGCGCCCGAGCGGGATGCTCTGCAGCATCTGCTCACCCGACTCGGCGCCGAAGAGCGCTACGTCACCCGTGGTCATGGTGGTTTCGATCAGGCCTGGGTGGATGTTGTTGACCCGAATCCCCTTGGGGCCGAGTTCGTCGGCGAGCGCGTACGACATGAGGCGCACCGCGCCCTTGGAGGCGCAGTAGGGGACGTACTGCGCGGTGCCCTGGAGTCCCGCGACCGACGAGAGGTTGATGATGCTGCCGCCACCCTTGCGGATCATGCGTTTGGCGGCGAGCTGCGAGCCGAAAAAGACCCCTTTGACGTTGATCGCCATCATCGTGTCGAACTCGTCTTCGGTCACCTCGAGCACGTCTTTGCCGCGGAAGATGCCGGCGTTATTCACCATCACGTCGAGGCCGCCGAAGGCGTCGGCAGCGTCTACGGCCGCCTCGAGCTCGCCGAGCGCGGTGACGTCGCAGCGCACGAACGCGGCTCGAGCGCCGCGCGCTTGCACCTCCTCGTGCACCGGTGTGCCGCCCTCACGGGGTTCCGCCTGCAAGTCGGCGATGACGACGCTCGCGCCGTGCTCGGCAAACCGCAGCGCGATGCTGCGCCCGATGCCGCTCGAGCCACCCGTGATGAGCGCCACTTTACCTGCTAACAGCTTGTCCATGTTCGTCTCCTTACAGCTCTACCCTAGCGGTGTCGGCGTCGGGGTAATGGGGTCGCGGGTAAGGTCACCTGGAGGTCAGCGTGCTAGGGTAGACGTTTGGGCGGGCTTGAGCCCTGCGCGCGCCCCGTTTTTGTATGCTAGGGCGCATGAACGTCGTGATCGTCGGCGGCGGCGAGATCGGTTCGCAGATCGCCGAGGCGCTCCAGCACTCACACAACATCACCATCGTCGACACCGACCCCGACCGCGCGGCGGCCTTTGAGGCGATGGACGTGCGTTTCGTGCACGGCAACGGCGCCGACCCCGAGGATCTGCGTACCGCTCAGGCGGGGCGCGCGGACGCCTTTATCGCCTGCACCATCAACGACGACGTCAACGTGCTCGCGTGCCTCGCGGCCAAAGGTCTGGGCGCGAAAGAGACGATGGCCTTTGTGACCCGCAAACGCTACGTCGAGGCGTTCGCCGAAACGGGCTCGATGAAGACGGTCGGGTTGGTGATCGACCGGCTCCTCTGGCCGCAGCGCACCCTGGCCAAGCAGATGGTCGACATCGTGCGGGTGCCGCGGGCGGTGATCAGCACCGCGTTCGCTGACGGGCGGGTGCGGCTTCTAGAGTACAAGCTCGAGCCGGGCGACCCCTTTTTGCACCAACCCCTCGCCGAGGTGCGTCTGCCCGCCAACGTGCTCGTCGCCGGCGCCATCCAGGGGGACGCGTTCGTGATCCCTTCCGGGCGCACGGTGCTGGCCCCTGGTGACAAGGCGATCTTTATGGGCACCGCCAACAGCATGCGGGCCTTTGAAGCGCGCTTCGCCCGCCGCAAACGCCACCCGAACGTGGTCATCATCGGCGGCGGCAACGTCGGCTTTATGGTCGCCGAGGAGCTGCAGGGCGACGGCGCGCACCTGACCGTGATCGAGCAGGACGAGGCGCGCTGCGAGCGCCTGGCGAAGTGGCTCCCCGGGGTGCTCGTGTTGCGCGGCGACGGCACCGACTTGGAGCTTTTAGAGAGCGAGCGTATCGAGGACGCCGACGCGCTCTTGGCGCTCACCGACGACGACGCCAAAAACCTGCTCGTCTCGCTGCTCGGCAAGCAGCTGGGCATCCCCAAGGTCATCACCCGCGTCGGCCGCTCGCGCAACCGGCGCCTCTTTGAGCGCGTCGGCATCGACATCCCCCTAACGCCGCGCACCGCCGCCGTCCAGGAGGTGCTCAACTGGTTGCACCTCGACAACGTCGAACACCTCGCCAGCATCGAGGACCGCGCCGAGGTGATGGACGTCGTCTACCCCCCCTCGTGCAAAGTGGGCCGCATCCGCGACCTGGGGGCGCCCCCGAGGAGCCTCATCGGGGCGGTGTTGCGCGGGGATGAGGTAATCATCCCGACCGGCGAGACGACCCTGCGCCACGGCGATCACCTCTACATCGTGACCACACCCGACAACGTCGGCGCGGTGCAACGCTGGCTCGGTCAGCTGCAGAGCGTCTACTAACGCGGTAGGCTGCAGGTCGTGCGCGGACGCTTTACCCCCTTCGTCGTCGGCGTAGGGCTGTTGGGGCTCGCGCTGCTCAACCTGGTCTTCGCGCTCTACGCCCTTCTCATCGGCGACCCGACCCTCGGGTTTGTCTGGACGGTCGCTTTCGCGCTCCTCGTCGGGGCGCCCCTGACCGTGATCGGGCGGCAAGACGCGCGCCCCGCGCGGCGCGAGGCGCTCATCGGCGTCTCTTTGCTATGGCTGTCGCTGACCTTCGTGGGCGCGGTGCCCTACGTGGTCAACGGCGGTATGGGCTGGATAGACGCCTTTTTCGAGTCTTCGAGCGGGTTTACCGCGACGGGGGCGACTGCGCTAAACGTCTTCGAGGGGTTTGCGCCGAGCATGTTCATGTACCGCGCGGTGTCGCAGTGGCTGGGGGGGGTCGGCATCATCCTGCTCTTTATCGCCGTCTTGCCGCAGCTCGCCATCGCCGGACGGCAGCTGTTTTTCGCCGAGCTGCCCGGCCCCACCGAAGAGAAGCTGACCCCGCGGCTGTCACAGACCGCTTCGGCGGTGCTCTTTATCTACCTCAGCTTGACGCTCCTTTGCACGCTCGCCTACCGAGGGGCGGGCATGGGCTGGTTCGACGCGCTCGCGCACACCTTTACGACCGTGTCGGCGGCGGGGTTTAGCCCCTACGCGAACTCGTTCGAGGGCTTTGACGCGCCCGTGGAGTGGGTGGCGATCGTCTTTATGTTTTTTGCCGGCATCAGCTTCGCGCTCTACCAGCGGCTTTTGCAGGGGCGGACGTGGTTTTTCTGGCACGACGTCGAGCTGCGCGCCTACGTTGCGATCATCGCCGCCGTGTCGGCGCTCGTGACGCTCGGGTTGCTCGAGCTCTATGAGCCGCTCGAGGCCGTGCGCTACGCGACCTTTCAGGTGCTCAGCATCCTCACGACGACGGGGTACGCGTCGGCCGACTTCGCCGCCTGGCCGGAGCGGACGCAGGCGCTTCTGGTGATGCTCATGTTCGTCGGGGGGAGCGCGGGGAGCGCGGCGGGCGGGGTCAAGATCGTCCGCTGGCTGATGGTTGGGCAGAGCACGGTGCGCGAAATTCGCCGGACACTCCACCCACGGGTGGTCATGCCCATCTACCTGGGCCGCGTGACCATCCCCGAGGAGGTGATGCGGGCGGTGTCGGCCTTTGTCGCGCTGTTTTTCGGCACCGTGGGCTTCTCGACGCTCGTGCTCGCGTGGCTCGGGGCCGACCTCGTCACCGCCTTTACCGCCTCGGTGGCGTGTTTGGGCAACGTGGGGCCGGGGCTCGCGGGGGTCGGGCCGATGAGCGACTTTAGCCACCTGCACCCCGTAAGCCGCGTGCTGCTCAGCCTGATGATGATCGCAGGGCGGCTCGAGCTCCTCACCATGCTGGTGATCTTCGACCGGCGCTTCTGGATTCTGCCGCGGCGGCGCCCTCGGGGTCGGGCCACCCATTCCTGGTAGCGCGTACACCGCCGACGCGGGCCGCCCGACCTCGATAAGCGGGGGTAGACTGGTCTATGGACGCCGAACTCGCCGAGGTGCGCGACTTTCTGCGCGCGCACGCCCCCTTCGACGCGTTGCCGGAAGCGGCGCTGGCGCGGTTGCCGAGCAAGCTCTCGGTCCGCTACTTCCGGCGGGGGACGCGCATCTTGACCTGCGGCGACCCCAACGACGCGCTCTTCGTCGTGCGTAGCGGCGCCGTCGAGCTGCGGGACGCCGAGGGGGCGCTCGAGGCGCGGCTCGGGGCGGGGGAGGTGTTCGGTTACCCCTCACTGCTTAGCGACGGTCGGGCGAAAACGACGGCGACGGCGATCGAGGACACCCTGCTCTACGACCTGCCGGGGGGGGTTTTCCGGGCGCTCATGGAGGAGAGCGAGGCGTTCGCGCAGTTTTTTGCCGAGGCGCGCACCCTGCGGTTGCAGCGCGCCCTGCGGGGGCTGCACCGCTCCACCGAGCTGCCGCTACTCAACGTGCGGGTCAGCGACCTCGCGCTGCGGCCCCCCGTCACGGTCACCCCCGAGGTGAGCGTGCAGCGGGCCGCCGAGGTGATGTACGAGCACCTCATCTCGTCGGTCGTGGTGCTCGAGGAGGGGCGCGTCGTGGGGATCCTCACCGACCGCGACCTGCGGGGGCGGGTCGTCGCCCAGGGGCGCCCCTACAGCACCCCCGTGCGCGAGGTGATGACGCCGGCGCCGCGCACGGTCGACCAGGGCGCCTACGCCTTCGAGGCGCTGTTGACGATGACCCGCTTTAACATCCACCACCTGCCTGTAACGGGTGGTGGGCGGCTCTTGGGGCTCGTGAGCAGCACCGACCTGATGCGGCTGCAGACCTCGAGCCCCGTCTACTTGGTGGGCGACCTGCTCAAACAGACGACCGTCGCGGGGCTCGCCGAGGTCAGCGCCCGCCTGCCGGAGACCGTGCGGCGGCTTGTCGAGGCGGACGCCACCGCTGACGAGGTCGGGCGCCTCGTCACCACCGTCGCCGACACCCTCGAGGGGCGCCTTTTGGAGCTTGCCGAGGCGGCCCTCGGCCCGCCGCCAGTGCCCTACGCCTGGGTGGTGCTCGGTTCGCGGGCGCGCCTCGAGGCCACGGTGGGCTCGGACCAGGACAACGCGCTCGTGCTCGCTGACGAGGTGACGCCGGCGCAAGACGCGTACTTCGCCGAGCTCGCCCGCTTCGTCTCGGACGCGCTGGCCGCGTGCGGCTTCCCCTACTGCCCGGGTGGGGTGATGGCGACCAACCCGGCGTGGCGCCAACCGCTGGGGGCGTGGCGCCGCCGCTTTCGGGGGTGGCTCGAGCAGCCCGAACCCGAAGCGCTGCTACACAGCACCATCTTCTTCGACATGCGCGCCCTGCGCGGCGAAGACGCCCTCGCCGAGGCGCTCCTGAGCGAGGTCGCGGCGCGCGCGCCGCAGCACGGCGCGTTTTTGGCGCACCTCGCCAAAAACGCCCTGCAACACGGGCCGCCGCTCGGGTTTTTCCGGCAGTTCGTCCTCGAAGGGGGGGGCGAGCACGCGCAGACCTTGGACCTCAAACACAAGGGGATCGCGCCGATTGTCGACCTCGCGCGCGTCTACGCCCTCGCTAGCGGGCGCCGCGAGGTGAGCACGCGCGCGCGCCTGCGGGCGGCGGCGGCGACGGGGGTGCTCAGCGACGAAGGGGCGCGCGACCTAGAGGACGCGCTCGAGTTTATCGCCTATTTGCGGTTGCGCCACCAGGGGCAGCAGGTGCGCGCGGGACAGCGGCCCGACCACTTCGTGTCGCCCGCCGAGCTCTCCCCCTTTGAAAGGCGGCACCTCAAGGACGCCTTTAGCATCGTGCGGGGGATGCAGAGCGCGCTCGCCACGCGCTTTCAGACCCGTTTCGTGGCCTAGCGTCGCCCGATGTGGGACTGGGTGCTCGAGGCGCGGCGGCGGTGGTGGCGCCGACGGCGCGTCGCGCCGCCGCTGCAGCGCTTTCTGGCGCACGCGCTCCCCGACCCGCGCGGGAGCTGCCGCGACGCCGAGTACGTCGCCGTGGACCTCGAGACGACCGGCCTCCGACCACGGTGGGACGCCCCCTTGAGCGTCGGGTGGGTGCTCGTGCGCGCGGGCGCCATTGAGCTCGCCACCGCCCGCTACGCGGTGCTGCGGGCGAAGCGCGAGGTCGCCCAGAGCGCGACCGTTCACGGCCTGACCGACGACGCGGTCGCCGACGGCGAGGACGCGGCGGCGGTGCTCGCCGAACTCTTGGCGGTGCTCGCGGGGCGGGTGCTGGTCGCGCACCACGCGGCGATCGAGCTGCGCTTTTTAGACCGGCTCTGCCGCGAGCACTTCGGCGGCCCCCTGTTGGTGCGCGTGGTCGACACCTTGGCGCTGGCTGCGCGCAGCGCCGAGCGCCACGGCGCGGTGGACGAAAACGCGCTGCGCCTGCACGCGGTGCGCGCGCGCTACGGGCTGCCGCGCTACGCCGCGCACAGCGCGCTTTCGGACGCGCTCGCGACCGCCGAGCTGCTCCTGGCCCTCACCGCCGAACGGGAGGGTTCGGGCGGGTTGCCGCTGCGGCGCCTTTTACGCTAGGGCGCCCGCGTCATGAGCCCAAAAAAGACCGACCCGCCCCGAGGGGCGGGTCGCGGTGCTCTGGCGCGGGGCGCTAGCGGCCCGAACGCGAGATGGTGATGACCGGGCTTGTCCAGGTCTCGAAGTGGTTGGGGTTGTTGGGGTCGCCCAGGGCTTTTTGCACCGTCAGCTTGAGCTGGTAGTCCCCCATCGGCAGTGGGGTGCGGCGGCCGTTGACCTTGGCCGAGCCGTCCCACGAGAAGGCGAAGATGCCCTCGGGGGTGCTGTTGCGGCCGAAAAACTCACTCTCGAAGACGGTGAGGTCGCGCGCGCCGCCGACTTGGCGCAGCGGGACGACCTCGAGCTTGACCACGCGCGACTGGTGCTCGAAGTGCGCCACCACGTAGGCGATGTCGTCGCCCTGCATGGTGAAGGTGGTGTTGCTCGGCTGGTGGACGTAGGCGCCGTCTTGCCGCTTGGCGAGCCACGGGAAGCCGAAGCGGGTGGGCTCGAGCACGCGGATCGCCTGGTAGTCGCCCTTAAAGCCCGAGTAGGGGACGCTCGCGGCGACCGCGCCGTCGGCGGTGACGAGCTCGAGGTAACCGCCGTAGACGCTGAGGTCGGGGAGCGCGGGGTTGGGCGTGATGGTCACGTTGACCGTGGCGCTACCGCCGGCTGGGACGGTGAGGGTGTTCTGGCTAAAGGTGACGTTCGGCGACGAGGCGAAGAACGACGGGGTGTAGGTGTTGCCCCCCGTGGCGATCGTGTTGCCGCGGTTGCGCAGCGTGTAGCTCATCGTCGCGCTGCTGGTGTTGCGCACCGTCAGGGTGGTGCTAAAAGCGCCCCCTTGGCTTTCGCCGAGCGAGAGCTTGGACGGGCTGACGGTGGTCGCGCCCTGGATGGCCGCCGGGATGTTGATCATCCCCGCCCCCTGGCGGTGAACGGCGTCTAAAAAGCCGATGTTGGGGTTGAGGCCCCACGGCTTGGGCTGCGCGGTGTTCTGCAGAAGACCGCGCACGTCGGCCGCGCGGGTGTTCGGCCGCGCTTGCAGCAGGAGCGCGACGGCCCCGGCGACGTGCGGCGCCGACATCGAGGTGCCGCTTAGGGTGGCGTAGCCGCCGAGGTGAAGCGGGTAGGTCGAGGTGATCGAACCGCCCGGCGCACCGAGGTCGGGTTTGAGCGTCAGGTCGGGGGCGAGGCCGTACGACGAGAACGACGAGATGAGCCCCCCCGTGGGGTTCGGGAAGACGCCGCGCGCGTTTTCCCACGTAAGCGTCGTCGGCGCCCGTTCGCGGATAAAGAGGCCGTCGGCTTGAGAGATGCTCACCACGGGGATGGTCACGTTGCCGGAGACCGAACCCGCGAAGTTGCCGGCGACGTTGTTGTGCACCACGGCCGCGATCGCCCCCGCGTTCTGGGCGTTCAGGGCCTTTTCAGCGAAGGTGCAGTCGCCGCGGACGATGAGCGCGACCTTGCCGCTCGGGTCGCTCGCGAGCGCGTCACCGTTGCAGGCGCGGCCCACCCAGACGATCTCCGCACTTCCCGAGGTGGGCGGCGCGGCGGCGCCCGACATGGGGCTGTAGCCGATGCTGCGGCCCGCGACCGTCATCAGGTTGAGTTCGACCGCGGCGTTGTCGTAGGACGCCACCCCGATGACCTTGTGGCCGACGCCGGGGGCGCCCGCCGAGTAGACACCTGTTGCGCCGCTGTTGCCGATCGAGGCGACCACCACGACGCCCGCGTCGACGAGGTTGTCGGCCGCCTGCGCCGAGGGGTACTGCGGCCACTGGTAGGCGGCGCCGAGGCTCATGTTGACGACGTCCATGCCGTCGGCGAGCGCGCGCTCGAGCGCCAAGATGATGATGTCGGCCGTGGTCGAACCCTCACAACCGAAGACGCGGTAGGCGCCCAAGGACACTTCGGGGGCGACGCCCCGCACCCGCTCACCCGCCGCGCCGATAATCCCTGCGACGTGCGTGCCGTGACCGCCGCAGTCGTCCGGGTTGGGGTCGGGTTGGGGCGTGTTGGAGCCGTTAAAGGCGTCGCCGACGAAGTCGTACCCAGCGACGATGCGGCCCCGAAACTCGGGGTGGTTGACCGCTACGCCGGAGTCGATGACGCCGACCTTGACGCCCCGACCGGTGAGGCCCAGCTCGTTTTGCGCGGTGTCGGCGCCCGTCATCGCGAGCGCGAACTGCATGTCGGGTTCGCTCACCGCCCTCGGCTCGGGCCTCGGCACGTCGATCACGGGGTACACGGCGGTCACGTTCGGCAGCCGTGAGAGTTTGCCGAGCTCAGAGGCCGTGGCCCGCACCGAGAGCCCGTTAAAGAGGCGCTCGAAGTTGTAGCGCTCGCTGTAGCTGATCCCCTCGCCCGCGGCGGCGCTGCGAAAAGCCGCGCGCTGCTGGCGCAAGGTGGCGGCGTTGCCGCCCCGCGCGGTGGGGGGGCCGGCGAACTGCACGAACCAGTAGCGGGGGGTTTCGTCGATGATGCCGCTCGGCGGCTTCGGCAGCGGATTCGTCGGACGGACTTCGGAAGCTTGGGGTTCAACGCTCTCTAGCGTGTCCCGTTGCACGTTGGCGCACGCGCTTAGCGCGACGCAGACGCCCACGACGAGCGTGACGAGAGTTTTACGCACGGATCTCCTTCGGATGTAGCGGCCGACAGGTGGTGCCGCTCAGGAATCAACCGAAGCGTTTGGGCACAAAGGGGCAGAGTACGCGCTCCCAAACGCACCGCAGAAAAGCCACGTAGCGGTCTCGTCCTGCGAGACGTTTCCTTGTGCAGACTGTAACCCCCCACCAAATCTACGTTTGAGAAAGCTTAACCTAGCCTTGAGAAAGGTGAAACGTTGTACGCCGGACCGGTGGGTATAACGCCACGGCGAAGCGGAATATAGCGTAGAGGCCAGGGTTCGGCGGGTATGGGTTGCTCGAGGACCCCTCTCGTCGCCGTGGGGCATACGCTAAAACCCCTAGCCCGGTATAGTCGCCCTCATGAGCGCTCCGCTGTCGCCTCGCCTCGGCCTCGTCCTCCTCGTCGTGATCACGCTCATCTGGGGCAGCACCTTCGTGATCGTCAAGGAAACCCTCGCGACGCTGTCGCCGGCGCTACTCTTGGCGCTGCGCTTTTCGGTGGCGGCGCTCTTGCTCGTGTGGGTGCCGCTGCCGCGCGCCGTGTGGCGCGCGGGGCTCGTTCTGGGCGTGCTCTCGTTTTTGGGCTTCGCGACGCAGACGGTCGGTATGACGATGACGACCGCCTCCAAAGCGGCCTTTATCACCGGGTTTAGCGTCGTGTTGACGCCCCTGCTGAGCGCCCTCTGGTTCCGCCTCCGGGTGCCCGCGCGGGCGTACGTAGCAGCCCTCACGGCGCTCGCGGGTTTGGGGCTGATGACCTCCACCGGTCCTGTCGGCGTGAGCGCGGGCGACTTCTGGGTGCTCGGTACGGCGCTCGCGTACGCGCTCTACATCATTTATACGGGGGAGGCGGCGCAGCGGCACGGCGCGCTTGCGCTAAGCGCCGCGCAGCTCTGGCCGATGGCGGCCCTTGCGTGGGCGTGGGCGTGGCCGCAGCTGGGCGACCTGCGGGGCATCACCCCCGGGGCCGCGTTTTCCGTCCTGTACTTGGCCGCTGTCGCCACGGCGCTCGTGGCCGTGATGCAGATCGCCGCGCAGCGGGTCGTGGCAGCGCACGTCGCGGCGCTCGTGTTCGTGCTCGAGCCCGTCTTCGCCGCCGGGTTCGCTTACGTGCTGTTGGGCGAGTCGTTAGGCTTCTGGGGGTGGGTCGGGGCGGCGCTCGTGGGCGCGGCGATGCTCCTCAGCGAACTCAGGGTGCGCGCCGAGGAGCCCCTGCCGGCGCCGCCGACGCCGCACTAAGGCGCGTGCGGGTCGCCGCGCTCCCGAAGCGCCGCTAACGCCGCCTCTTTGGCCGCGCGGTCGCGGGAGGCGATGGGCGCGGCGAGGTGGCGGCGAAGCGTCTTTTCGTCGCGCTCCGGCCGAAAAAAGTCGCGAAACAGCTCGAGCACCCCTACGGTAGCCCCCGTGTAGGGCTCGAGCCGCACCTCGGCGCCCGCCCACACGTCCCCCTCGTGCAACACGCGGCAGTAGACGCCGGGGCGCTCGGCGTGGCGGAAGCGCTTCACGAAAGCCGGGTCCCCCATCCGCACCGCAAGGGTGACGCACGGGATGCGCGGGGCGGTCACCTCGAGCACCACCTCCCCGACCCTGAACCGGTCGCCTACCTGTAACGTGGCACTTTCTAGGCCGCTCACCGTGAGGTTTTCACCGAAGGTGCCGGGCGCCAGCGTTCGCCCCAACTGCTCGGACCACCACGCGTAGTCCGGGGCGCCGTAGAGGTAGACCGCTTGGTCCGGTCCCCCGTGGTTCTCGGTGTCGCAGATCGTGTCGCCCAGGAGGCCGTCACGGGTCACCCGCACCCGTTCTGTAGTAGCGCGTTTGAAGATACCCGAGCGCCCGCTCTTGGCCACGATCGCCCTGGCCTGACCAACGTTGACGCTGAGAAGCTGCATGGCCCTAAGTATAGTGCTCGAGCTGGGCGAACCAAGGTCCCGCTAAAGCTCGAGGCCCATCGCGTAGAGGTCGTGGAACGTGTCATCCACGTAGAACCCTCGGCGCACAGTGCCCTCGACGACGAACCCTTTGCGCAGGTAGAGGGCGCGCGCGGACGTTGTCCGTTCGCACCAGCAGGTTAATCTTTCGGATCACCCCGCCCGCCCGCGCCCACCCGAGCAGCGTCGCGAAGGGATGTACCTCTATCCGCACCACCATCATCACATTAGGTTTTTTGGCTGAGGCCGTAAGGGTCTCCTCTAGCAAAACCCAGAAGCTGCAGTGTTGTTTCAGCGGGTAAGTCGTCTTGGCTCAAGATGACCGTCCGCGCGATAAGCTGGTACGCCAGTTTAGCTACTCGGTCAGCTACCGCATCACGCTCCACCTTTTTAGAATCAAGAAAATTTTTGACCAGATCAACAACCTGTGGGCTTTGGAGAGTATTACTTTCGATGTTGTGAGCAAACTTGTTACGGAGCTTACTGAAGCTGCCAAGAGAGCGGAACTCGTATTTCTCGAGTAGCCCTAAAGCATAAGCCAGGTTTGACTTTCCAGCGAAAGTACTGAGGGGACCTCCTCCTTGAAAGCTGAACAAACTTTTGACTGTATTTTCAAGTTCCTGTGCCGATTGTGAAGCAGGGTTGAGCAATCTTCGTTGCAAAGCGAAGTATACGCGGAGTAGTTCCTTAAGCTCTTCTTCCAGAAATGCGCCTCCTACCAGGACGAGCCCTCGGTCAGACTCTTCTTCAAGCGAGGCTCTGAAAGCATCGACTCTTTTCTTTGCCTGTGCAGCATATTCCGGCAACTTCGCTTGCGACATTCATAAAGATTACGACGGCGAGCACTTTTACGGAGTGCTCGCCCCGCCTCGTTTATTCGAACTCTATCTACTCACCCCCGGCCGCAGCAGCTTCTCCACCACGCCCTTGTCTTCAAGCGTGCTGATGTCGCCCGAGGCCTCCTCGCCCGCGGCGATGTTGCGCAGAAGCCGCCGCATGATCTTGCCGCTGCGCGTTTTGGGCAGCGCGTCGGCGAAGCGGATGTCATCCGGGCGGGCGATGGCGCCGATCTCTTTGGTGACGTGCGCGCGCAGCTCCTGGTAGAGCGCTTCCGAGCCCTCGCGCTTACCCTCTAAGGTGACAAAAGCGACGATGGCCTGCCCCTTGACCTCGTCGGGGCGGCCGACCACGGCGGCCTCGGCGACAGCCGGGTGGGAGACCAGGGCCGACTCGATCTCGGCGGTGCCGAGGCGGTGGCCGGAGACGTTGACCACGTCGTCGACGCGTCCCATGATCCAGAAGTACCCCTCGTCGTCGCGCCGCGCGCCGTCGCCCGCGAAGTAAACGTGCGGGATCTCGCTCCAGTACTGCGCGCGGTAGCGGTCGTCGTCGCCGTAGACGGTGCGGAGCATGCTCGGCCAAGGGCGTTTGATGACCAAGTAGCCGCCGCTCCCCGCCTCCTGCTCGTTGCCCTCTAGGTCCATCACGGCCGCGTCGACGCCGAAAAAGGGTTTGCCGGCCGAACCGGGTTTGGTGTCGTGGACCCCGGGCAGCGTGGTGATCATGATGCCGCCCGTCTCGGTCTGCCACCAGGTGTCGACGATGGGGCAGCGCTCCCCGCCGATGACGCGGTGGTACCACATCCACGCCTCGGGGTTGATGGGTTCGCCGACTGTGCCCAAAAGCCGGAGCGACGAGAGATCGTGCTTTTTGGGGTACTCTTCGCCCGCTTTCATAAAGGCGCGGATGGCCGTGGGCGCGTAGTAGTAGATGGTGACGCCGTAGCGCGCGACCATCTCCCAGTGGCGGTCGGGGGCGGGGTGGGTGGGAACCCCCTCGTACATCAGCTGCGTCACGCCGTTTAAGAGCGGCCCGTAGACGATGTACGAGTGCCCGGTGATCCAACCGACGTCGGCCGGGCACCAGTAGAGGTCGTCGTCACGGAGGTCGAAGATGTATTTGACCGTCAGGTAGGTGTAGGTCTGGTAGCCGCCGGTGGTGTGCAGCACCCCCTTGGGTTTGCCGGTCGAACCCGAGGTGTAGAGGATAAAGAGCGGGTCCTCGGCGTCCATAGGTTCGGCGGGGCACACGTCAGAGGCGCTCTCGATCAGCTCGTGGTACCACCGGTCGCGCCCCGGCTGCATCTGCACGTCGTTCTCGCCGCGCCGCACGACGATGACGTGCTCGACGCTCTCGCAGCGCTCCAAAGCTTCATCGACGAGCGGTTTGAGGGCGAAGACGCTCCCGCGCCGGTAGCCCCCGTCGGCGGTGATGATGACTTTGGCCCGCGCGTCGTTGACCCGGTCGGCGAGCGCCGCCGACGAAAACCCGCCGAAGACGACGCTGTGGACCGCGCCGATGCGGGCGCAGGCGAGCATGGCGATGACCGCCTGCGGGATCATGGGCAGGTAGATGGCGACCTTGTCGCCCTTGCCGACGCCGAGCCCTTTGAGGGTGTTTGCGAGTTTGGAGACCTCGGCCAAGAGCTCGCGGTAGGTGTAGGTGCGCGTGTCGCCCGGCTCGCCTTCCCACAAGATGGCCTTTTTGTCGCCGCGGCCCCTCTCGACCTGCAGGTCGAGGCAGTTGTACGAGAGGTTCGTCTGGCCGCCCACGAACCATTTGACGAACGGCTCTTCCCACTCGAGCACCCGCTCCCAGGGTTTAAACCAGTGCAGCTCGTTCGCCACGGCCCCCCAGAAGCCTTCGGGATCGTCGAGCGACTGGCGGTAGAGGCGCTCGTAGTCGGCGGCGTCTTTGAGTTTAGCGCGCGCTCTAAACGATTCGGGCGGGCGAAAGCGGCGCCCCTCCTGCATGACCGATTCGATGCTTGCCATACGTCCCCTTTCCCGCCGCGTACGCTTCGCGCCGATCCGGCAGCCGGAACCGGCAGGTGCTTGCGCTCACGCAGCGTCGTCGGCAGCCGGTGGCGTCGGTAAGGGCCACGTGACGGGTGGTGCCAGACAGCGCCCCATCCGTTACGCGTCGCGCTACTAGCTTCCGTCGCCCCGGTGCAGCTTGCGTGCGCCTATCCTAACAGGCGCGGGCGCGATCGGCGACCCTGCAAGGCTATGCACGAGGGTGTGTAACACGACCGGTTTTACACCCCAAAAGCTGCAAAAAGTTGCTTGACGTCGGCAAAGCATCACGTTAAGCTTCTCTCAAGAAGCAAGACAGTGTGTAAATGTAACAACTGACACACGCCACACCTTGGGGAGCACAACGCACCTCCCCTCTCTCGGTGGAGCCGACGGAGGGATGCAAAGAAGGGGTCGGGTGAGAATGGCGAAGCTCGAAACGCTCGCAGCGCACCAAGACGAGGTAGCGCCACCTCGAGCGGTGCGCGAGCGCGCCACGCTGCAAGACTACGAGGCGCAGTACCGCCGCTCGTTAGGGGACCCCGAAGGCTACTGGGCCGAGGTCGCCGAGGCGTTCTCCTGGGTGACGCCTTGGCAGCGGGTGCTCGAGTGGGACGGCGTCCACCACCGCTGGTTCGTGGGGGCAACGACCAACATCACCCTGAACGCCCTCGACCGGCACGTCGCGGCGGGGAAGAAGAACAAGCTCGCCTACTTGTGGCTGGGCGAGGACGGCCGTGAGCGGGCGCTCACCTACGGGATGCTGCTCGCGCAGGTGAGCCGCGTCGCCAACGGCTTGAGGCGTTTGGGCGTCGTCAAGGGCGACCGGGTGCTCATCTACATGCCGCTCACCCTAGAGGGCGTCATCGCCATGCTCGCCTGCGCCCGCATCGGCGCGGTCCACAGCGTCGTCTACGCGGGGTTCGCCGCGGGCGCCCTAAGGGCGCGCATCGAGGACGCGCAGGCCAAGGTCGTGATCACCGGCGATGTGGGCTACCGGCGGGGCAAACGCGTGGACCTGCTCACCATCGCGCGGAGCGCCGTTCGGCCGCTCGAGTTCGTCGAGCACGTGGTGGTCTTTCGGCGCGAAGCGCGCGAGGCGGCGCAGGGTGAGGCGCCCCTAGAGGGGCTCGAGGTGCCCTGGGAACGCCTGTTGGAGGAGCCGCCGCACTGCGACGCCGAAGTCGTCGACGCCGAGCACCCGCTCTACATCCTCTACACCTCGGGCACCACCGGCAAACCCAAAGGCGTGGTGCACGTCCACGGCGGCTACATGGTCGGCACGGCGCACCAGCTGCGCACCTTCTACGACCTTGACGAGGACGATGTCTTCTGGAACATGAGCGACATCGGTTGGGCGGTCGGCCACTCGTACATCGCCTACGCGCCGCTCGTCAACGGCCTCACCACGATCTTCCGCGAGGGCGCCCCCGACACCCCGCACCCCGGCGCCGCTTGGGAGATCGTCGAGCGTTACGGCGTCACGGCGATCCTCACCGCCCCGACGGTCGTGCGGATGTGGATGCGCTACGGCGAGGAGCCCTTGCGGGGCCGACACCTAGACACGTTGCGGCTCCTGGCGGTCGCCGGCGAACCGTTGAACCCCGAAGCGTTTCGCTGGGCGCAGACGCACCTCATGGGCGACCACGGGATGGTCCGCGACAACTGGTGGCAGACCGAGACGGGCGCGCCGACCCTGGGGACCTTCCCTACGCAGGCGTACAGACCCGGTTTTGTCGGACGCCCCGTCCTGGGGGTCGAGGCGGCCGTCTTGAGCGAGACGGGCGAGCGGCTGCCGCCCAACGAGGGGGGGCTGCTCGCGCTGACGCGCCCCTTTCCTAACCTTTTGCGCACCATCCACGGCGCTCCGGAGCGCTACGAGGCGGCGTGGCTCGAGTTTCCCGGCTACTACCTCACGGGCGACGTCGCCGTGTGCGACGAGGCGGGCCGCTTTAGCGTCTTGGGCCGCGCCGACGACGTCTTGAGCGTCGCGGGGCACCGCATCGGCACCGCCGACGTCGAGTCGGCCCTGGTGTCGCACCCGGCTGTCGCCGAAGCGGCGGTGATCGGCGTCCCCGACGAGCTCAAAGGGGAGGCCATCGTCGCCTTCGTGGTGCTCCGCAGCGGCCAGACGGCCTCCCCGGAGGCGCTCACCGAGCACGTACGGAACGAACTGGGCGCTATCGCCGCCCCCGCGGAGGTTCACCTTGTAGAGACCCTACCCAAAACGAGAAGCGGCAAGATCATGCGCCGCCTGCTGAGGGCGCAGGCGCTCGGGCAGGACCCGGGCGACACCTCGACGCTCGAGTCCTGAGCCCTCGGCCCGACAAGCACCCGACGACAAGCACCCGACGACGAGCACCGAGCACGAGCAGCGAAGGAGACGTTGTGAGCAGCAAGAAGATGAGCGATAAAAAAAGACGCGCGAGCCGCGTGGTGGTTCGCCCCGAAAGCTCGCCCAAAACCTCTCGCCCCGCCTCCAAAGGTCCGGCGCCGCGCGCCGATCAGGCGACCCTCGACGCCTACTGGCGGCGCAACCTCAGTCTCACGCTGACGCTCCTGGCGATCTGGTTCATCGCCGGCTACGTGTTGGCGATTATCTTCGCCCCGGCGCTGAACGCCTACACCTTTCTCGGCGCGCCGCTGGGCTTCTGGATCGCTCAAAACGGTGCGATCTACGTTTTTGTCCTCCTGATCCTGATCTACGCCGTGCGTATGAACCGTCTCGACGACGAGTTCGATGTGGGGGAGTAGGCGATGACCAACGTGCAGCTTTGGACCCTCGTCTTTATCGTTCTGACCTTTGGCCTGTACATCGGCATCGCCATCTGGTCGCGCGTGTCGACCACCTCGGGTTTTTACGTCGCCGGGCAGGGGGTGCCCTCGGTCTTTAACGGCATGGCGACCGCCGCCGACTGGATGAGCGCGGCGTCGTTTATCTCGATGGCGGGGCTGATCTCGTTCCTGGGCTTCGACGGCGCCATCTACCTCCTAGGGTGGACCGGCGGCTACGTCCTGCTCGCCTTGCTGCTCGCCCCCTACCTGCGCAAATTCGGCAAGTTCACCGTCCCCGAATTTATCGGCGACCGCTACTACTCGGGGACTGCGCGCGTCGTCGCAGCGCTCTGCGCGATCGTCATCTCGTTCGTCTACGTCGCTGGGCAGATGAGCGGGGTCGGCATCGCTTTCAGCCGCTTTTTGCAGGTCGACCTCGCCATCGGCGTGATCGTCGGGATGGTCATCGTCGCCCTGTACGCCGTGCTGGGGGGGATGAAGGGGATCACCTACACGCAGGTCGCGCAGTACCTCGTCTTGATCATCGCCTACACCATCCCGGCGGTCGCCATCGCGCTCACGCTCACCGGCAACCCGGTGCCGCAGCTGGCGTTCGGTGAGATCGCCTCGCGGCTCGACGGCATCGAGGTCGACCTCGGCTTCGGCGAGTACACCTCGCCTTTTACCAACATAAGCGGCCTCAACGTCTTTTTGATCACCGCCTCGCTCATGTGCGGGACCGCCGGGCTGCCGCACGTGATCATCCGCTTTTACACCTCCAAAAGCGTGCGCGGCGCGCGCTGGACGGGGTTTTTTGCGCTCCTCTTTATCGCCATCCTCTACACCTCGGCGCCCGCCGTGGCCGCTTTTGCCCGCTACAACCTGATCCAAACGGTCTCCGGGCAGCCCTACGCCGACCTTCCCGAGTGGGTGCGCAACTGGGAAGCGACCGGGCTGCTCACCTTTAACGACCTCGACGGCGACGGCATCGTGACCTACACCGCCGGCCCCGACAACGAGCTCACCATCAACCCCGACATCATCGTGCTCGCCAACCCCGAGATCGCCGGGTTGCCGGGGTGGGTCATCGGCATCGTCGTCGCAGGTGGCCTGGCGGCGGCGCTCTCGACCGCTTCGGGGCTGCTGTTGGTCATCGGCTCGTCGTTTTCGCACGACATCTACAAGCGCTTTATCAACCCCAACGCGTCGGAGGCCAACGAGCTCATCGTGGCGCGCATCTCGGTGTTGCTCGGCATCCTGGTCGCGGGGTACCTCGGGATCAACCCGCCGGGCTTCGTCGGGGAGGTGGTCGCGTTCGCCTTCGGGCTCGCCGCCGCGAGCTTTTTCCCGGCGATCGTGCTGGGCATCTTCGACAAACGCACGAACAAGCAGGGGGCGATCGCGGGGATGCTCGTCGGCATCATCTTTACCGCGACCTACATCATCCTGACCGCGCCGCGGATTTTGGGTATGGAGCCCTTTCTCTTCGGGATCACGGCGCAGGGTATCGGCCCGGTGGGGATGGCGCTATCGTTCCTGGTCACCTACATCGTCTCGCGGATGACCGCGCCGCCGCCCGTGGAGCTGCAGGAGTTCGTCGAAAACATCCGCTACCCGCGCGGCGCGGGGGCGGCGCACGCGCACGACTAGCTGTAGCTGCTAGCTGTAGCTGCGCCCGTAGCGAGCGGGTTCTGGAGGGATCCGCTCGCTTTGTCTAACCTTTCTTGGGCGACCTGCCGAACTTCCCCAACGCGTCTCGCGCGCCCACGCTCACGGCAGGGCGCAACGACCGGCCAGAGCGTCGAAGCGTTGAGGCAACTGCTAGCTTTAAAGCATGAGCGGGTGACATCCCGCTACCCTGCGGGTGAGACCGGCATCTCCTGGTGCCGTAACTCCTGGCTACCGATGCCCTGGAAACAGCGGCGGTCTACCAGCTAGCCGCACGCTCGCCGCCTAGAGAAAGCTCGAGCGTTCCGTCTCCGGCACCTTTGCTTGCAACCACCCCTCGAGCCCCTCGGGTAGGGCGCTGCGCGGCAGGATGTCGGCGCTGCCGTCGCGGCGGACCAAGTAGAGCGCGCGCCTCGAGCTCACCAAACGCGACAGCTCGTCGTAGCGCACCTTCACGGTGTTTTCGGGCGTCTGGATGGTGTAACCCGCCTCGTCAAAGCGGTAGGTGCGCGGCGCGCGCAGCTGCGGGTACTTGCTCCAGAGCCCGCGCCCTACGAGCCACACCCACAGCAGGTAACCGAGCAAGGGGACGAGGGCGGCGAGGGCGAAGGCGCGTCCGGCGGGCCAGAGCCCTAGGATGCTGGCGAACGTCAGCAGCACGAAGCTGTAGAGGAGAAAGGGGAGCACGGGGCGGGCGAGCGCCTGCACCCAGGTGTAGTACATCACGTCGTCGCGGGTGAGGCGGACGCGCACGGCGCGCCCCACCGCGTGCGGGTGAGCAGCGGGCATAAGGAGAGTTTACCGCGCGCTCGCGACCTTTCAGACGTGCGCGGGCGGTATGAGGGGCGCAGGGTGGTGACGTCGCGTAGACTGGCGTATGGTCACGTTGAGGATCGGCTTCGGTGAGGACGCCCACCGTTTGGCCCCGGGGCGGCCCCTCGTATTGGGGGGCGTCGAGCTTCCGAGCCCGCGGGGGGCGGTCGCCCACTCGGATGGCGACGCGCTGCTGCACGCGCTCGCCGACGCGCTGCTCTCGAGCTTCGCCTTGGGCGACATCGGCGACTTTTTCCCCCCTTCGGACCCGGCGTTTAGCGACCTGGACAGCCGCGAGATCGTGCGGCGCGCGCTCGCCGAGGTGCGCGCGCGGGGGGGGGAGCTCGTCAACGCCGCGCTCACCGTCACGCTCGACGCGCCGAAGCTGGGCCCGCACCGCGCGGCGATCACCGGGCGCGTCGCGGCGCTTCTAGGGCTCCCCGAAGACCGCGTCGGGGTGGGGTTTAAAACGAGCGAGGGGTTGGCGCCCGACCACGTGCAGGCGCGCGCGACGGTGCTGGTCGCCGCTACGTAGCGTCCCGGCGCGGGGCTAGTCGCTCGGCAAAAACACCCACACCTCGGGCCGCCCGATGTTGCAGTGCACCGCCCGCGAGAGCAGGCTGAGGTTCGCCCAGGCGAGGAAGAGGGCGAGCCGCGCGGGGTGCCAGGGGGCCCAATGCTCGGCGGGCGCGGGCCCGCTCGCGGCCAACGCCGCCAGGCGCCGCTGGGTGGCGGGGATCGGGTGAAAAATCGTCTCGACGCCCTTGGGACGGCTCGGTTCGTCGTCTTGGTCGCGCTCGAGGCGCACGAGGGCGCTCGCGAGCGCGGCCCGGTCGACGCCCGCCTCGAGCGCGTAGCGGTCGGCCGCGAAGACGCCGACGCGCGAGGGGGTCGGTAGCAGCAGCAAGCCGATGAACGCCCAGAGCGTCGACCAGAGGCTCAGGGAAACGAGCCCCGCGACGTGCGCAGCCCCGCCCGCGGCGGCGTACGCGAGGGCGAAGCCGACGGTGTTCCAGCCGAGCGCGAGCAGCAGCCCCCGGGCGTAGGCGCCGCGCGCCAGCAGCGCCTCCTTGCGCCGCACGAGGGCGTCGTAGGCGGCGCCCCCGGGGTCGCGCCCCCACGCTTCGGGCAGCACCACGCGCGAGCGCCGCGGGGGCCCGGCGACGCCGCCGGTAAAGTGGCGTTGAGGCGCGCGCAGCACGAGCGCCCCTTGCGGCGCTCTGTGCGGCGCCGCGCTGAGCCCACCGACGAGTTTGGCCAGGGGCACCTGCCCCCAGACGAGGAGCGCGCTGAGCGCCAAGAAGAGGGCGAGCGCGAGGGCGAACCCACCTAGGCGGCTGGCGTTAAGGAGCGCGAGGCCGAAGAGCACGAGCAGCGCGCCGTGCAGCGCGGCCCCCCGGAACCACCGCAGCATAAAGGTGCTGAGCGCCTCATCGCTGCGGCCGTACTCTTTGGGCAAGACGTAGCCCCCGAAGAGGTCGAAAGCGCCCTGGAGAAAGGCGTAGACGAAGGTGGCGCCGACGAGCTGGGTGAGGTCGCTCCACGAGGGGAGGGTGGAGACCGAAAACACCCGTTCGGGCACCCTGAAACCCAGCAGAAAAAGCGACAGCACGGTCCACATGCCGACGCAGCTGATGCCGAGGTAGAGTCGCGCTCTGGCGTAACTCACGTCGCCTCCTATAGTCGGTGGGCCGAAGCTCGGAGCCCGGCGCACCAACCGCTTGAGATGCTGCTGCCCGTGATGAAAGCGTGCGCTCCTGCGGCGCGGAGTTCGGTGCTCGAGGTTCACACCGCGAGCGCGACGCTCCTTCCCTAGTGCAGGGTAAAGCGGTGGCGGCGTCTCGGCTAGGGTGCAGTGCACGGTGTGCGCCCGGCACAAAGCTCGCGGCCCCGACCGCGGTACCAAAGGTACCAAAGGCACAAAAAAAGCACCCCCGGAGGGGTGCTCGAGGACGCCCGAGGTAGCTTACGGGCGGAGGTTCAACCCGGCGGCGATCGTCGGGTAGAGCTGGTTGTAACCCTCGGCCGGCGCGCCGTCGAGGTAGTAGTCGGCGGTCCCTTCGACGAAGAAGGTGACGGGACCCGTGCCGAACTCCGCGCCGAGGAGCGCCCCCGCGAAGGGACCCTCGAAGGTGTTGGTGACAAAGAGCAGGTCGGGGAACTGGTACCCGCCGCCGACGCCGAGGTAGGCGCTCACGGCGCTCACCCCGAGGGTGTAGGTCAGGTGACCCGAGAAGGCGAGCGAACCCGCTTCGATGAGCGTCTGACGGCCGTAGTCGGCGGTCGCTCGGAGCCCGAAGCCCGCCACGAGGTCGTCGAGGCCCAGCGTGACGCGGGGGCGGAAGCGCGAACCGATGTCGGCGCTGTCGGTTTCGTAAAAGGAGCCCAAACCGAGGAAGAACTTGCCGCGCTCGGGAGCCGTCACCGCCGCGGGGGCAGCGACCGGCGCGGTGAGGTCGACCGCGGGTTCCTCCGGTGCCGCTTCCGTCACGTCGAGCTCCGCTTCGGGGGCCGGCGCCGCCTCGAGGCGCGCCTGCAGGTCGTTGACCTGCGCGTTAAGCGCCGTGACCTGCTCCTGGAGCGCGGCGACGTCGACCGCGGGGGCTTCGGCGCCGGCCGCCTCGAGCGCGGCGACGCGCTCCTCGAGCGCCGCGAGCTGCTCGGCCAGGGCGGTATCAGGGCCCGCCGCCTCGAGGGCACCCAGGCGCTCACCAAGGGCGCTGACCTCCTCGCTGAGGGCGGTGGCGTCGGCGTCCGGCGCGGCCGCCTCGAGCGCTTCGACGCGCGCGAACAGCTCGTCGAGGCCAGTCGAGAGCTCCTGCACGGCGTTATTCAGCGTCGCCAGGTCCTCTTCGCTCAGCGCGCTGGCGGCCGCCGCGTTCTCCTCGAGCACGTCTAAAAGGCGGCTGATGACGATGGCGGCCTGGTAGCGGGTGAAGGCTTCGTTGCCGCGAAAGGTGCCATCCGGAAAGCCGGTGAGGATGCCGAGTTCGACGAGCTCGGCGACCGCCTCGGCGGCGAAGTTGTCTTCGGGAACGTCGGGGAACGACGTCTGGGCGAGCGCACCACCCACGACGAGGGTCGTTCCGAGGGCTAGAGCCAGTTTTTTCATCGCGTCTCCTTCTCGTTGCGCAAAAGGGTTGAGGCCTCTGCTCGCGCGCTTTCGGGGGGTTCCGAAAGCGGTTTTACGCCCGCTCATGACCCCTGCGCGGTCGGTCTGCACATGACGCTAGCAGAGAGCTGAGACCGTCAACATTAGGCTGCCCTACAGAAAACCCCTAGGCCTCCTGGATGGCGACCAACACGCGCCCGTCCTGGACGCGCACGTCGTAAAGCCGCACCTTTTTGACGGCGGGGAGGGTGGGCTTACCGGTCTCTAAGTTGAACTTCGCCCCGTGCCACTCGCACTTGACCGCGCCCTCCAAAAGCTCCCCCGTGTGCAGGGGATAAGCCTTGTGGGTGCAGCGGTTTTCGAGCGCGTAGAAGCGCCCGCCCTGATGCACGAGGAGCACGCTGCGCCCGGCGAGCTCGAGCGGGTGCATGGTGTTGTCCGGAAAGTCGCTCGCGGCGCCGACGTCGATGAGGTTCTCAGTCATAGGTAGCAACGAGTACCGAGCAGCGAGCAATGAGTGCTTGCTATCGACTCATTGCTCATGCTCATCGCTCTAAAGCTTCTCGTCGACCCCTGGCACGCCGAGCTTGGCCTGCACGACGCGCTCGACGTACTCGGCGACCTTGGGCAGCGTCACGCGGCTCGTGACCTCGTGCAAAAAGCCCGTGACGAGCACGTGCTCGGCGACCTCGGGGCGGAGACCGCGGCTCATCAGGTAAAAGCGCTGATCCTCGGGAACCGGCGAGACGGTCGAACCGTGCGAGCAGCGCACGTCGTTGGCGCCGATCTCGAGCTGCGGGATCGAGACCGCCTCGGACGCGGCGTCTAGGAGCAGGTTGCGGTTGGTCTGGTAGGCGTCGGTCTTCTGGGCGCCCTCGTCGACCTGAATGAGCCCCGAGTAGACCGCGGTGGAGGCGTCGCGCAGCGCGCCCTTAAAGAGGAGGTCGGAGTGCGCGTGATCGGCGGCGTGGTGCTGCAGGGTGTACTGGTTGAAGTGCTGGCCTTTGTCGGCGAAGTAGAGCCCCAGCATCTCGGACTCGGAGCCGGGGCCGGCCATCACGCACTCGACCTCGGCGCGAGCGGCGTCGGCGCCCAGGGAGACGGTCAGCGACTCCAGACGGCTGTTGCGCTCGAGGTGCGCCCGGATGCGGCTTACGTGCGCGACCGTGCGGCTCCAGTTTTGCAGGGAGACGTAGCGCAGCTTGGCGCCGTCTTGGAGGATAATCTCCACCGAGCCCGAGGCGAAGAGCCGCTCGCCGAACTCGTCGGAGGTGTACTCGTCGATAAAGGTGGCGTGCGCGTTGGGCTCTAGGACGATAAGCGTCCGCGGCGCCGTGAGCCCGCCCGCGTCGGCGGTGTGAAAGGCGCCCAAGGGCAGCTTGACCTCGGTGTTTTTGGGGACAAACAAGAAGGTGCCGTTTTGCCATAGAGCGGCACTCAGCGCCGCGTACTTCGACTGCGTGGCGTTGACGACGCTGTAGAGGTGCGCTCTCACAAGCGCCTCGTGCTCTTTAAGGGCGGTGCGCAGGTCCGTAAAGATGACCCCCGCCTCTTTGAGCTTCGAGTCGCGGTAGATCGCCTCGCCGCCCTTGTAGACGAGCGCCCCCTCGGCGTCGGAGTCGGTGATGCGCATCGTGATGCGCTCCGAGACGGCCCGGTCGCGGGGCGCGGTGACGAGCTCCAAACCCGCCAGCGAAAAGCGCTCCAGCTGGGTGTAGCGCCACGCTTCGTCGCGGTTGGTGGGCCAGGGGAGGGCCTCAAAGGTGCGCCACGCCGCGCGGCGCTCCGAAGCGAGCCACGCGGGCTCCTCGTGCTGTTGGATGATCCCCTCGACGAGTTCGGGGGAGAGTGTGTCAGTTAGGCTCATGATGTCCTCTTTCAAAGCGTCTCGCGTTTGGCGGCGCGCATTGCACGTCAGCATCGGTCCGTCGTGGGTGCGTTGTGCGTAGCACGCAGCCCCCTAGAACCTGTCCTTACCGTAGTCGGGCGCTCGGCTCGTGTGCGCGACAGCCAGAATGAGTAGAAGGTCTTTCGTCAAAACGTAGAGGATGGCGTAAGGAAAGCGAGGGAGCAACCGGCGCCGGATACCCCTCGGGCTGACAACCGGGGCCGCTTCGGGAAACTCGAGGAGTAGGTCAACCGTGGCGCTAAACTCGCTGCGAAACGTTTTTCCGAGCCCCGAACTCTGCGCCTCTAGATAGGCTTCAATCTCAAGGAGTTCTTCTAACGCCGCTTCGGTATAAGCCTCACGGAACGTCTCGAACACGCCCGCGCGCTTCCTCGCCCATGACGACCGGTAGGTTGCCCTCCTCGACGAGACGTAGGCGCCGCTCGGCTTCCTCGACCCAAAGTGCCGCGAGCTCCTCTTGAGAGGGCGCCGCGAGCGTCTTGAGGAGCGCCTCGGCGAGTGCGGCCCGCTCCTTAAGGGGAAGGGTTAAAGCTTGAGTTTTGACGTCCTCGAAGCTCATCGTATAAGGGACCCCCTCTGGCACCGTTCTGGCTAAGAGGGAGGGGCGACCCGTACCGACGCCCTCCCTCCGGGCAACTCTAACTCTAGCCGACCGAACCTTCCATCTCGAGCTCGATCAGCCGGTTGAGCTCGACCGCGTACTCCAGGGGCAGCTCTTTGGCGACCGGCTCCAAAAAGCCACGGACGATCAACGCCGCTGCCTCGTCCTCCTCGAGCCCGCGCGACTGCAGGTAGAAGATCTGCTCGTCGTTCATCTTCGAGACCGTCGCCTCGTGACCGACGTGGGCGGTTTTTTCGTTGATCTCGATGTAGGGGTAGGTGTCCGTTTTCGCGCGCTCGTCTAAGAGCAGGGCGTCGCACTCGACGTTGGAGCGGGCGTTCGTGGCGCCTTCGTGGATCTCGACGAGACCGCGGTACGAGCTGCGGCCGCCGTCTTTGGAGATCGACTTCGAGACCACGCTGCTGCTCGTGTAGGGCGCCGCGTGGATCATCTTGGCGCCGGCGTCTTGGTGCTGCCCCTTACCGGCAAACGCGATCGACAAGACCTCGCCCTTGGCGCCCTCCTCGAGGAGGTAGCACGAGGGGTACTTCATGGTGACCTTGGAGCCCAGGTTGCCGTCTAGCCACCCCATCGA
The DNA here is from genome assembly GCF_000092425.1 of Truepera radiovictrix DSM 17093. Classification (NCBI taxonomy): domain Bacteria; kingdom Thermotogati; phylum Deinococcota; class Deinococci; order Trueperales; family Trueperaceae; genus Truepera; species Truepera radiovictrix. The sequence goes on from NC_014221.1 coordinate 307,790, forward strand.
GGCGTCTTTGTGGACCAGCGCGCGCTGCGTGACGAGGTTGTAGACGTTGTGCGACCAGTTCTGGATGGTCGAGTAGCGCACCTGCGAGCCCTCTTTGCAGATGATCTCGATAACGCCCGAGTGGAACGAGTCGGAGTTGTAGGTGGGCGCGGTGCAGCCCTCGATGTAGTGGAACTTCGAGCCCTCTTCGCCGATAATCAGGGTCCGCTCGAACTGCCCCATGCTCTGCGCGTTGATCAAGAAGTACGCCTGCAAGGGCACCTCGATCTCGACGCCGGCCGGGACGTAGACGAACGACCCACCCGACCACACCGCCGAGTTGACCGCCGCGAAGTAGTTGTCTTCGGGCGGCACGACCGTCGCGAAGTACTCCCTAAAGAGCTCGGGGTACTCCTGCAGCCCGGTGTCGGTGTCGACGAAGATGACGCCCTTTTTCTCCCACTCCTCTTTCAGCGAGTGGTAGACCATCTCGGACTCGTACTGCGCGCCGACCCCCGCGAGCGCCTTCTGCTCGGCTTCGGGGATGCCCAAGCGGCGATAGGTCTCGCGCACCTCTTCGGGGACGTCGTCCCACGAGTTGGTGCCCTTGCGGTCTTGCGGGCGGATATAGAAGTAGATGTCATCGAAGTTCAGCGCGCTTAGGTCAGGGCCCCACTTCGGCCGGCCCTTTTTCTCGGCGATCTCGAGCGCGCGGAGCCGAAAGTCGAGCATCCACTGAGGTTCGTTTTTGTGGTAGGAGATCTGCTCGATGACGCGGCGGTTGAGGCCCTTTTCGGAGCGGAAAAAGTAGTTCTCCGGCAGGCTAAACTCGTACTGCCGCTCGTGCTGCATCCCTTGCAAGCTAGTAGCGTCAGACATAATGTCCTTTCCGCGACCCTAAGCCGCAACCTCTTCGCGAATCCAGTCGTAACCCCGCTGATCGAGTTCGACAGCGAGCTCTTTGGGGCCTTCACGGATGATCTGACCCTTGTACATCACGTGCACCTTGTCCGGCACGATGTAGTTGAGCAGGCGCTGGTAGTGGGTGATGACCAGAGCGCCGAACTCGGGGCCGCGCGCGGCGTTCACCCCTTGCGAGACGACCTTTAAGGCGTCGACGTCGAGGCCGGAGTCGGTCTCGTCGAGAAGCGCGTACTTGGGCTCCAAAACGAGCATCTGCAGGACCTCGCTGCGCTTTTTCTCACCGCCCGAAAAGCCCTCGTTGAGGTAGCGCTCCAAGATGTTTTCGTCCCAGTTGAGCTCTTTGACGGCGCGCTGGACCTTGTTGTAAAACTCCATCACGCCGACTTCGTCGCCCTCGGCGCGGCGGGCGTTAAGCGCTAGGCGCAAAAAGTTGGCCATCGAGACGCCCGGCACCTCGACGGGGTACTGGAACGCCAGGTAGAGCCCCTTGCGGGCGCGTTCGTCGGGCTCGAGCTCCAAGATGCTCTCGCCGTCGACCAGCACGTCCCCTTCGGTGACCTCGTAGGTCGGGTCGCCGGCGATGACCTTGGACAGGGTGGACTTGCCCGAGCCGTTGGGGCCCATGAGCGCGTGCACCTCGCCGCGCGGCACGATGAGGTTGACCCCCCGAAGGATCGGTTCACCGCCGATGCTGGCGTGCAGGTTGCGGATTTCAAGTGCGTTCATGTTCACCTCGTTTGGTGGCGTGTGGGAATAGCGGGTGGGTGGTCCTTTTTAGGACTCGTTCCGAGTTTAAGTATACACAGGGGGTTGGGGGGCGCGCGTGAGCTAGCTACCAATCCATAGTAGTCGACTCAGGATTGGGGGGGACGTCGCGAGGGGTACGCCGCTGGCGGGGGCGCGCCGCGCGGCGCAACCCGCGGGTGAGAGCTACGAGCGCCGGCGGCCGAGCCAACCGAAGCGCCCTTTGGGGAGGGGCTCTTCGGGGGGGGCGTCGGCGCCGCCCGGTTGCAGCGGGAGGTGTGGCCGGCGGCTCGAGCGCCCGAGGGCGGGGGGTGGGTCGTCGGGGGGGAGGCCGGTGGCCGCGGCGAAGGCGAGGACAAAGGCGCGTACGCTCTCGTAGCGCTTTTCGGGGTCGTAGGCCATGGCGGTCGCCACGACGCGGCTCACCTCCGGGCTCACCTCGGGGCGGTGGTGCCGGAGGCTCAAAGGGACGCCGGAGGTGTGGGCCAGCATCAGCTCGTCGGCCGTCTCGCCCGTAAAGGGGCGTCTGCCGGCGATGAGCTCGTAGGCGAGCACGCCGAGGCTGTAGAGGTCGGTCTTGGGGCTGGCGCTCGCCCCCCGAAACGTCTCCGGCGCCATGTAGAAGGCGGTGCCGACGCGCGCGCGCTGCGCTTCGCCGCTAAAGGCGTCGCCGATAAAAAAGCCCGTACCGAAGTCGCCCAGCTTGGCGCGGCCCGCTTTGACGAAGACGTTGGCGGGTTTGACGTCGCGGTGCACGATGCCGCGTTCGTGGCTGTGCGCGAGCCCCTGCGCGACGTCAAGAGCGAGCCGGTAGGCGCTCGCGAGCGGCAGGGGCTCACCGAGCGCGGCGTCGAGGCTACCCTCGCAGAACTCGAGCGCCAAGTGCGCCCCCGCCCCCGTCGGGTACCCCGCCAAGGCCGCGACGATGCGCGGGTGCGAGAGCGCCAGGGTCATCTGCACCTCGTTTTCGAACATCCGCCGCAGCACCGGGTCGCGCTCGAGCTCGTCGCGTGGCAGCTTGAGCGCGACCGTCCCGTAAAGGGGGCTTTCGGCCTCGTAGACGTGCGCGGTGCGGCCCGAACCCACAAGGCGGCGCAAGCGGTAACCCAGCGGGTGATCGGGGGGGGCGGACACGCGGGGTTAGAGCTCCAGCGCTTCGCCCGGACGTAAAACTACGACCTCCGCGTCCGTCTCGGCCTCGGCGCGCCGTTTAAACGCCTCCGCGTCCTGCTCAATGGGGGGGAAGGTGTTGTAGTGGATCGGTACGACGCGTTTGGGCTTTAAGAGCTTGATGGCTTCGGTGGCGTCGTCGGGGCCCATGGTGTAGTTGTCGCCGATGGGCAAAAGCGCCACGTCGAGGCCGCCGCGCCCGAGGAGCGCCATGTCGCCAAAGAGCGCCGTGTCGCCCGCGTGGTAGACGCGTTTGCCCGCCGCCTCCAGCACGAGGCCCATCGGCATACCGCCGTAGCTGCCGTCGGGGAGCGAGTTCGAGTGCCACGCCGGGGTGAACTTCACGCGACCAAAGGGGAACGCGTAGGCGCCGCCCACGTTCATCCCGTGGGCGTCGAGGCCCTTTCGGGCGGCGTACTGGGCGATCTCAAAGCTTGAAACGACCGTCGCGCCGCTGCGCGCGGCGATCGTTTCGGTGTCGCCGTAGTGGTCGGCGTGGCCGTGCGTGAGGAGGATGTGCGTCGGGGAGAAGTCGTCTGGCTTGGCCTGGGCGAGCGGGTTACCGCTCAAAAAGGGGTCGATGAGCAGGCTGTGCTCGCCGATCTGCACGTGAAAGCCGGACTGTCCGAGAAAGGTTAGCGTCACAGGTCACCTCTGCAAAGATCTCGCTATGCCTCGTGTGGTCAAGGGCCAGCTGCGCCGGCCCCGGGTAGCCAAGCGTACGCCGACCGGGCAGCGCCTAGGACCCCGCCCCGCCTTTTGCCGCGAGCGCATCCGGGTGAGCGAGCTGCCCCGCGTGCCCCGCTTCGGCGGCGCTACTCTCCGCCAGGTGCCCCAGTTTATCGCGTTTGGTGGCGAGGTAGCGTTCATTGTAGGGGTTTTTCCCCACGTGCAAGGGGACGCGCTCGGCGATCGCGATACCAAAGCCCTCCAACGCGACGACCTTGCGCGGGTTGTTGGTGAGCAGCTTGAGCTGGCGCACGCCGAGGTCGTGGAGGATCTGCGCGCCGATGCCGTAGTCGCGCAGGTCCGGGGCAAAACCGAGCTGCACGTTCGCTTCGACCGTGTCGGCGCCCGCGTCTTGCAGCGCGTAGGCCCGGATCTTATTGAGCAGCCCGATGCCGCGCCCCTCTTGGCGCAAGTACACCAGCACCCCGCAACCCGCGTCGGCGATCATCTTCAGGGCGGCGTCGCGCTGAAAACCGCAGTCGCAGCGCAGCGAGTGCAGCGCGTCGCCGGTGAGGCACTCCGAGTGCATCCGCACGAGCACCGCTTCGTCACGCGCGACGTCACCCAAAACGAGCGCGACGTGCTCGTTGTTATTGAGTTCGTCCTTGTAGCCGACCACGGTAAATTCGGCCCAAGGGGTCGGGAGCTTGGCGCTCGCGACGCGTTTGACGAAGCTGTCGTGCCCCAAGCGGTAGGCGATGAGGTCGGCGATGGTGCCGACTTTGAGGCCGTGTTCGGCGGCGAACTGCAAAAGCGCCGGCAGCCGCATCATCTCGCCGTTGTCGTGGATAAGTTCGCTAATTGCCCCCACCGGTTTAAAGCCTGCGAGGCGGCAGAGGTCGACGGCCGCCTCGGTGTGGCCGGCGCGGCGCAGCACGCCGCCGTCGCGCGCGCGCAAGGGGAAGACGTGGCCGGGGTGGGCGAGGTCGGAAGCCTGCACGCCGTCTTTAACGACCGTCAAGATGGTCGTGGCGCGGTCGCGCGCGGAGATCCCCGTCGTGACCCCCTCACGCGCCTCGATGGAGATGGTGTAGGCGGTCTCGCGTTTGGCGGTGTTGTGTTTGACCATTAAGGGCAGCTCGAGGTGGTCGGCCAGCGCGTTTGTCATGGCGAGGCAGACGACGCCGCCGGTGTGCTTGATGGTAAACGCCATGAGCTCGGGGGTGACCTTTTCGGCGGGGATGACCAGGTCGCCCTCGTTTTCGCGGTCGGGGTCGTCGACGATGATCACGGGGCGGCCGGCGCGCAGTTCATTGAGCAGCTCCGGTACCGTGGCGAGCTGCGCGCGCAGGTCGTCGGGGTGGGTCGCGGGCATCGGTTCGGCGCTCACGCGTGCTCCTCCGCTGGTGGGGTAAGGGACGCGCCCCCCATCAGGGTGAGGCGCTCGACGTACTTGGCGATGAGGTCGGCTTCGAGGTTGACGCGGCTGCCCACCTCGAGCTCGCCTAAGGTGGTGAGCTCGAGCGTGTGCGGGATCAGCCAGAGGGTAAAGTCCGTCGGGGCGAGCTCCGGGGACGAACCGCCGGGGCCGCCGACGTCGACCACGGTCAAGCTCACGCCGTCGACGGTGACGCTGCCTTTAGGAATGAGGTACTTGGCGAGCGCCTCGGGGGCGCGCACGGTGAGGACGTACGCCCCCGGTTCGCGCCGCACCCGCCGCACCTCACCGACCCCTTCGACGTGGCCGCTCACCAGGTGTCCACCCAGCCGCCCGCTTAGCTGCAGCGCCCGCTCAAGGTTGACCCGCGCGCCGGGGTGCCAGCGTGGCGCCGTCTTGGCGAGGGTCTCTTTGGAGAGCTCGACGGTAAACGCCCCCTCGGCGAGCGCGACGGCGGTGAGGCAGCAGCCCGAAACCGCGACCGAGTCGCCGAGTTCGAGCCCCTCTAGCACCGCGCGCGCCGCGATCACAACGCGCAGGTCGCCGCCCGCGCCCTCGGTGGGCTCGGTGTGCACGACGCGCCCGACCTCTTCGACGATACCGGTAAACATCTACGCCCCCTCCCGCGCCAGCTCGCGTTCGGGGGTGTCGGCGGGCTCGGGGTAGTGCACGCGCCCCGTCACCAGCAGATCCCCCCCGACCTCCTCGGTGGTGAGACCGCTCAAGGTGATCGCCCGCTCCATCTCGGTGACGCCGAGCCCGCCCAGAGGGCTCGCCCCGCCGCCGCCCAGGAGTTTGGGGCCGATAAACACCGCCACGCGGTCGACCGCCTGCACCTCGAAAAACGACCACGCGAGGGTGCCGCCCCCCTCCAGGAGGAGCGTCTGCACCCCCACCTCTTTAAGGTGCGCCAGGGCGCTACGGACGTCGGCGCGGCCCCGCGTCTCGGGGAGGACGACGACCTCGGCGCCCCGGTAGCGTAGCGCCGCGACCCGGGCCGCGGGCGCGCGCTCGGTGACAAAGAGCGTGACGCGCGCCGCCTCGCCCTGCGGGTCGGGGTGAAAGAGCTGCGCCGTCGGGGGGGTGCGCGCGACGGTGTCGAAAACGACCTTGTGTGGGGTGTGCCCCCCCGGGACGCGGCAGGTGAGCAGCGGGTCGTCGAGGAGCACGGTGTTGACCCCGACCGCGACCGCGCTCAGGTGTGCGCGCCAGCGCTGCACCCGCTCGCGCGCCGCCGGACCGGTGATCCAGCGCGAGCGCCCCGTGCGGGTAGCGATCTTGCCGTCTAGCGTCATCGCGGTTTTGTAGAGCACCCAGGGGCGGCCCCGGAGGTGCACGGTGCGAAAGACTTCGTTCTGCGCTTCGGCCTCGGCGGCGAGCACCCCCGTGACCACCTCGACGCCGGCGGCTTGCAAGCGCGCCACCCCGCTGCCGTCGACGCGTGGGTCGGGGTCGAGCGCGGCGATCACCACCCGGCGCACCCCGGCCTCGAGGATCGCCTCGGTGCAGGGGGGGGTGCGGCCCGTGTGGTTGCAGGGCTCGAGCGTGACGTAGAGCGTCGCGCCGCGCACCCTTGCGCCGCGCGAGCGCGCGTCTTGCAGGGCGCGCACCTCCGCGTGCGCCTCGCCGGCGCGCTCGTGCCACCCCTCGCCGATGATCTCATCGTCGCGGACGATCACGCAGCCGACCATCGGGTTGGGGGCGGTGCTGCCGCGTCCGCGCTCGGCGAGCTCCAGAGCGCGGCTCATGTAGCGTTCGTGTTCGGCCAAGGGTTCGGTTGCCGCGCCGCTCACGGGCGACCTCCGCAGCCGTAGCGTGGGTAAGCGATGTGATAGCAAAGCATAACGCGCAGCGCTGGGCTGACCCCAGCCTGCAACCTCCTTCTCTCATCCGGACTGTCACCGTCGGTTCCGGAGTTTCACCGGATCGGGCCCGGGCGCGGCTTTATCGCCTCGATTGCGCGGGCTTCGCGGACTGTACCGCCGGTAGGGACTTTCACCCTGCCCCGAAGGAATATGGAGCGCCCTTGGGCGCTTCTCTTAGTATATGCCTCTGGCGGGCGCCGCCTGTAGGCTGATCACCCGGTAGGTTGATCACCCGCGGGTTACTTCCGGCCACCTCGCCGGGCTCGCGCTAGCACTTCAGCCGCGCCCCTCTGGGCGCCTTTAACGCAGGGTGAGGCGGCTTGGTATACTCGAAGCTCGCCGGGGGCTGCACGACAACCGATGACGACGGGTGAGGGTGAGCCGGCAGCGTGCGGCGCCGACCGGGGAGAGCCTATGGGAAAAGCTTCGGAAAGGTCTGGGTCGCGCCGCGAGGGGGAGGCGTCGGGTGCCGAGGTGGAAGCCCCGGGAGGCGCGCTGGGGCGACCCGACGGGAGCTTAGAGGAGCTGGCGGCGCGCGTCCGCCTCCTCGAGCGCGAAAACGCCGCCCTAAGGCGCAGCCTCGGCGACCGCGGGTGGCTCCTTGACGCGCTCGACGCGACCAACAACACGGTGATCGTCACCGACCCCAACCAAGAGGACAACCCGATCATCTACGTCAACCGCGGCTTCGAGCAGCTGACGGGGTATACGCGCGAGGAGGCGCTGGGGCGCAACTGCCGCTTTTTGCAGGGGGACGACACCGACCAGGAGGCGCTGCCGGCCTTGCGCGAGGCCGTGCGCGAGGGGCGCGACATCCGCGTGGTGCTGCGCAACTACCGCAAAGACGGCTCGCTGTTTTGGAACGAGCTCTACGTCACGGCCGTCTGGCGCGACGGGGTGCTCGCGTACTTTTTCGGGGTACAAAACGACATCACCCCCCTCGTCGAGGCGCAGCGTCAGCTCAAGCTGCTCGAGGCGGCGGTCGAGCAAGCAGACGAGTCGATCGTGATCACCGGCGCCGAGCTCGAGCGGCCAGGGCCTCAGATCCGCTACGTCAACCGGGCCTTCGAGCGCCTTTCGGGCTACCGCCGCGACGAGGTGCTCGGCAAAACGCCCCGGGTGCTGCAGGGCCCCAAAACGGACCCGCAGGTGCTCGCCCATCTGCGGCAGCGCCTCCTCGGCGGCGAGGTGTTTCGGGGGGAGACCGTCAACTACCGCAAAGACGGTTCGGCGTTCGTCAACGAGTGGCACATCGCGCCGATCCGTTCGGGCGCCGGGGAGATCACGCACTGGGTGGCGACGCAGCGCGACGTCACCGAGCGCCGGCAGCTCGAGCGCCTCGTCGCCGAGGCGGCGACCCGCGAGCAGCAGCGCGTCGCTCGCGACCTGCACGACACCTTGGGGCAACACCTGGCGGGGACGGCGTTTTTGGCCCGCAACCTGGCCACGCGGCTGCGCGGCGCGGGCGCCCCTTACGCCGACGAGGCCGCGCGCGTCGCCGAGCTCGTGCAGGAGGCGGTGGCGCAGACGCGGAGCCTCGCGCGCGGCCTCTTTCCGGTCGCGCTCCAAGAGGGGGGGCTGCGCGACGCCTTGGAGGCGCTCGGCCGTAGCGCCCACGAGGTGTTCGGCGCGCCCTGCACCGTGCACGTCGCGGAGGACGTGGCGGTCAGCAGCGAGGAGGCCGAGCAGCTCTACCGCATCGTGCAGGAGGCGCTCAGCAACGCCTTGCGCCACGGGGGGGCGCAGCGCGTCGACATCACCCTGCAAACCCGCCGCGGCGCACGCGTCCTAACGGTGAGCGACGACGGAGTCGGTTTTCCGCCGGAGGTCCTCGGGGCGCAGCACGGTGCGGGGATGGGGTTGCGCATCATGCGCTACCGCGCGCAGCTTATCGGCGCTTCGTTAGGGCTCGCCAACGAGGGGTTGCCGCGGGGTGACGGCCGCGGCGCGCGCGTCACCTGCGCCCTGTTGGGGCGCCCCCCGACCGAGGAGCCGGCTCGAGGCTAGACAGCACGAAGCGCGCGGTATGCTGACGCATGACCTTTGACGACAAGCTCTCCGCCTACGCCGAACTGATCACCCACGTCGGCCTCAACCTGCGAGCGGGCCAGCAGCTGCTCGCGACCGCCCCCGTCGAGGCGTCGCCGCTCCTGGCCAAGGTCGCCGAGGCCGCCTACAAGCGCGGGGTGCGTTACGTGCACCCTGTTTACAACGACGACGGGGTCACCTTGGCGCGCTTTCGCTACGCGCCGCGCGATTCGTTTGACCTCTACCCGAGCTGGTTGGCGCGGGGGATGCTCGAGACCCTGGAGGCCGACGGCGCCCGGTTGTCGGTCACGGGCAACGACCCCGACCTCTTAAAGGACCAAGACCCCGAACTCATCGCCACCGCGCAGCGCCGCGCGCAGACCGAGCTGCGCCCCTTTATGGCCAAGGTCATGAACGACGCGGTGAACTGGTGCGTGGTCGCTGCCGCGACCCCCGCGTGGGCCGCCAAGGTCTTCCCGGACGCCCCCGAAGGGGAGCGTTTGGGGCGTCTCTGGGACGCTATCTTTCGCGCGGTGCGGGCGGACGGGCCGGACCCCGTGGGCACCTGGGAGGCGCACCTCGCGGCGCTGCAGCGGCGCCGCGAACACCTCAACGCGCGCCGCTACCGCGCCCTGCGCTACCGCGGCCCCGGCACCGACCTCACCTTGGGGCTCGCCGACGGGCACATCTGGAAGGGGGGGGCGTCGCAGAGCGCGGCCGGCACCCGCTTCGTCGCCAACCTCCCGACCGAGGAGGTCTTCACCGCGCCGCACCGCGCCCGCGTCGACGGGGTGGTCGCGAGCAGCAAACCGCTCTCGTACGCGGGACAGCTCATCGAGGACTTCTCGCTGACCTTCGAGGCAGGGCGCGTCGTCTCCGCTAAAGCCGCGCGTGGCCAGGAGGCACTAGACCGCCTTCTAGACACCGACGAGGGCGCCAGGCGCTTGGGTGAAGTCGCGCTGGTGCCGCACAGCAGCCCCATCTCGCAGAGCGGCCTGCTCTTTTACAACACGCTCTTCGACGAAAACGCCGCCTCGCACCTCGCCTTGGGCCGCGCCTACCGCTTCTGCGTAGAAGGCGGTACGACCATGAGTGACGACGAGGCCCAGGGGGTCGGGCTCAACGACTCGTTGACGCACGTCGACTTCATGATCGGCTCTTCTGAGATGGACGTCGATGGGGTGCGCGAAGATGGCGCGGAGGAACCGGTGATGCGCGCTGGAGAGTGGGCGTTTTAGAACCCCTTCAGTGCGCCGACGCACCGCATGCTGCACGCAGTACGCGTGCCCGTTCTTGCTCACGGGTGTCCCGTCAGGTGAGGCCCAAGCCCGTGACGGTACGTCAAGTGGCGCTGTGAGACAATAGCGGGGTGCTAGAGCGCGCCCAACACGTCCTGCAGACCGTCTTCGGCTACCCCGCCTTTCGCGGTTTGCAGGCCCAGGTCATCGAGCGGGTCGCCCGCGGCGGCGACGCGCTGGTTCTCATGCCCACGGGCGGCGGCAAGTCGCTCTGCTACCAGATCCCCGCCCTCTTGCGCCCCGGCGTCGGGGTCGTCGTGTCGCCGCTCATCGCCCTCATGAAAGACCAGGTCGACGCGCTTTTGCAGCTCGGGGTGAGGGCGGCGTACCTCAACTCGAGCCTCTCTTCCCAAGAGGCTGCGGCGGTCGAGCGGGCGCTTTTGGCGGGTGAGCTCAAGCTCCTCTACGTCGCCCCCGAGCGCCTCCTCACGCCGCGCTTTCTGTCGCTTTTAGCGCGCGCGCAGCTGGCGCTCTTCGCGGTCGACGAAGCGCACTGCGTCTCGCAGTGGGGGCACGACTTCCGGCCCGAGTACCTCGGGCTCTCGGTGCTCGCCGAGCGCTTTCCGGGGGTGCCGCGCGTGGCGCTCACCGCGACCGCCGACGAGGCGACGCGCCGCGAGATGGTCGAGCGCCTCTCGCTGCAGCGGGCGCAGCCGTTCGTCTCCTCCTTCGACCGGCCCAACCTCCGCTACACGGTGGTACCCAAAGCGGGGGCGAAGGGGCAGTTTTTGAGCTTTTACCGCGCCCGTCATCAAGGGGGTGCGGGCATCGTCTACTGCTTGTCGCGCCGGAGCGTCGAGGAGACCGCCGCTTGGCTCGTCAAAGCGGGGGTAGAGGCCCTGCCCTACCACGCGGGGCTCAGCGCCGCGGTGCGCCAGGAGCACCAGGAGCGCTTTTTGCGCGAGGACGCTCTGGTGATGGTCGCGACCATCGCCTTCGGGATGGGGATCGACAAGCCCGACGTGCGCTTCGTCGCGCACCTCGAGCTGCCCAAGAGCCTCGAGGGGTACTACCAGGAGACGGGCCGCGCCGGCCGCGACGGCGACCCCGCCGACGCCTTTATGACCTACGGCCTAGAGGACGTGGTGACGCTCCGGCGCCTTTTGGCGCAGTCGAACGCGCCGGAGGCGGTCAAGCGGCTCGAGGCGCGCAAATTAGAAGCCCTGCTCGGCTACTGCGAGACGGCCCGCTGCCGCCGCCAGGTGCTCCTCGCCTACTTCGGCGAGACGCTCGCGGAGCCCTGCGGCAACTGCGACACCTGCCTCGCGCCGGTCGACACCTTCGACGGCACCGTGGCCGCGCAAAAGGCGCTCTCCACAGTTGTCCGCACCGGCCAGCGCTTCGGGGCGGGGCACGTCACCGACGTGCTCTTGGGCAAGTTGACGCCCCGCGTGCGCTCCCTGGGGCACCATGAGCTCAGCACCTTCGGCATCGGCGGCGAGCTCAGCGAGCGCGCCTGGCGGAGCGTGTTGCGGCAGCTCGTGGCGGCGGGCTACCTGGCGACCGACGCCGAAGGTTACGGCACCTTGAAGCTGACCCCGCGGAGCACCCCCCTGTTGAAGGGCCAGGAGACGCTGCGGCTGCGGCGTGACCCCACGGCGGCGAAAGCGAAGGCGGCGGTCAAGGGGGGGCAGGCGGCCCCCGCCGACCCCGCCCTCTTCGAGCGGTTGCGCGCCCTTCGCGCGCGGCTCGCGAGAGCGCAGGGGGTGCCGGCCTACATCGTCTTCGATGACAAGACGCTCCGCACGATGACGGAGCTGAGGCCCCGCACGCTCGCCGAGCTGCGCCGCGTGCCGGGGGTCGGCGAGGTGAAGCTGGCCCGCTACGGAGAGGCCTTTTTGGAGGTGCTGCGCGCACCCCCGTCCTAGCGCACCACGCTCCCGCTCGCGAGGTCGCGGTCCAAAACCGACACGCTGAGGTTCCCCTCGCTGTCTTCGGCGGCCAAGATCATCCCTTGGGACAGCACGCCGCGCAGCTTTACGGGTTTGAGGTTGGCGACCAACACGACCTTTTTGCCGACGAGCTCCGCGGGCGTGTACCACTCCCGGATGCCCGAGACGACGGTGCGCTCTTCGGGGCCGAGTTTAACGGTCAGCACGAGCAGTTTGTCGGCTTTGGGGTGCGCTTCGGCCTTGAGAATCTCGGCGACGCGCAGCTCGAGCTTGGCAAAGTCGTCTAGGGTCACTTCGGGAAGGTGTTCCAAGGCTGTCTCTTTCGGCTCTAGGCTGTCGTTTAAGGCGGCGAGGTCGACGCGCGGAAAGAGCGGCGCGCCCGGTGCGGTCGGCGTCCCCGCCGGCGTCAGGCCCCAGGTCGCAGCGTCTTGCAGGGTGTAGTCGCCTTTCAGGCCGAGCTGCTGTTGCAGCTCGGCCGCTTTCGTCGGGATGACGGGGGAGAGCAGGATGCTCGCGCAGCGCAGCGCTTCGACGCAGCCGTAGAGCACCGTGTCGAGGCGCCCTGCTGCCCCCTCTTTGGCGAGCACCCAGGGTTGGGTCTCGGCGATGTACTTGTTCGCTTTGCGCACCGCCTCCAACACGCTCTCGATGGCGCGGTCGAACTGCAGGGCGTCGAAAAGCTCCGTCATGCGCTCCGGCAGCCCCACGAACGCGTCCCTAAGTGCCTCGTCGATGGGCTCTAACGGCCCCGGCGCCGGCACCACGCCGCCGCGGTACTTGCCCAGCATCCCGAGCGTCCGGTTGAGGAGGTTGCCGAGGTCGTTGGCGAGGTCGGCGTTGATGCGCTCGGCCAAACCCACCTCGCTAAACGAGGCGTCTAACCCGAAGGTCATGTCACGCAGCAGGTAGTAGCGGAAGGCGTCGTTGCCGTACTTGTCCTTGAGGTCCAAGGGGCGCACCACGTTGCCCTTGGATTTGCTCATCTTGCCGCCGTCGACGAGCCAGTAGCCGTGGACGTTGAGGTGCCGGTACAGGGGTAACCCGGCGGACTTGAGCATGGTCGGCCAGAAGACGCCGTGGGGCTTCAAGATGTCCTTGGCGATAAAGTGCTCGACAAACGGCCAGTAGCGTTCGACGGCGTCGCGGCTTTTAAGCGCCGAGTAGTAGTTGATCAGCGCGTCAAACCACACGTAGGTCACGTGGTTCTCATCCCACGGCAACGGGATGCCCCAGGGCACGCGCGACCGCGGGCGGCTGATCGAGAGGTCGCCGATGGGCTCGCGCAGGATGCTCAAGACTTCGTTGCGGTAGCGTTCGGGGCGAATGAGCTCGGGGTTCTCCTCGAGGGTTTCGCGCAGCCACGGGCGGTAGCGCTCCATCCGGAAAAAGTAGTTCTCCTCGCTGCGGTACTCTAGCGGGATGTCGTGCTGCGGGCACTTGCCGCCCTCGAGCTCCTTGTCGGTGTAGTAGCGCTCGCAACCGACGCAGTAGAGCCCGCCGTACTCGCCGAAGATGATGTCGCCGGCCTCGTACACGCGCGTTAGCACCTCGTGGACGACCGCCTGGTGGCGCGCTTCGGTCGTGCGGATAAACTCGTCGTAGGCGATACCCAGAGAGTTCCAGGTGTCCTGGAACTTCTTCGCGACCCTGTCGGTGTACGCCTGCGGCGAGAGCCCCGCGGCGTCGGCGGCCTTCTGGATCTTTTCGCCGTGCTCGTCGGTGCCGGTCAAAAACAGGGTGTCGTCGCCTTTAAGGCGGTGAAAGCGCGTGACCACGTCGACCAGGGTGGTCGTGTAGGCGTGGCCGATGTGCGGTTCGGCGTTGACGTAGAAGATGGGGGTCGTGGCGTAGTAGACCCCTCGTGTCTGCGCCTCCGCCGTCCGCGCCCCTGCCCCTGTCGTCTGTGGTCGTTCGGTCGGTGCTGGCGTGTCCTTACCCATCCTTGATCTCCTCATAGGCCGTCGGGTCAAAAAGCCGCGTCAAAAACCGGGTCAAAAAAAAGAGGCGCTCTTACGCAAGCGCCTGGAAACGGATAGCGAGCGCTTAACCGAGGCCAGGTCGGCGTTGCAGCGGCATAGGGGTCACCGGACCCACCTCTCGTGCGGCTGCGACCATTCGGCGCGTCATGCGCTGAGTATAGCAGATGGCTCGCGGCGCGCCCTTCGCGGGATGTGCTACAGTCTCTCTCACCGCCGTTTCATGGTCAGGGTGGTAAGAAGCGCAACTTGGAAGAGGTGGCTATGGCGGAGCTTTTCATCGTGGGCGTCGACGGCAGCGACGGGGCGCGCCGCGCGGCGGCGTTTGCCGCCAAAAGGGCGCGCTGCGTAGGGGCCAAGGTGCTGCTTTTGGGCGTGATCGAGTGGTCGCGCTACGCCTTTTACACCCCCGAGGAGCTTGAAACCCGCGGGCGCGACAAGCAGCGGGCGACCGAGCGGGCGGAGCGCGAGGTGCTGCGCCCGCTCGCCGAGTCGTTGCAGGGAGAGGGGCTCGAGGTGAGCTGTCTGGTGCGCCACGGCCACGCCGCCGAGGTGATCCAAGCGCTCGCCGAGGAGCGCGGTGCGAGCGAGGTCTTCGTCGGCCGCGAGGGCCGCTCGCCCTTCGTGGGGGCGCTTTTCGGTAGCGTCACGCACCGCATCGTGAGCACCTCAAACGTGCCCGTGACGGTGGTGCCCTGATGCGGGCGCGCTGGCCCTAACGCTGGGGCTGACCGGCACGGGGGTCGCCCAGACGGCCGGGGGGATCGACGACGCCATCAACCGCGCCCTAACGCCCTTTGCGGACGCGGTCTCGAGCGTTATCTTCTTCTCGGTGCCCGTCGGCGAGGCGCAGCTCCCGCTTATCGTGGTGTGGTTGATCGTCGCGGCCCTCTTTTTCACCTTCTACTTCAACTTCATCAACTTCCGCGGTTTCCGCCACGGCTTCCGGCTGATCCGCGGCGACTACGACGACCCGGAGAGCGCGGGCGAGGTGACGCACTTTCAGGCGCTGGCGACCGCCCTGTCAGGAACCGTCGGTCTCGGCAACATCGCGGGCGTCGCGGTCGCGGTGTCGGTGGGTGGGCCCGGCGCGACCTTCTGGATGATCCTGGCGGGGCTTTTGGGGATGGCGTCGAAGTTCGTCGAGTGCACCTTGGGCGTCATGTACCGCACTGAGTACCCCGACGGGCGCGTCTCGGGCGGCCCCATGCACTACCTGCGTAAAGGGCTCGCCGAGCGCAACTTGGGTGGCCTCGGGCGGGCGCTCGCGGCGTTTTTCGCGGTGATGTGTATCGGCGGTTCGCTGGGTGGCGGCAACATGTTCCAGTCGAACCAAGCGTACCAGCAGGTGGTCAACGTCACGGGCGGCGACGCCTCGTTTTTCGCGGGGCGCGCCTGGGTGTTCGGGCTCTTGGCGGCGCTCGCGGTCGGCGCGGTGATCATCGGCGGCATCAAAAGCATCGCCCGCGTGACCGAAAAGATCGTCCCCTTCATGGCCGTGACGTACATCAGCGCCGCTTTGGTGATCCTGGTGGCCAACGCCGCGCAGATCCCGGCGGCGTTCGGCGCGATTATAGACGGCGCCTTTAGTCCCGAGGGGGTCACGGGCGGCTTTATCGGGGTCTTGATCCAGGGCTTTCAGCGCGCCGCTTTCTCCAACGAAGCGGGCATCGGTTCGGCGGCCATCGCGCACTCGGCGGTCAAGACCAAGCACCCGGTGACTGAAGGCATCGTGGCGCTCAACGAGCCCTTCGTCGACACCGTCGTGGTCTGCACCATGACGGCTTTGGTCATCGTCATCACCGGCACCTACACCCAGGCGGGGCTAAGCGGGGTAGAGCTGACCTCGGCGGCCTTTGCCCAGAACATCGCCTGGTTCCCCTACGTGCTGGCCCTGGCGGTCGTGCTCTTTGCGTTTTCCACCATGATCTCGTGGTCGTACTACGGCGTCAAAGCGGCGACCTATTTGTTCGGCGAGTCAGCCCTTACCGAGACGCTCTTTAAGGTCGTCTTTTGCACCTTTACCCTGATCGGCGCGGTGATGCAGCTCGACGCCGTGATCGCTTTTTCGGACTCGATGATCTTTGCGATGTCGCTCGCCAACGTCGTGGGGCTCTATATCCTCGCGCCCGAGGTCAAGCGGGCGCTCGGGGCCTATTGGCGCGACATCGAGAGCGGCGCGATCCGAAGCCGGCGCGAGCTCGCCCGGACGGGGGACTGACGGGCCGGGGTGTCTGTGGGGCAGCCGCTAGTGTCATGGGCGTAGGGGGGCTACAACGGGGTGGCGCCGGATAACGGTGCCCACTTAGGAGGGGGACGTATGGCAGACCACCAGAGCGACCTGCTGGCGCGCGCGCGTGTGGGGGGCGCACCTTCGCACCTCGCGCTGAGCCGCCGCCGCTTTCTGCAGTTTGGCGCCGGTGCGCTCGCGGCCCTCGGGTTGAGCGGCCTGCGCGTCGGCCGCGCGCAGACGCTGGCGCGGGCAGCTTCGGCGCCGGCGCGGCCGCTCCCCGCTTACGCCGAAGACCTCGGCCGCTATCCCTTCTCGCTCCCCGAGCTCGGCTACGCCTACGGCGCGCTCGAGCCCGTGATCGACGCCGAGACGATGACGCTGCACCACCAGGAGCACCACCAGAGCTACGTCGACGCGCTCAACGCGGCGCTTGCGGACTACCCCGAGCTGCAGGGCCGCACCTTGGGCGAGCTGCTCACCACCCTCCCCGAACTGCCCGAAGAGGTGCGGCAAGACGTGCAGAACCAGGGGGGCGGGCACCTCAACCACGCGCTGTGGTGGCGTTGGGTGGCGCCGGGGGGGAGCCGCGAACCCGTCGGGCGCTCGGCGGAGCGCATCGCCGAGACCTTTGGCGACTTGGAGGGCCTTAAAGAGCCCTTTAACGCCGCGGCCGACGCGCGCTTCGGCTCCGGTTGGGCGTGGCTCGTCGTGGACGAGAGCGGCCGGCTCTCGGTGCTCTCGACGCCGAACCAGGACCACCCCATCAGCCAGGGGCTGGTGCCGCTCCTGGGCCTCGACGTCTGGGAACACGCCTACTACCTCTCGTACCGCAACCGCCGCCCGGAGTACATCAACGCCTTCTGGGAGGTGGTCAACTGGGACGCCGTCGAGGAGCAGCACGGCGTCGCGGCAGCGCTCTTCGGGTTTTAGGGGGGCTCAGCGCCCGTCGCCGACCCTTCCTAGGTGCGTCTCCCCGAACGCCTCCGGGAACTTGAGGCCGTAGCCGAGGAGGCGGTCTAGCGCGATGTGCGCCGCCCAGATGAGGGCGACGTGGAGCGCTACGGGGGCGGAGAAAGCCACGCCGATGAGCGCGAGCGCTGCGGGAAGGGGGTAGGTGTGGAGCAGGTTGTAGCCCATCGCGCCGACCCTCGGTCCCGCGAGGTAGGCGAGGATGCCGAGGTCGGGGGCCAAAAAGAGAGCGGCGAACAGCCACCAGCCGCCGCCAAAGCGTGCGTAGAGAGCAAGCAACACGGCGAGTTCGGTGGCCGCTTCGGCGCGCAGCAAAAGGGGTGGCAGGAGTAGCTGCCGGGGCTTAGAGGCTTTCAGAGCTGTAGGGGTCACGCAACATCTCCTCGAGGTCTTTAAGGCGAACGTCGTTCACCTTCGCTATCCTTGCACCTTAGAGGTTACGCGTCAAGACGTACACTGTTCGGGTATGCCGTATCCGGCCAAGACGACTTCCGAAAGGGTCCTTGCCGCGGCCCTCGAGCTCCTCGAGCGCGGGGGTGAGGGCGCCCTCTCGATGCGCGCGTTAGCGGCGTCGCTCGGCCTCAGCGCCTCGAGCCTCTACCGCCACTTCCCTAACCGCGAGGCGCTCCTTAACGCGCTGGGGGACGAGAGCACCCGGCTGCTCCACGCCGCTCTGGCGCGGGCGAGCGCCGGGCGCGACCCGAGAGGGGCGCTCGTGGGGGTGGCGCACGGCTACCTCGAGTTCGCGCGCGCGCACCCCGCGCTCTACGACCTGGTGATGGCGCCGCGCGCGACCCCCGGACCGGGCAAGGACGTGTGGACGTTTCTGCTAGGGGTGCTGGGGGGGGTCACGGGACGCTCCGACGACACCGCCGCCGCAGTCGCGCTGTGGTCGTTTCTGCACGGCTTCGTGACGCTAGAGCGCGCCGGGCTGTTCGGCCCCAGCGGTCCGCAAGGGGGTCTGGAGCGGGGGTTGGCGGCGTTGCTGGCGGGGTTAGAACGCACCTGAACGCGTTCTTAAAGTACGACGGTTGTCGTTGACAATACGACGTTTTTCGTATAACATGGTGCTACCCCAAACGAGGAGGCGCCATGTCATCCCCCAGCACGCCACCCCGACCGACCGACGCGGAGTTAGCGATTCTACGGGTGCTCTGGCAGCGCGGCCCGAGCACCGTCCGCGAGGTTCACGACGCGCTCACCGGCACTGGCGACGGCAAAGCGGTGCGCTACACGACGACGCTCAAGCAGCTTCAGGTGATGACCGACAAGGGACTTGTGCGGCGCGACGAGCGCAGCCGCACGCACGTCTACGAGGCGGCCTCTAGCGAGGAAGAGACGCAAGGGGCGCTGCTCGAGCACCTCCTTAGGAGCGCCTTCGGCGGCTCCGCGCAGCAGCTCTTCCTGCGGGCTTTGTCGCGCAAGGTGGCGTCGGCGGAGGAGTTAGACGAGCTGCGCCGCCTGCTGGACGAACGGGGGAGGGGTGACGGTGAGCGCTAGAGCGCTGCTCGAGCACCCGCTCGCCGAGGCGGTCGGTTGGGCGCTGCTGCACTCGCTCTGGCAGGGAGCGCTCGTGGGCGCGCTCGTCGCGCTCGGGCTCTTCGCGCTGCGCCGCCCGCAGCACCGCTACGCCTTGGGCTGCGGCGCACTGCTTCTGATGGTGGTGCTACCCCTTCTGACGGGGGTGCTGCACTACCGCGACCTCACCGCGCCGCTCGCCGCATCCGGGGAGCTGGGGCCCTCCTCTTTCATCCCCAGCGGCGGCCTGGTCGGTGACGCTGCCCCCTCGGTAGCGCCCCCTGCAAGCTCTTCAAGCTCTTCGGCAATCCCCACGGGTACCCCCTCAGCCGCTTCGTCCTCAGTGGCACAGGTTTGGGGGCGAGTCTCCCACACGCTTACCAGCAGCGCTCCTTGGTTCACCGGCCTCTGGCTTGTCGGCGTCGCGCTTTCCTTGCTGCGGCTTCTTGGCAGCGCGCTCTACGCCGCCCGCTTTGGTGCGCGCCACCGGACCCCGGCCCCGGAAGCGTGGCAACAGACCTTTCGGACGTTGGCGGGGCGGCTCGGTCTGCGCCGCGTCCCGCGCCTCGTGCTTTCAAGCGACGTGGATACGCCCCTCGTGCTCGGCGTCCTGCGGCCCTTGGTGGTGCTGCCCGTGAGCGCCCTCACCGGCGTTCCGGCGGCGCAGCTCTCGGCCGTGCTGCTCCACGAACTCGCCCACATCCGGCGGTACGACCCGCTCGTCAACCTCTTGCAGTGCCTCCTTGAGACCCTGCTGTTCTATCACCCAGCCGTGTGGTGGATCTCGCGCGCCGTGCGCCGCGAGCGCGAGGCGTGCTGCGACGACCTCGCGGTGGCGGTCTGTGGGGACGCGCGGCTCTACGCGCGGGCCTTGGTGGGGCTCGAGGCGCTGCGCCAACGGGAGCCCGCGCTGGCGCTCGCCGCGACGGACAAACCGCTTTTGGAGCGGGTGAGGAGGTTACTCGGTATGGAATCCGACGTTCGTTCTGCACCTTCACTGCTGACGGTGCTGCTGGTTGTCACCTTGTCGTTAGGCGTGGGACTCTTCTTGACGCTGCAACCTGCGGTTGCACAAGAGGAGGCGCCTTCTACTTCTTTGCAAGTTGCTGAAGACGAAACGGTCGTGACGGGGCGCGTGCTCTGGCAAGGTGAGCCCGTCGCGGGGGTGCGCCTCGAGCTTCATAGCCGCCTCGAGCTGGACGACGACGGTGTCTGCTGCCGAGAGCCGCGCGTGTTGGCGAGCACGACCTCGGATGAAGATGGGACCTATACCTTTCGGGTAAGCGCGGCGCGTGCTTTCACCATCTGGGCGTATCCACCTACAAGCGACTATCTACCGGTGGGCTACGACCACGTATCTACCCCTGGTATTCCATTTCAAGCGAACGTTCAGCTCATGAAGGCCATTAAAGAACTAGAACCTGCTTTGACCTATGGGGTCAACCTCACGCCGACGCTAAGCTGGCAGCCTCTTCCAGAAGCTGCGCGGTACGGAGTAAGCATCACAAAGCTGAATGAAACCGATACAGTAATGGAAAATTATCAATATACGGCTGAGCCGCAGTTCACGGTAGAAACGCCGCTCGAGGAAAATGCCCTCTACTACTGGGTGGTGGAAGCGTACGATGAGACTGGCACGACGCTTGCTTATGGTGAATCGACCTTTTCTACTTCCTCAGCGCAGGCGCGCGTACCTGTAGAGCTGACGGATGTGGGTGTTCGTACCGTCCTGCCGGCTGGTTGGCAGTTGGTAGGGGCGGGCGCTTTCGAGCAGGTTACCGAAGGCGGCGAGCGGCGCAGGTTGACGTTCGAGAGGCTTCCCGGCGACGACCCCGAGGCGGTGCTAAGGGCTCGCAACGAGTCCTCGAGCGCCCCTACCGAGAGCGCCTATGGAGACCAAACGTGGCTGTGGCAAGCCGGAAGTGACCGCGACGGACGGCGCTTCGTTCAAGCGACGACCGTAGGCGGTAACGTTTATCTCATAACAGCAGAAGCAACAGACGAGTCTCCGGTAGAGCTTTACGCCTTTGTTCTGCCGCTCGTGCTGGAAAACTTCGAGGTTATAGGGGCTGATGAAGGGGACAATGGCGCGGGTGCAGCACCTCCTGGAACAAGCCAACACCTGCCGGCCCTTGCACTGCGGCGCAGCGACAATCGAGATGCTGAGGTCTTTACTCCAGCCCCTGAGACCGGAACCGTAGCGGGCACCGTGAGATGGCACCACACCCCGCTCGCCGGGGTGCGGGTCAGCTTGAGGACGCCTCGAGAGCGCCTCGAGGACGGAAGCTGCTGCGTAGGCGAGCAGGAGACGCTTCAGACCGTTAGCACGGACGAAAATGGTACGTACCGTTTTGAGGGGGTGACGCCGGGTGAGTACGAAGTGGAGGCGGAGGCGCCCTCGAGCCTCTACTGGGAGTTTATGAGCAGCAGTGTGAACGTGAGCGCCGCCTTCGAGGTGCGGGAAGACTTCCGCTTACAAAAAGTTATGGAGGTGGTCAGCCCTCATGGAGAGATGGGGGTGCCTCTCTCACCGACACTGCGTTGGAAGCCCTTCCCTGGTGCAGCGCGGTATCAGACGTATATCCATAGCGAGCGAACGGGTAATCAGGTAAGGAGCTTGCCGTCCGAAAGCACCGAGGTGACGCTGAACGCGCCGCTCGAGCCCAACGAACTCTATCAGTGGTCGGTCACTGCATATGCAGAGGACGGTACTGAAATCGCCTACTACTCCGCTGCACACTTCTCCACCGCGCCAGCCAAGGAGCAGGTCTCCGTCACCCTGCCCGACCTCGGCCTTCAGATGATGCTTTTCGAGGATTGGCAGCAAGTCACGTCCAACACGTTTGAGTGGGCACACGAGGGCGGCACGACCTACACCTTGGCGTTTCAGACGTTGCCTGGAGATGACGCCGAGGCGGCGCTGCTCGAGTTAGGCGCTACAGAGGAGCAGGTACACGCCTCTAGCTATGAGGGCAAGACGTGGTGGACGGGCGTGTTTAATGGCGTCGTTCGTCTCGCGACCGAACTGGAGGGGCAGGTTTACCTCATCGCGGCCGATAGCAGCCCGGACGGTACGGCTGAGTTCTCTTATGCTGCGGAGGTTGAAGCCCTCGGGTTCACGCTGCCTCTAGTGGCGCGGACGCTCGAGCGGGTTGGCGCGGTGGCTGAAGGTCGAGCGTAAAGGGCTACTGTTTCGTTCCCTATTACGTGTGCTCCCCTTTGCACCTGCGCGCACACTCCTGGTTGACGCGTGTTTCAGTAGCGTGTGCTGGCAACGCTCGTCAGAAACAGCACGAGCGCGAGAAAGGAGAAGAACGTAGCCACTCTAAGCCAAGGCTGCGGTATGTTGTGCTTGTTCCCGAAGCGAAAGCTACCCCAGGATAAGATTCCGGTGCCGACTGCCAAGCTGGTAAACGTCGCTGCAAGTATAAAGGCACCTTCGGTAGCTATGTACAGCGCCCCCACCAATGTTATGAGGGTATAGCCCCCCATGACGTACGGATAGATCTTCAGCAATTTCTTTTGCATCGGTCGAGCGCCTCCTCTGCCTCTGCTAGTCGCCTCTCGGCAGCAGCAAAGTCACTCTGCGCCGCGCCGAGCTCACGCTCTTCGCGTTATAGGGTGGCTTGCAACCCCCTCACGTCTTTCGACACCGTCAAAGCCTGCTGCAAGAATACAAACGACTTCACCCGACGTGACGGGGTTTTCAGGACGCCAGCAAGCCAACTTGCGGCCGTTCGCACGCGCTCGTCATCGCCCCTCACACGCCCAACGGCAAGCATAGGCCCCCTCGCGAAGCTTGCTGACTCGAGCTACTTAAGCTGCCGACACTATAGGGCGCGGACCGTTAAAAGCGCCATGAGAGAACCTTCATCTTCTTCATCATGCTCGCGTAGGAGCTGTTACGAAGCTTTGCATGCTCCGTGTGCCCGTCGAGGCTAAGCGGAGCGCAACCCCTACGAAGGGCTGCGGCAAAACGGTTGCACACCTCTCCCGAGAAGAAGCTGTCACAAAGGGGCATGGTCGGTGAGCTCGCCGACCACCGCTACCAAGCACCAGAAGCGGGCTTTCAGACGAGGAAAATGTGTCGTGAAGGGGCCTCGTGAGAGTGCTCGGGTGCTACCATGAAGCGTTTTGACAGGGCGTTTTGTCGCCCTCCGACCCCCATACAAGCCGTTTTTTCCGTGCGACGCAAAGGAGCCTCCGTTGCCGCTCGAGCTACCCATGGCCCGGCCTCACCCTGCCCCTGTCTCGCAACCCCGCCCCAAACCCCCGAGCCCCAAACTGTGGCGTCCCAAACGCGTGCTCTTTACGCCCGACGCTTTGGAGCAGCCCTTTGGTCAGCGGCTCTTGGAGCGGATGCAGTCCTTGGGCCTCGACATCACGCTGCTTAGGAGCAACCGCCTGACCGGCTTGCGCGGCAAAGACGCGCGTGAGACCTACCGGCTCGCTAAACAGACCCTGGCGGTCGTCAACGCGCCGCCCAGCTTGCTCGCGCTCCAGCCCATCCCGCCCTCAGCCGACCTGCAGTTTCACCTCGCCAAGGGCTGCCCCGCGCACTGCCAGTACTGCTACCTAGCGGGCTCGCTCGCTGGGCCGCCCGTGACGCGCGTCTACGCCAACCTGCCCGAGATCTTGGGCGCTTTGGCGCGCTATGAGCGGCCGGGGCACGTGACGACCTTCGAGGTGTCGTGTTACACCGACCCGCTGGCTCTAGAGCACCTGACGGGCAGCTTGTCCGAGTGCGTGCGCTACTTCGGCACCCGCGAGGGCGCGCGGTTGCGCTTTGTGAGCAAGTTTGACGCGGTAGCGCCGCTTCTGACGTTACCGCACGGCGGTCGGACGCAGGCGCGCGTGTCGGTGAACGCCGCGCCCATCAGCCTGCGGCTCGAGGGCGGCGTGGCGCCCGTCGCGGCGCGCCTCGGTGGGTTGCGGCAGCTCGCGGCGGCGGGCTACCCGGTAGGCGTGGTGGTGGCCCCCATCATGCCCGTGGAGGGCTGGCGCGAGCACTACGGCGCCCTCTTGGACGAGGTGGCGCGGGCGGTCGGCGACGTGCGCGAGCTGACCTTCGAGCTGATCACCCATCGCTTCACCCCCGGCTCCAAGGAGGTGCTCCTGGACTGGTACCCGAACACCGCTTTGGACATGGACGAACAGACGCGGGCGGTCAAACGCAACAAGTTCGGCGGGCTCAAGTACGTCTATGGCAAGGACACGATGAGCGAGCTGCGGGGTTTTTTCGAGACCGAGCTGGCGCGGCGCTTTCCGCAGGCGCGCGTGCTCTACTGGACGTGAGCGCTCCTCCAGCGAGTGCGCGCCCCGCACGGCAGCTCGAGATGCTGCGCGTGTCGCGCATCTTTTTAGAGCGCGAGGCGCTCGCCTACCCACGTGCTCACGATCACGACATCCTGGCGCGCTTCCCGGACGCCGAGCGCGTGGAGGTGGCGTCGCACTGGAACATCCCTGGCCTTCACGGCAACGAGGGTCTGGTCAGGGACTGGGTGCGCGTCAAGCGCACCGTGCTCGTGCTCGGCGTGCGCAAGACCTTCCCCGTGCGCCCGAACGGCCGCTCCGCCGACTTTATCGCGCCGGGGTTCGCGAGCGGCTGCGCGATGGCCTGCGCCTACTGCTACGTGCCGCGCCGCAAGGGGTTCGCCAACCCCATCTCGACCTTTGTGAACTTAGAGGCGATCCACCGCGCGGTAGGGCGTCACGCCGCCAAGCAGGGCCCCAAAAAGCCCGCGCAGACCGACCCCGCGGCGTGGGTCTACGACATCGGTGAGAACAGCGACGTCTCGGTCGACGCGCTCGTGTCGGACAACGTCCGCGACACGGTGGCCTTTTTTCGGACGCTGCCGGGGGCCAAGGCGTCGTTTGCCACCAAGTACGTCAACCGCGCGCTGCTCTCGTACGACCCGCAGGGGCGGACGCGCGTCCGCTTCTCGCTGATGCCGCAGCGCGTCGCCAAGACCGTCGACGTGCGCACCTCGCCGGTGGGGGAGCGCATCGGGGCGATCAACGACTTCGTGGCGGCGGGCTATGAAGTGCACCTCAACTTCAGCCCGGTCATCCTGTATGAGGGGTGGCGCCGCGACTACGCCGAGCTCTTCGAGCAGCTGGACGACGTGCTCTCAGACGAGGCGAAGGCGCAGCTTAAGGCCGAGGTCATCTTTTTAACCCACAACGCGCTCCTCCACGAGGTCAATCTGGGGTGGCACCCGAAGGCCGAAGCGCTCCTCTGGACGCCCGAGACGCAAGAGGCCAAGACCTCGCAGATGGGCGGTGAGAACGTCCGCTACCGCCACGGCTTTAAAGGCAAACAGGTCGCGGCGCTGCGCGACCTGCTCGCTCGAAAGATGCCCTACTGCGCGGTGCGGTACGCGTTTTAACAGCTTAAGGGCCGGGGTTGGCTGGCGGCTGGGTGAGAAGCGCCTCTAAAATCGCGCTCAGCTCGTCTTCGGGCATCACCCGGATGAGGCGGTGGTGACGGGGGTCGTCCTCGTCGATCCACTCGTTGAAACCGGTGGTGGTCAGGGTGAGCTGTTCGGTTTCGATCACGTCGAAGTACTGCCCTTCGGGGCCCCAGAGCCCGCGCACCGCGTAGAGCACCGAGCAGAGGTCCCAGGCGTTGCGGTTTCTCGAGGGCCCGTCAAAAAACTGCTCATACGCGAAGCGGACCGGGTTGGTCTCGGGGGTCGTGGCGGTCAGCGTCGCCCCGTTAAGCACCTCGTGGCAGGTGGGGCCGGTGTTAAAGTTGATCACCGTCGGCCAGTTTTCGATGACGTCGATGGCGTAGCGCGAGTCCATCTCGCGGCCCCCCGAGAGGTAGAGGTCGTTGTTGCTGCTCGGATAGTGGCCGCCCATCAGCGACAGCTCACGCACCTTCTGCTGGATGAGGGTGCGGCCGTCCAGGGGGCTATGTTCGTCCGGCCCGGAGTTGAGCAGGTCGGAGAGGTTTTGCAAAAAGCCCACCGAGACGATCGTCACGCTGTTGTCGGGCTGCGCGGCGAGCAGCTCGCGGTAGACCTCGGTCGCCGTGGGTACCGAGCCGTCCATGGGGGTGTTGTGGGGGAAACGAAGCGCCATGTCCTCGATAAAGCGCGGGTCGTGCTCGCGCCAGTAGGGGTAGGCTTCGGCGTAGTAGGGCCGGTCGGTGAGGCCGATGGGGATGTCCGGACGGCCGTAGTAGGTGTTGACCACGTCGATAGCGGGCGGGGCGAAGGGGTCGGCGACGTTGGAGACGACGCCCAAGATGGTGACCTCGTCCATATCAGCGAGCGCGTGCAACACGGCGAGCGCCCCGACATCGTCGACGTCGATACCGTAGTCGGTATCGTAAATCACGCGTACGCCCCCTGCGGGCGGTTCCTCCGGTTCGCCGGGTTCGTCGATGGGGTCCGGGGGGGTGGGGTCGCTCGGCTCCTCCACCGGTGGGGGGTCGGGTGTCAAGAGATCGTCGACCTCGCCGCACGCTGCGAGGAAAAAGAGCGGCAGGGTCAAGGCGAGCGCTTTGCGAAGGGGGGTGTGCTTCATCGTTACGCTTCCTCTACTGAGCTAGAGTCTGGGGTACACCTCCGCAGCGTAGCTCCCGAAACTGGGCCACATGCCGGAGGCAGAGACTGACGTGATTGTCAGTAAAGCATCCCCAAGCGGAAAGTCGCCGTCGCCCAAAAAACGTCTCGAGCCCGGGGCGCGCCTCTCGGACCGAGAGGCGGGGGCGAGGGGGTGTCGGCGCTGCGGTCGCGGTGAGGCGGCGTTCGGGTCGCCCTGCCCTTAAAGGTGGCTCAAGGAAGAGCTAAGCGCTCGCTTTCGGCTGCTAAGAGGGGCGGCGTCCCCCAAGCAGGGGTGGGACCACGAAAAACAGCCTCGAGCTCGTGCTCGAGGCTGCGGTACCCGCCCGGTACTGAGGGTAAGTGACCCCAAGGGGTCCCTCAGCTCGGGACTGTGGTCAGTTACCCTCGACGGGTACCTCCACTGGTCAGCTCATTTTGTAAAATTCGGACCACCTCCTTTCCGTGGTAAACGAATCGTACACCAAAACCGGCGGGCGCGTGTAAGGTTCGTTACGTTGCGCGGGCTAGCGCTTACGGGACGTTTGCCCTACGCGGCCCCCGGCGGGCGCTCCCTATACTAAAAGGGTGAAGCACCCCTCGCAAAAACGCTTTTGGTGGCTCGCCGCGCTGGGGGTCGTAGCGGCTTTGGTGGCGGCGTTTTCCTGGGGGCAGCTGCGCGCGGACGCGGCACCGACGCTCCACGGCACGGCGCTCGACAACCCGCCGCTGGTCGCACCTTTCGAGCTCACGAACGCGCGCGGCGAGCGCGTCACCTTAGAGGCGTGGCGCGGCGAGCTGCTGCTCGTCTTTTTCGGGTTTACGAGCTGCCCCGACGTGTGCCCGCTGACGCTCGGGCGCCTCGCCAAGATCTACGAGGACCTGGGCGAACCCGAGGACGTGCAGGTCGTGATGATCACCGTCGACCCCGAGCACGACACCCCCGAGGTGACGCAGCGCTACGCCGAGGCCTTTCACCCCGACTTCGTCGGTTTAAGCGGTTCGACCGCCGACATCGCGGAGGCGGCGAAGCGGTTTTACGTCGGTTACCGCGAGCTGGGCGAGCGCAGCTTTTTACACACCGATACCGTGGCGCTCCTCGACCGCGAGGGACGGCTCAGGCTCGTCTACGGTCAGGACAAGGTGGCGCGCATCGGCAGCGACCTTAAGACCATCCTGGCGCAGCGGCGTTGGTGAACACCGGGTCTGGGTTTTCGGCGCGCCCCCGACTCGGCTTCTGGGCCCCAGAGCGTTCTGCCTGACGCGCCCAGCGCACAGTATCTTTCACAGTATCTTTGGCGAGCGCTGGGCGCCGAGGGTGGTTGAGGTGCCCTCTAGAGCCGCTAGCGCCGTCGCCTGCGCGGACGGCCGCCTGCACGAGGTCTGTGGGCGTGCGGCCTTTTGTCTGTGGTCACGACGCCCAGTGCCACCCCAACTTGCGCTCGCAGCTTATCCCACAAGCTCGTCTAGTGCCCGCTCGAGGGTCGGGTAGCGGAACGCGAAGCCTTCCTCCAAGAGCCGCGCGGGGCGCACCTTGGCGCTCGCCAAGAGGAGCTCGTCGGCGAGCTTGCCGAGCGCTAGGCGTAAGAGCGGGGCGGGGGTCGGGAAGAGGGCGGGGCGCCTGAGGCGCGCCGCCGCCGCACGGCTCAGCTCGAGCTGCCGCACGCTCCCCGGCGCTGTGAGGTTGTAGGGGCCGTGGCCCCTCTCGAGCAGGAACAAGATGGCCTCGGCGAGGTCCTCCAGGTGGATCCAGGAGAGCCACTGCTGACCGCTCCCTAGAGGCCCTCCGAGCCCGAGCTTGATGGGCAGCAGGAGCTTACGCCACGCCGGCGCCTCGCGCGCAAAGACCACGCCGATGCGCCCGAGGACGAGGCGCGCCCCGGCCGCGTCTTCGGGCGCCGCCTCCCAACGCCGGCAGATCTCCGCCAGCACCCCCTCGCCGCTCGGCGCCTCTTCGCCCAGTTCGGCGTCGCCGCGGTCGCCGTAGTAGCCTGTGGCGGACGCCTGAAACCAGACCTGGGGCGGCGCGCTGCAGCGCCGCGCCGCCGCCAAGAGCGTCTGCGCGCTCTCGAGCCGGCTCGAAAGCACCCGCTGCTGGTGCTCGCGGCCCAGGCGCCCGTCGGCGATCGAGGCGCCCGCGAGGTTGATGATGGCGTAGGCGCCCTCGAGCGCCCCCCCCAGCGTCTCGAGCGCGCGCTCGTCGCCCTTGCGCGCCGCCGCGGGATCCCAGCCGACGGCTTGACCCGCGGGGAAGCGGTGCTTGGCGGGGTCGCGGGTGAGGAGCCGCAACGCGTAGCGCCCCGCTGCGGCGCGCACGAGCGCGCGCCCCACGAGGCCGGAGGCGCCGGAGATGACGAGGACGGGGGGGGAGTCGGGTGGGGTCATGCTTTAGGATAGCGTAGGGCGCGCAGGCCCTGCGCGCGGCCGAGGCGTGACTCGGCTACCGGCTAACGGTCGGCGTAGCGCCTGAACGCCTCCGGGATCGCCTCGCACGAGACCCAGAGGGTGCCCCCCTCGAGCCGCGCGCGGCCTTCGCGTTGCAACCCCTTCAAGGTCGCCTGCACCTTGCCCTGCACCTGGCGCAAAAACGCCCCCTCCCAGTCGGCTTCGCCGGGGCGGTGGTGGGCCAAAAACGCGCGGTGAAACGCGGGCAGCTCGTCTAGGGGGATGGCGGCCTCGAGGGCGTGCCAGTCGGTCCAGTCCACGCCCCATGCTACCCCCGCCAAAGGCGCGGGTGGTAGACTCCCTTCTGCGCAGCTGCGCACCCTAGGAGACCCTATGCGTGTTGCCATTGTCGGAGCTACCGGAGCGGTTGGTCAGGAGCTGCTAGCGCTCCTCGCGGAGCGTGACTTTCCCGTCACCGAGCTGACGCTCTACGCGTCATCGCGCTCGGCCGGGAAGACGCTGACGGTGGGCGACGAGACGTACACGCTACGGGCGCTCCCCGAGGACGGGAACCTGCGCGCCGACGTGGTGTTCTCCTCGGCGGGCGGGTCGGTCTCCAAAGCGCACGCGTGGCGGTGGGCCGAGCACGGCGCGCTCGTCATCGACAACACCAGCGCGTGGCGCATGGACCCGCGGGTGCCTCTGGTGGTCCCCGAAGTAAACGCCGAGGCGGCGCTCTCCCACCGCGGCGTCATCGCCAACCCCAACTGTTCGACCATCATCGCGCTCCTGGCGCTCGCCCCGCTGCACCGCGCGTTCGGGCTGACGCGCGCGACCGTTGCGACCTACCAAGCGGTCTCGGGGGCGGGGGCGGCCGGCATCGACGAGCTCAGGGCGCAGACCGAGGCCGTCTTGGCGGGGGAGGCGCCCACGCC
The DNA here is from genome assembly GCF_000092425.1 of Truepera radiovictrix DSM 17093. Classification (NCBI taxonomy): domain Bacteria; kingdom Thermotogati; phylum Deinococcota; class Deinococci; order Trueperales; family Trueperaceae; genus Truepera; species Truepera radiovictrix. The sequence continues at coordinate 337,363 of NC_014221.1, forward strand.
GCAGAAGTTCGCGCACCCTATCGCCTTTAACCTCTTCAGCCACGACTCCGCGGTTGGTGAGGACGGCTACAACGTCGAGGAGCGCAAACTGCTGCTCGAGTCGCGCAAAATTTTGGACGCGCCCGAGCTGATGCTCAGCGCGACCTGCGTCCGCGTGCCCGTCTTCCGCGCGCACTCCGAGGCCATCCACGCCGAGTTTGCGCGCGCCGTGACCCTCGAGGGGGCCCTCGCGGTGCTGCGCGCCGCGCCGGGGGTGCGCGTGGTGGACGACCGCCCGAACAACCACTTCCCGATGCCCCTGGAGGCGTCGGGGCGCGACGAGGTCCTGGTAGGCCGCCTCCGCGAGGACGCGAGCCGACCGGGGGCTCTGGCGCTCTTCGTCTCCGGCGATCAGATCCGCAAGGGGGCGGCACTCAACGCCGTGCAGATCGCCGAACACCTCGCCCGGCAGGGGGCGCTGCGGGCGCGCGAGCTCTCGGCTTAGGCGTCACTGGAGAGCCTCGCGTGCTCCCGACTCGAGCTTCGAGTCGGGTGGTGTTGGCCGGCTGGGAACGACTCGCGTGGCGCCGGTAGCCCCGTGTTGGGCTTGGGTTATGGTCATCGAGGGTTGCGATGATAGGAGGTGAGCGATGAGCATGCTTTTAGCAGGTTTCGCGGGTGGGGCGTTGGCCCAGTGGTTGCGGCTTCCGGGTGGGGCGGCGATCGGCGCCATGCTCGCCACGGCGGCGGTGAGCGTCCTCTTGGGCGAGCGCGCGGCGGCGCTGCCACCCGGCCTGCCGTTTGTCGCCCTCGTGCTCGTCGGGGTCAGCGTCGGCAGCACGGTGCAGCGCGAGACGCTCGCCCATGCGGGGCACCTGCTCCTACCCGCCCTGCTCATCCTGCTCTCGTTCTCCGTCTTCGGCGTCGCGCTGGCGCTCCTCATGCAGCGCGTTTTCGGTTTCGACCTCACCACGGCGCTCTTCGCTACCGCTCCGGGCGGCATGTCCAACATGGCGATCCTGGCACAAGAGGCGGGGGGCAACGGGTTCGCCGTGGCGCTGATTCACATGGTCCGCGTGATGGGAATTTTTCTCCTGCTGCCGCTTTTGACCGTGCTCTTCGGCCGGTAGCGTTTTAAGCCTCTAAATCTGCTACAGTAGGCCATGAGCCAAGAAAAACGTCTGACGCGTTCGCAGCGCGACAAAAAGATCGGCGGGGTCTGCGCGGGGCTCGCCGAGTACCTAGGGATCGACGCCACCATCATCCGCCTCATCTTCGTGGTGCTCTTGTTCACGGGTGGGCCCGGGCTCATCCTCTACCTGGCGCTCTGGCTGATCCTGCCGCAGGGACCCAGCTACTCGTGAGCGTTCGGCTGAACGTCTGACGAAAGGGCGCGTTTTTCCGCGCCCTTTAGCGTGCGGGCGTCTGCGCTCTGGCTGCGTACCACGCCAGCGTCCGCCTAAGCCCCTCCTCGACGGACACGTCGGGTTCAAAGCCCAAAAGCCGTTGCGCTCTGCTGATGTCCGCCCTCGAGTGGGCGATGTCGCCCGGACGGGGCGGGTCGAAGCGCGGCTCGAGCCTCCGCAGGTCCTCGCGGCCCGTCACCTCGGCGAGCCGGTCTCGCAGCGTTTCGTATAACGCCCTGGTCGTCGTGGCGCCGCCGTTACCGACGTTAAAGACCTCGCCGAACGCCGCCGGATTCTCCGTCGTGGCGGCGAGCACGTTTGCCTGCACGACGTTACCGACGAAGCAGAAGTCGCGGGTGGCGGAGCCGTCGCCGAAGATCACCCCGCGCTGACCCGACAGCAGCCGCGCGGTCCACTTGGGGATCACCGCCGCGTAGGCGCCGTTGGGGTCCTGGCGCGGCCCGAAGATGTTGAAGTAGCGCAGCCCAATGGCCTCGAGGCCGTGCAGGCGGGTGAACACGCCCGCGTAGAGCTCGTCCATGGCCTTGCTCGCCGCGTACGGGGAGAGCGCGTCGCCGACCGCCTCTTCGCGCGCGGGGAGGGTTTCGGCGTTGCCGTAGACGGCGCTCGAGGAGGCGTACACAAAGCGCTTAAGCCCCCTTTCCTGCGCGGCAACGAGCAGGTTTAAAAACCCCGTGACGTTGCTCCGGTGGTTGAGAAGCGGGTCCTCGATGGAGCCCGGGACGGAGACGAACGCCGCTTGGTGCAGCACGGCGTCGACGCCCGCGAGCGCCTCCCGGCAGGTCGCGAGGTCGCTGATATCCCCCTCGATAAAGCGCAAGCGCGACCAGGCGGCCTCGCCGACCGCCCGCTGGACCTCGTCTAAATTGTGGCGGTGGCCGGTCGCGAAGTTGTCGAGACCCACGACCCGTTGCTCGAGCTTTAGGAGCGTTTCGAGCAGGTGTGAACCGATAAACCCCGCGGCGCCGGTTACGAGCCACGTTCGGGGCGCCCTGCGCAAGCGCTCTTGCAGGAGGTGATAGGTTGTCGTTGTCGTCATCACGCGTTCCATTCCCGGCGCCTGCGCTTCCCGCGTCCTGACGGGGGCGGTCTCAGCAGAGGTGCGCCTAGAGGCGCCGCAGCGCGTCTTGAGCGTTTTAGCCCATGGAAGCCATCGTAGCGCGCTGGCACTACGACAGCGGCGCACCTGCACCGCGCCTTCCGGGTACGCTGCACCTTACGCTACCGGCGTGTCGCGAGCGTGCCGCCCGCTGACGCGCGGCTGATATGGGGGTGATAGGCTTTAAGGATGCGAATCTTGGTCTCGAACGACGATGGCATCTACTCCCCCGGTATCCGCGCGCTCGCCGAGGTCGCCAAGGAGTTTGGCGAGGTGCGCGTCGTTGCCCCCGACGTCGAGCAGTCGGCGATGGGGCACGCCATCACCATCTCGCGCCCCCTGACCTACCACGCGACCGCCATCAACGGCCTCGAGGGTTACCGCGTCAACGGTACCCCCGCCGACTGCGTCGCGCTCGGGGCGCACCTCTGGCAGGAGGTCGACCTCGTGCTCTCGGGGATCAACCTAGGGCTCAACTTGGGGCACAACGTCTGGCACTCGGGCACCGTGGCGGCGGCCAAGCAGGCGGCGTTTCTCGACATCCAGGCGATCGCCTTTAGCGCCCCCTACGAGGGGACGCCCCCCGACTACGAGGTGCTCAAACCCTTTGTCAAAGACATTATCGCGCGCCTGATCGAGGATCCGCTCCCCTTGGTCAACGTCAACTTGCCGTACAACCCCAAGGGGGTGCGGTGGACGCGGCAGTCGGTGCGCCACTACGAGGGGAGCGTCGTCCCCGGCGAGGACCCGATGGGCCGCTCGCACTTCTGGTTCGCGGCCTACCCGCGCACGGGCGCTGAGAAGGGCACCGACCGCTGGGCGATCGAACACGACTACGTCTCGCTCACCCCGTTGCGCCTCGACCTCACCGACGAGGGGCTCCTCGCCGACGCCGTCACCAAAGCCAAAGAGGCGCAGGTTGGCAAGTAGGGGGTGACGTGTAGCGAGTGGCGCGTGGTCTGGGGCGCGGTTCCACAGGGCACGCGCCGCAAGCTATGCGCCCTCGGCTTCGGCGAGGTAGCGCGCGACCCACGCGTCGGAGGTCTCGTCGGCGAGGCGCTCCATGGTGAGTCTCGGGAGCGACCAACCCGGTGGCGGCGCGAGCTCCAAAAAGTCGAGGATGCCCCGCACTGTCCCCTCGGGGTCGCGCACGTAGTCCTCGTAGACGACGGTGTAAGGGGTCGCCTCGAGGGCGTCGAAGAGCTCTTGCCAGCGCGCCTCGCGCAGGCTAAGCTCCTGGACGAGCCCGGAGAGCGCCGCGAAGTCGAAGTGAGCGCGCGCGCCCTCGCGGACCGCGTCGCCGTGGTAACGCTCCCACACCCCCGACTGCTGCGCGCGCCAAAAGGACACGGCTTGGCGCACCTTGTTGCGCCGCGTGAGGTAGACGAAGCGGACGCCCGGAAACACCGTCCGGATCAGCTCCGCCTCCGAATGGGCGGCGCAGCCCCGAAGCGTCCGCAGCCCCGCGAAAAAGGGCGCCATGTCCGCGTCGAGCATCGCTTTGACGCCGAAGACGCCGTTTGGCGAGGCGGTCTGAAAGACGAGCGCGCGCAGGTAGTCGGGGACGGCCTCGGCCTCCTCGGCGCGGCCCGCTAGCCCGAAGCGCGCGAAGAGCTCCGGCCAGAAGCGGCGGTTGAAGTATTCGGTGGGCCGACCGGCGACGCCCGTGGCGCTAAGGGCGTCGCCGAGCGCCGAGGAGCCGCTGCGCGGGGTGGTGCAGAGCCAGTAGGTGGGGTTAGGCGGAGTCACGCACCTTCTCCGTAAAGAACAGCCAGACGGTGCAAGAGCGCCGCGATGTGGCCCTTTGACACCATTAAGGGTAGATGGCCGTCACAAAACCTGTCCTTGCGAACGTGCAGCGTGAGGAGCTTTAAGACGTCATCGAGGGGCGCCGTTTGTAACCGTTCGGGCTCGAGGTCGTAGCGCTCCGCTTCGCGCTGCCACTCTGGCCAGTTAAACCCCGGCATGATGAGACCAAAGGTGTAGAGCCGCTCGACAAACTCGGAAAGCTGCTCGTCCCAGAGGTGCGGACAAAAGAGGCTGACGCTAACGTCTATTCGGCTCGGTTGATAGTACCGATTCTCGAAAATCGGCAAAAACGTCAGCAGCTCGGCGACCTGTTTGGGGGTCGGTTCGGGTGTCCCCGTCATCCCTTTACCGAACCCGCTAGGAGCCCGCGGATAAAGTAGCGGCCCAAGATGACGTAAATCAGCAGCGTCGGCAAGGCAGCGAGGATGGCGCCGGCCATCGGCAGGTTCCAGGCGACCGCTTGGCCCCCCGCGAGGTTGGCGAGCGCGACGGTGATGGGTTGTGAGCGCTGGCTGGTGAGCGTCACGGCGAAGAGGAATTCGTTCCAGATCTGTGTAAACTGCCAGATGATGACCACCACGAAGCCCGAGACAGAGAGCGGAAAGACGACGCGCCAGTAGAGGCCGAAAAAGCCGGCGCCGTCGATTTTACCAGCTTCTAACATCTCGTCGGGGATCTCGGCGTAGAAGTTGCGGAAGATGAGCGTGGTAATCGGCAGCCCGTAGACGATGTGGGTGAGGATAAGCCCCCACAGGCTGCCGTAGAGCCCGATGTCGCTCAAGAAACGAAAGAGCGGGATGAGGACGCTCTGGTAGGGGATGAACATACCGAACAAGATGAGTGGAAAGACGATGTTCGCCCCCGGAAAGCGCCACTTCGAGAGGACGTAGCCGTTAAGCGAACCCAAAAGGGCCGAGCCCAGGGTGGCGACCACGGTGAGCACGAGGCTGTTGCGCAGGGTAGGAGCGAAGGCGTTCCAAGCGTCGGCGAAAGAGCGCCAGTTGGGCGTCTCGGGGAGCCGCCAGGTGTTGGCTAGGGTGATCTCGGCGGGGGTCTTGAGGCTGGTAATTACCACCAGGTAGACGGGTAAGAGGTAAAAGAGCGACGCGAGCACGAGGAGCGCGTAGACCAGCCAGCGCCCGCGCGCGCTGCGTTTCGGGCGGGTGTGGGCCTCGGGCGCGGTGTAGGTGCGGACCGTGGTCACCGCCTCACCTCCGTTTTCAGGCTCGAGTACAGATAGGGGATGATCACCGCGGCGACCAGGATAAGGAGCACGATGGCAATAGCCGCCCCCTCGGCGAACTGGTTGGCGCGAAACGCGCGCAGGTACATGAGGAGCGCCGGCACGTCGGTCGTGGCGTTGTCGGCGCCGGCCATGGCGAAGACCAAGTCGAAGATCTTGAGGCTGATGTGGCCCAGGATGATCATCGCCGAGAGCGTGATGGGGGCTAGCAGCGGCAAGATGACGTGCCGGTAGAGTTGCCATTCACTCGCCCCGTCGCTGCGGGCGGCTTCGCGCAGCTCGTCGGGGATGCCGCGCAGCCCCGCTAGGTAGAGCGCCATGGTGTAGCCCGACATCTGCCACACGGCCGCCAAGATAATACCGATGAAAGCGAGGTTAAACCCGTGCGTCTCGGGAAAGGGGAGGATGACGGTGCGCCGCGCGCCGGTAAAGGTCCACGCGACGAGCCCGAGCGTGATCACCCCGAAGGCGAGGGTGCGGGTACGGTCGCCGCGCCTCAGCGCTCGCACGAAGAGCAGCGCGAAGATAAGCGACACGAGCAGGCCGGTGAAAAAAGGCAGATCCTGCCAGTTAAACTGCCACACCTGCGTGCGCGACGCGAGCCAGCGGAAGTCGCCCGGCGGCAGCCCGACGAGCGTCGGCAGCACGTTGAGGCCCCCCTGCGGCTGCAAGAGCCAGCGCCAGATGGTCCCCGTGACGATAAACGCGAGCGCCATCGGGAAGAGGAACACGGTGCGAAAGAGCCCCTCGCCGCGGACGTTTTGCTCTAACAGCACCGCGAGCCCGAGACCCAGCCCCAAGCACCCCGCGAGGAAAAAGAGGGTGAAGAAAAAGGTGTTGACCAGGTCCTGGCGGAACCTCGCTTCGGAGGGGGCGGTAAAGAGCTGCCGGTAGTTCTCGAAGCCGATAAATTCGAGCTGGGGCTCGAGCGCGAGCGCCTGCAAGGGGTCTTTACCCCAGTTGGTCAAGGACACCCAAAAGGTTTGGCCGATAAAACCGTAGACGAAGATGCCGAGCAGAACGAGTGAGGGCAGCAGCATAAGGACTGCTGTCAGCCGGTCGCGTGAAAAGCGCATGGTGGTCGGGGGGACCCCGCACCCCCTTTCGTAGACTCGTGGGTTTGAAAGAAGATGAGGATACCGAGCCCGGTATCCCCACCGTGAACCGACTGGGGTTGTGGCGCTACCCGCCGATACCCGTGCGGGTCGCCAGCTCCTGCGCCGCCGCGCCCGCTTGCTGCGCGTCGCCGGAGCTGAGGTAGGTCTCTAACACGTTGGCGAACTCGCTCATAAAGGTCTGGTTGGCGGCAGCGCCGTGGACGAGCGAGCCGACTTGGCGGTCGGTGCTGTAGTCCTCGTAGGCCGACTGGAGATAGGCGTTGTAGAGGCTGATGTCCGAGTCCAGACGCGGCGAGATGGAGCCCTTAAGCGGGTTGAAGACGTCTTGGCCCTCGCGCGAACCCACCAGGCGCAGCCAGTTGAGCGTCGCTTCGCGGTTGGGGGCGCCGACCGGCAACCCGAAAGCGTCGGCCAGGAGCATAAAGACGCCGTCGGTGCCCGGCGACGCGGCCCAACCGAAGTCGGTTTCGGGTTCTAGGCCGAGCGTGGTGGTCATGTACCCCGCGGCCCAGTCGCCCATGATGTTAAAGGCGGCCTCGCCGGCGACGAGGCGGTCGGTCGCTTGCTGCCACGACAGCCCCGCCGCGTCGTCGTTCGTGCAGGCCATGATCTCGCCGAAAGTCTCCCACACCCCGACCGCTTCGGGGGAATCGAACGCCAGCTCCCCCGACCAGAGGGCGTCGTAGTTGTCGGGCCCTAAAACGGCCAGGGCGACCGACTCCCAAAGGTGCTGCTGCGTCCAGTTCTCGCCGAGCACCAAGGGGGTCACGCCCTGCTCTTGGAGCGTCGGGCAGACCTCCAAAAAGGCCTCCCACGAGGTCGGCACCTCGATACCCCACCCCTCTAAGTTAGCGGGCACGTACCACATCACGTTCGAGCGGTGAACGTTGACGGGGACGCTCCAGATACCCTCGTCGGTGCTGCTCAGCTCGAGCAGCCCCTCGGGGAAGACCTCGTTCCACCCCTCCTCCTCGAAGAGCGGCGTGAGGTCCTCCATGCGGCCAGCCGCCACCCACGTGCCGATCAGCTCCTGGCCCGCGTGGACCTGGAAGGTGTCGGGGGGGTCGCCGCCCAACATGCGGGTGGTCAAAACCGCGCGCGCGTTGACCCCCGCGCCGCCCGTCACGGTCGCGTTGACGACCTCCGTGCCGGGGTAGCGCTCCTCGTAAAGGTCGATTAGCGCCTCTAGCGCCGGCCCCTCGTCACCGGCCCACCACGAGAAGATCTCGAGCTGCTGCGCCTGCGCCACCGATAGGGAGGACGCGCCAAGAAGAGCCCCGATGCAAAGCCGTTTCACCATCTCTCCTCCGGTTGACTTGCTACAGGTTTACGTCGCTTGTTTTGGTCAAGCAGGCTGATTCTACACCATGCGGGGCGGGGTAGCGCGCTGCACCCCGGAAGCGCCCCAAACGCTCCTCGGGGCTAAACGCCGCCCGACTCGCCAAGGAGCCGCTCGAGCCGCGCTTTGACGAGCGCAAGCCGCGGGTCGCGTGCGGGCAGCAGCTGCGTCAGCCGCAGCAGCACCTCGAAGTCGCCCGGCGCCTGCGCCCCTTTGAGGGTGTAGCGCCACATCAGCTCGGCGTCGTCGCTGCTCGCCACGGCCGCCTGCACCGCGCTGGCGAGGTAGTCGCGCCACTCGCTCAGGAAAGGGGATTCGGAGGTGCAAAAAAGTGGACCACCGTAGTGCGCGAGCGCCCCCGCGACGTCGCCCGCTTGCAGCCGCCTTTCGACCTCGAGGGCGTCGACCGCGCACGGCGTGGTGAGCCGGTAGGGCCTCGAGGCGACGCCCCCCCCGAGCTGCTTGCGCAGCCCCGAGACCTCGGCTTTGAGGGTGCTTAGGCTGACGGGTTGGTCGCCGTAGAGGTGCGCGTGCAGCGCGTCGAGGGTGAGCCCCTGCGGGCAGAGCGCGAGGATCGCGAGGATCTCGAGGCGGCGTGGGGTGAGCTCGAGGCGCCGGTTGCTGGCGTAAGCGGCCGCTTCCCCGCAGAGGGTGAGCTGCAAAGGGGCGGGTGCTAGGGGGGTAGGGGGGCCGAACACCGCCGCGTAGCCGTAGCCCTCGAGCCGCGCCTCGATATAGCGCGCGAGCGCCGTTGCCGTGACCAGCCCCAGACCGTTGGCCTTTTGCCAGGTGGTCGAAAAGTCGAGCACGCCGATAGGGAGACCCGTGCGGGGGTCGCGGATGGGCGCCGAGTAGCACACCCAGTCGTGCACCGCCTGCAAAAAGTGCTCGGCGGAGAAGACCCGCGAAGGCTTGGCGGTGCGCAGCGCCAGCGCGAGCGCGTTCGTCCCCACGCTGCGCTCGTCCCAGTGACCGCCGGGAACGAAGTGCAGCCCCTCGGCGCGGCGCTGCATGTGGCGGCTGCTGTGGGTCCAAAGGAGCTTTCCCGAAGCGTCGGCGACCCCCACGATGAGGTCCTGGTCCTCGGCTGCGCGCTTCATCTCGGCGAGCAGCGGTTTGGCGGCGGCGTAGAGCAGTGAGCTCTGCCACTCGCGCAGGGTTTCGTCGGGGTCGTCGACGGGGGCGGCGGCGCGCAAGGGGCTCACAGCGCGCCTCGAGCGCTGCCACGAGGTCACGATGTCTCGGGGCGCTTCCGGTTGAACCTGGTCGTGGATATAAGAAGCCCAAGCGCGCTCGAGGCGTCGCCTCAAGGTTGCGAGTTCTGCTTCGTCCACGCGACCTGTTACCCTCCCTCGCCCCCCGTCGCAGTGTTTACCAGCTGCGCTACTATGACGTGTTCCAGAATTATAGCCGCTTTCAGCTCTCGGTGGAGGTCGTCGGGGTGGTGTATTTGTATGCACGCTGGTCGTGAGCGCCATAAAAGCTGTTAAACTTGCGCGAACCCCAAGCGAGTGCCCAACCCCTGGGGGGTTCGCGCAAGCCGCTTTTTGCGTGAGCGGCGAGAACTTTGATAACTAAGAAGCCGTGCCAAAGGCTGCGCGAAGCGCGTTGCGGACAGGTTCGCGCAAAGCGGTGCTGGAGAAACGTCTCTGACGCGTGCTATGCTGCGACCGTTGCAGCCGCCCTTCGGGGCGGCTGAGGATTGAAACCTGAGGGCTCGGCTGAAGAGCATGTTGCGGGGGTAGTTGCAGCCGCCCTTCGGGGCGGCTGAGGATTGAAACCGGACGGACGTGCTTAGCCGCTACAGCGGCGAGCGTTGCAGCCGCCCTTCGGGGCGGCTGAGGATTGAAACCGAGTCCCTCCATCTCGGAAGTTGAAAGGAGACGAGTTGCAGCCGCCCTTCGGGGCGGCTGAGGATTGAAACTGGGAGCCGCACACGATGCTCCTCCTCTGGGCGGAGTTGCAGCCGCCCTTCGGGGCGGCTGAGGATTGAAACGGGCGTCGGTTCAGGGATACTGCACGTCGCCAGCAGGTTGCAGCCGCCCTTCGGGGCGGCTGAGGATTGAAACATGCGGTCCATGCTCGAGCAGGCGGACTTTTCGCGGGTTGCAGCCGCCCTTCGGGGCGGCTGAGGATTGAAACTAGACGACCGGGTGCCAGAGCGGGTTTTCGCTCTGGTTGCAGCCGCCCTTCGGGGCGGCTGAGGATTGAAACACGAACTCCGCCGGGGACATCGCCAAAATAAGGCAGGTTGCAGCCGCCCTTCGGGGCGGCTGAGGATTGAAACCGCCTCCGAAGACCGGACGAGCCCACGTATAGCCTCGTTGCAGCCGCCCTTCGGGGCGGCTGAGGATTGAAACTCGGCGTCAGCGTCGATGCTCTCGGCGAGCGCCATGGTTGCAGCCGCCCTTCGGGGCGGCTGAGGATTGAAACTTCGTCAAGCGGATAGGCCACGCACCGCTCAAATAGGTTGCAGCCGCCCTTCGGGGCGGCTGAGGATTGAAACTGGATGCTATGCAGCGACAGGAGAGAGCAGCATGAGTTGCAGCCGCCCTTCGGGGCGGCTGAGGATTGAAACGCGGACGGTGCCGACACGGTTATCGGGAATGCTGAGTTGCAGCCGCCCTTCGGGGCGGCTGAGGATTGAAACAAGGGTCAGGGAGTACAGCCAGGAGCGTCTAGGAGTTGCAGCCGCCCTTCGGGGCGGCTGAGGATTGAAACCTCTGTCCTAATATACCCCTCGCGCGCCCACTCGGGTTGCAGCCGCCCTTCGGGGCGGCTGAGGATTGAAACTCCACGCTCGCGCCGGGGGAGACGTCCCCGGCGGTTGCAGCCGCCCTTCGGGGCGGCTGAGGATTGAAACTTGTTAATGCCCCTGCTTCACTCTCGGTAGCACAAGTTGCAGCCGCCCTTCGGGGCGGCTGAGGATTGAAACACAACCTAGCCCGAGAGCCGCGCGGTCAAGCCCGCGTTGCAGCCGCCCTTCGGGGCGGCTGAGGATTGAAATGCGGGTGTGACGGGCGATGTCCTTCTCCCGTTTGGCGATGCGGTGCCGGTCGGGCTGCGGGCGTTGCTGCTCCGCCGCTATCCTCTTGAGGTGTTCGTCAACGACCCGAATTTCGCCCTCGATACGTGCGCAAACCCTCTTGTTTTGACCCACACTGTACCTTGTCCGTTGCCCCTCATCGGTCGTGGGCCCTGAAGCGCCGGAGGTCTGTGAAGGCTGCTGCGGCACGCTAAACTAGAGGCGTGAGAGGAGCCGTCAGCGCGGACGAGCTTAGGGCGCGGTTGCGTCGGCCGCTCCTGCGGGAGCTGCAGGGTGGTTGTCGGGATCAGGCGGTCGTGGGCGGTCTGGAGAAGCTGCTCGAGACCGTCGGTCAGCCCTTTGCCGACGTGCGAGAGCTCATGGCGGGGTACGGCGCGCTCTCGCCCGAGGTGCGGGCCGAGCGGATCGCGCGGGCGCTCGAGCTGCTAGAGGCGCCCGCCCCGGAAGCGCCGAGCCCGGGCCGCGCAGTGAGGGTGGCAGAAGTGCTCGACGAGGACGCCGAAACGTCCTCTGCGCCCTTTTCGAGCGCTGAGCTCGACGCGACGCTCGAGTCGCGGCGTTTGGATCTCGGCGCGCAGGCGCCCAAAAAGCTCGCGCCCTTGGGCCTTAAGACCTACCGCGACCTGCTCTTTTACTACCCCAAGCGCTACGAAGACCGCCGCGCGCTGCCGCACTTCGGCGCGCTTCGCGAGCAGGAGTCGGCGACGGTCGTGGGCACCATCACGGGCCGTAAGGCGACAAAGAGCCGCAGCGGCATGGTGGTCACCCGCGCTTTTCTGGAGGACGCTCACGGCGGCCGCCTGACGGCCGTATGGTTCAACCAGCCGTGGCTCGAAAAGAGCCTCTTTCCCGGGCAGCGCGTCATCGTGACGGGTAAGGTCAAGCGGCGGGGGCGGTTGGTGGAGCTGAGCGTCGCCCACTTCGAGATCGACGACGACTCGGAGAGCCTCTCGGCGGGGCGCATCGTCGGGGTGTACGCCGCGACCCAGGGGCTCAGCCAGGCGTACGTGCGGCGCGCGGTGCATCGGCTGTTGGGGGCGCTGGGGGTCATCCCCGATCACCTGCCGCGGAGCGTCGTGGAGCGCTTCGGCCTCCTCCCCCTGGACGCAGCGCTGCGCGAGGTGCACTTCCCGACCTCTGAGGAGGGGCTCGCGGCGGCCCTGCGGCGGCTCAAGTTCGACGAGTTTTTGTTTCTCGAGCTGCGCGTGCTCCTAAACCGCGACACCACCCTTTTGGGCAAGCGCTTTACGGTGAAACGGAGCGACCTCGAGCGGTTCGCGGCGAGCTTGCCCTTTGCGCTGACGGGGGCGCAGCGGCGGGTGCTGGACGAGATCTTGGGCGACATGGCGGCGCCGAAGCAGATGGCGCGGCTTCTGCAGGGGGATGTGGGCTCCGGCAAGACGGCGGTGGCGGCGGCGGCCATCTATGTGGCGGTGCAAAACGGCTACCAAGCGGCGCTCATGGCCCCCACCGAGATCCTCGCGCGGCAGCACTACCTCAACCTGATCCAGTACCTCTACCCCTTGGGGGTCGAGTGCGACCTCTTCATCGGGTCGGCGGGTTCGCGCGAGCGCCGCGAGGCCAGGGAGCGTCTGAGCGCTTCGCAGACGGACCTGGCGGTCGGTACGCACGCGCTCATCCAAGAGGGGGTGACCTTTCGCAACCTGGGGCTCGCGGTGATCGACGAGGAGCACCGCTTCGGGGTCGAGCAGCGGCGGCGGCTGTTGAGCGGCAACCCCGACGTGCTGGTGATGAGCGCGACGCCGATCCCGCGCTCTTTAGCGCTCACCTACTACGGCGACCTCGAGCTCAGCGTCATCGACGAGCTGCCGCCGGGGCGCAAGGGGGTGCAGACGCGCCTCGTGAGCGACGCCAGGCGCCGCGACGTCTACCGCTTCGCCTGGAGCGAGATCAAAAAGGGGCGGCAGGTCTACCTGGTGACGCCTCTCATCGAGGAGAGCGAGGCCGAGGTGATGAGCGAGATCGTCTCGGCGACGAAGATGTTCGAGGACCTGCAGGCTTTGATGCCCGAGGCGTGCCGCTTGGGGTTGTTGCACGGGAAGATGACCGGCCCCGAAAAGGACGAGGTGATGGAGCGCTTTCGCCGCCACGAGTTCGACCTCTTGGTCTCGACGACCGTTATCGAGGTCGGCGTGGACATCCCTAACGCCTCGGTGATGATCATCGAGAACGCCGAGCGCTTCGGGCTCTCGCAGCTGCACCAGCTGCGCGGGCGGGTCGGCCGCGGCGAACACGAGAGCTTTTGCATCCTCGTCGCCGGGGACCGCTCGAAGCGGACGCAGCATCGGCTGAGCGTCATCGAAAAGCACACCGACGGCTTTGTGATCGCCGAAAAAGACCTCGAGCTGCGCGGTCCCGGTGAGCTTAAAGGCACCCGCCAGTCGGGGATGCCGGACCTCGTGTTGGGCGACCTGAGCAAGGACACCGAGCTGATCGAGCGCTCGCGCGAGCTGGCCAAAAAGATGCTCGCGGCCGACCCCAAACTCGAGGCGCCGTGGGCGACGCGGCTGCGCGAGGAGCTCAAGCGCCGGAGCCGCGCGGTGGCGTTTCGGGAGATCATCTAGCTGGGGTACGCTTGGCGTGCGGGTCGGTGCAGGCCAACGCGTGGGTCGTGTGGTCTCACGCGGCGGGGCGGCGTCTTGCAGATACCCGCGGTTTGGAGGTTAGTCGTGCAGCTTTTTTGGCGTTTTAGCGTGTTCATCCTTATCGCGGGTTTTATCGGGGGGTGGTGGCTGCGCCTCAGGATCGGGGGCGACTATCTCGCCGCGCTCGTACGCGTCATCTTCATACCCTGGCTGTTGCACCTGCTCTACGCCCTCGCCCACGTCGTCAGGCGGGAGGGGATCACGGAGCTCTGGATGCTCACCGCGATCTTGAATTTCGCGTTTGGTACAAGCCTGTTGGTGTTCGCGGGCTTTTTCTACCGCGCTAGGCCGCGGCTTGCGGCCGTCGTCCCCCTGACCCTAGGGCTCGTTCACCTGGCGCTGCTAGGCTTCTACCAGTCGTTTAGCGTCCACGGGATCGTCTTTCCCACCCTCCCCAACCTGTACTTCGTGGCCGCGGTGCTCTTTACGGTGGCGGGGCTTTTGGGGTATACGTGGCGCGCGGGTCGGTGGCTGGCGCGGCGCCCCTAGGGCCGCGGGAGGGCGCCAACGGGTAGCGGGTGCCACCTGCTAGCAGGCGTCACCTGGTGCGCGGCGCTCTCGCGGAGTCGCCTGGGCGCGCACCGAGGCTGTCGGCAACGCGGAACCGCTGCAGCGGCGTCCCTACGGTACAATCCACCCGATATGGCGTTTAAGGTCCTGGTCACCGACACGATGCAACTAGGCGACAAAACCTACCCCCACCTCGAGGTGGACTACCGCGAGGGGATCGCGCGCGAGGAGCTGCTCGAGATCGTCGCCCACTACGACGCGATCATCACGCGCAGCCGCACGCAGGTCGACGAGACGCTCATCCGCGCAGCAGCGCGCCTTAAGGTGATCGGGCGCGGCGGGGTCGGGGTCGACAACATCGACATCGCCGCCGCGAGCCGCCGCGGCATTCTGGTCTTAAACGCCCCCGAGTCGAACAACGTCTCCGCGGCGGAGCTGACGATCGCGCTGATGCTCTGCGCCGCGCGCGGGGTAAGCCGCTCCGACCGCCTGATTCGCGCCGGCAAGTGGGACCGGAAGTTTCTGGGCCGCGAGGTCAAAGGGGCGACGTTGGGCATCATCGGGCTCGGCCGGATCGGCTCGCTGGTGTCGCGGCGGGCGCAGGGGCTCGGGATGCAGGTGCTCGCTTACGACCCGTACATCTCGCGGCAGCGCGCCGTGGACCTTAAGGTCGAGCTCTTCGACGACCTCGCGGAGATGCTGAGGCGCGCCAACTTCCTGACCGTGCACACCCCGCTGACCGAGGAGACGAGCGGGATGATCGGCGACGCCGAGCTCGCGCTGTTGCCCGAAGGGGCGGTGGTGGTCAACGCCGCGCGCGGCGGCATCATCCAGGAGGAGGCTCTGGTGCGGGCGCTGGACGCGGGCAAGCTCTTCGCGGCGGGGCTCGACGTGTTCGTGCTCGAGCCCCCCGCCGCGGACCACCCCCTACTCGGGCGCGACGACGTGGTCTTGACCGCGCACCTGGGCGCCAACACCGCCGAGGCCCAAGCGCGCGTCGGGGCGGAGATCTTAGAGCGCACCGCGCTCGCCCTCAATGGCGACCTCTCGCGCGGGGCGGTGAACGCGCCCGCGCTCGCCCCCGAGGTGATGAGCGCGCTGGGGCCTTACCTCAAGCTCGGCGAGGCGCTCGGCAAGCTCGTCGCGCAGCTCGCGCACGGCCGGATGCGCGAGCTGCAGGTCGAGTTTTCGGGGACGTTTCCCATGGACCCCGACCCGGTGGCGGTGGCGGTGACCAAGGGGCTACTAGAACCCATCCTGGATGAACCGCCCAACTACATCAACGCCCCCAGCATCGCCAAAGAGCGCGACATCCGCGTCTCGAAGGTCATGGCCTCGCGTAGCCGCGGCTACACCGCGCACGTGCTCGTGACGCTCGTCACCAATGAGGGCCGCTTTAGCGTGGGCGGCTCGGTCCTGGGGACGGAGCCGCGCATCGTCTCGGTCGACGAGTACCCCATCGAGCTGCGCCCGGAAGGCACCATGCTCATCTGCACCAACTACGACCGCCCCGGCGCGGTGGGTAAGGTCGGGACGGTTCTGGGCGACGCGGGGGTGAACATCTCGGGGATGCAGCTCTCGCGGGTCGGCGAGAACGGGCTCGCGCTCTTTGCCTTGGGGCTCGACCAGGAGCCGCCGGAGAGCGTGCTCGAGGTTCTGCGGTCGCTGCCGAACGTGTTGGTCAGCCTCAAACTGGTGCGGCTCTAATGTTTCGGCCGCGGCTTTACGCCCCCGGCCCCGTCGAGGTGCCGCCGCAGGTCCTGGAGGCCACCGCGCGCCCCGTGCTGCACCACCGCACGCAGGCGTTTCGAGAGCTTTTCGCGCGCACCCGCGCCCGCCTCGCCGAGGTCGCCTGCGTGCCCGGCGACGACGTGATCATCCTCGCGGGGAGCGGGACGGCGGGGTTCGAGGCGGGGTTGTTGGCCTGCGTGCCGCGAGGGGCGAAGGTCGTGGGGGTCAACGCGGGCAAGTTCGGCGAGCGCTGGGTCAAGCTGGCGCGGCACTACGGTTGCGAGGTCGTCGAGCTCAAACTCCCCTGGGGGGAGGCTGTTGACCCCGAGGCGGTGCGGGCGCTTTTGCGCGAGCACCCGGACGTGCAGGCCGTCATGAGCACCCACTCGGAGACCTCGACGGGGGTGCTCCACGACGTGCAGGCCCTTGCGCAGGTGGTGCGTGAAACGGCGCCCGAGGCCCTCGTGCTCATCGACGCCGTGACCAGCTTAGGGGTCGCCGAGCTGCGGCCGAAGGCGTGGGGCCTAGACGGGGTCTTCTCGGGCAGCCAGAAGGGGCTCATGACGCCCCCGGGCCTAGCCTTCGCGTGGCTCTCGGAGCGGGCCTGGGCGCGCTCGGAGGGGCTCAACCCGACCTTTTACCTCGACCTGCGCAAAGAGCGGGCGCAGCAGCGCGCCGGACAGACGGCGTACACGCCCGCGGTGAGTTTGGTGGCGGGGCTCGAGGTGGCCTTGGGGCTGCTTCTCGACGAGGGGTTGGAGGCGCTCTGGCGGCGCCGCGAACGCCTCAACGGGGCGGTGTTGGCGGGCGCCGCGGCGCTCGGCTGCCGCCCCTACGCCGCGCGCGTCAGCCCCGCCGTGGCCGCGCTCTACGCCCCCGAAAGGGTGAGCGCGCCGGCCATCGTCAAGGGCTTCGCCGCGCGCGGGATGCGGATCGCCGGCGGCCAGGACGACGCCAAGGAGCACCTCTTTCGCCCCTCGGTCATGGGCTACGCCGACCGCTACGACGCGCTTACGATCGTCGCGGCGCTTGAAGAGGTGCTGCTCGAGCTGGGTCAGCCGGTCGCGCTCGGGCAGGGGGTGAGCGCGGCGCTGCGCGTGCTTGCAGGCTGATAGACTTGGGTTTGTGGAGCGGAGTCTGGATTGGTGGTCTCAAGCGAGGCGTGACCTGTCGCACGCTAGAGCAGATGTAGACGCCGCTTACTACGAGTGGGCCTGTTTCTCGGCGCAGCAGGCGGCAGAAAAGGGGCTCAAGGCCGTTTTTCAGGCTTTAGGCGCCGTCGTCTGGGGGCACTCCGTCGCCGACTTGCTGCGTGAACTCGGGAAGCACCAAAGGGTCCCACCAGAACTCGATGACGCCGCCCTAGAACTTGACAAAGCTTACATCCCCACGCGCTATCCGGACGCGCACCCATCGGGTTACCCCGGGGGACGCTATGTTAAAACGGAGGCGCTGCGGCTTGTCGCCCATGCGGAGGCTATCCTTGAGTTCTGTTCAGGTTTTTTACCCAGCGTGGACGGCGGCGACGCTGACAGAGACGCTTAAGCAGCGGGTAGCCCAGTTACACGAGGTGCTGCCTCTCAAGCAGGCCGTCCTCTTCGGTTCTTGGAGCAAGGGGCGGGCGACCGTGGCCAGCGATATCGACGTGTTGCTCGTTTACCGCGGCGAGGCTCGTGAGGGTTGCTACGCGCTCGCGTGGCGGACGCTAGCTGTACCCGGCATAGAGCTGCACCTTTACAGCGAAGCGGAAGCCGCAGAGCATGAAAAGCTCCTAAGCGAGATGACAGCGGGGGGTATTACGCTCTTCGAGCCGCCCCAGGGCCCCCTCTAGAAGCGGCTACGTCACCGTGCGCCTCGACCTCACCACCCCCGCGCTGCTCTTTCCGGCCATCTCGCTCCTGCTGCTGGCCTACACCAGCCGCTTTTTAACCCTGGCGACCCTGATCCGCGAGCTGCACAAGCGCTACCTCGAGGGCGAAGGCGCGGCGGTGCTCGGTCAGATCAGCAACCTCCGGCGCCGCGTGCAGCTCATTCGCGCGATGCAGGCGCTCGGGGTGCTCAGCTTTTTCGGCTGCGTGTTCTCGATGTTTCTGCTCTTTATCGGCGCCGAGACCCTGGGGCAGGGGGTCTTCGGGCTCAGCTTGCTCCTCTTGATGGTGTCGCTCGCCCTCTCGGTGTGGGAGATTCAGATGTCGGTCGGCGCCCTCGACCTGCAGCTGCAAGACCTCGAGGATGAGGAGGGGCGCTTGCACCGGCGGCCGCGCAAGCGCACGCCGCGCTCCAGAGCCCGCCGTTAGCTCCCTTGCGCCGTGGGGGCGTAGTCGCCAGTGCGCTCCTCGGCCTCGCGTTTTTCGTCCAGGCGCTCGATGACCTTGGGGGCCGTGACGCCGTGGACGAAGACCGACAGGAGCACCACGAAGCCCACGTCCGACCAGAGCGTCTCGGCGCCCGGAAAGTCGGCCTGGTTGACGGCGTAGGCCAGGTAGTAAAACGACCCGACGCCGCGGATACCGAAAAACGCCAGCGCCAAGCGTTCGCGCAAGGGCAGCAGCGAGCCCCAGAAACCGAGCAGGCCGAAAAGGGGGCGGACGACGAAGACGACCGCCGCCCCCGCCAGCACCCCCGCCCAGGTGAGGTCGTGCAAGAGGCCGCCGGCGATCGCCCCGCCGAAGAGCACCAAGACGATGACCATCAGGAGCCGCTCGGTCTGCTCGGCGAAGTCGTGGAGGCTGCTATGGTACTCGTGCTCGCGTTCAAAGTGCCGCAGCGCGAGCGCCGCGACGAACACCGCCAAAAACCCGTAGCCCTGCAGCAGTTCGGCGGCGCCGTAGACGAGCAGCGTCACGGCGAGCGCGACGAAGCCCTCGCCCGTCTCGGCGAGCCGGGTGTGGACCTTTGTGCGGAAGATGAGCTGCATCAGCAGCGTACCCAAAAGCCAGCCCACGGCGGCGCCCACAGCGAGCTTATAGGCCAGGTAGTAGCCCACCCACGCGCCTCACCACCCCTGCGGCGCGAGACCCGAGGTCACGGCCAAGATGGCGAGGTAGGTAAAGGGAAAGGCGAGCCCGTCGTTGAGCCCCGCCTCGGCGGTCAGGCCGAAGCGCACCTCGTCCTCTTGGCCCTCGCCGGGCGCGCCGACCTGCACGTCAGACGCGAGCACCGGGTCGGTCGGGGCGAGCACCGCGCCGAGTAGGAGCGCCGAGGCCGGCGCGAGGCCGATGACCCACCAGCCGAGGAGCGCGGTCGCGGCGATGGTCAGGGGCATCGTCACGGCCAACAGCCGCCAGGCCACCCCCCACGCGCGCAGGCTAAAACCCCTGTCGAGCTTGAGCCCGGCGCCCATCAACGCGACGATCACGAGCAGCTCGGTGAGGTGCTCGGTGACCTGCCGGTTGTCCAGGGGCTGCACGTTGGGGAGCCCCAGCGGCAGGCTGAAGAGCAGGGCCCCGAGGGCCACGTAGAGGATGGGAAACGACAGCGGGCGGCCCTGCAAAAAGCGCGGCAGCCACGCCGCGCCCAGGAAAGCGAAACCGAGAAGCAGCACGGCGACTTCGTAGGTCACGGGTGAGAGGAGGTCTTTAAGGAGGGTCTCGAGCATCGTCATGGTGAGGGCGCTATCGTAGCGCCCCGGGGGGCGCGCATCTGTGCTTTGCGGGTGATTTGCGCGCGCCCCCTGCAGCCGCGCGCCGCCGTGAGCGCTCGGCGCGCCGTGCTATAGTCCTCCAAGCCATGCCCCCGACGCTGCCCCCCGACAGGCTCACCCTCGCGTTTTACACCCTCGACTACCCGCCGGGGCGGTTCGTCTCGAGCATCGGGCTCTACACGCAAAAGCTCGCCGCCGCGCTCGCGGCGCGCGGCCACCGCGTCTTCGTGCTGAGCCGCAGCGAGGAAGGGGAGCGCGTCGAGCGCGACGGGGAGGTCACGGTCTTGCGCCTCGGGCCGCCGCGCGTCGCGGTGCCGGCGCGCGTAACGCTCTTTAGCGCCTCGAGCCGCGCGCTCACCGGTCTGCGCGACGAGGTGCGGTTTCGCCGGCGGCTCGCCGATAAGCTCTCGGAGCTCGTCGCGCGCGAAGGGGTCGACCTCATCGAGGCGGCTGACTCGGCGGCAGAAGCGGGGTTTTACCGGCCGCAGCGCCACCCGCGGGTGCCGCTGGTGATCCGCCTGCACGGCCCCACGGCGGTCGCCGAGCTTTTCGACCGCAACGTGCCCGAGTTCGGGCGGCGCCTGATCCGGCGGGCCGAGCGCGCGCTCTTTGTCAAAGCGACCCACCTTACGACGCCGAGCGAGGTGTCGCGCCGGCTGTTCGCCGCCGAGCTCGGCCTCCATGACCGGCCGATCGCGGTGTTTCCGAACATCCCCACCGTCGACCCGACGCGCATCACCCCCGCCGACCCCGCCGCCGCCGACCCCGACACGGTGCTCTACGTCGGCCGTTCGACCAAGCAAAAGGGGTTGCAGGTGCTCGTCAAGGCGATCCCGGGGGTGCTCGAGGCGCACCCGTCGGCCCGCTTCGTCTTCGTCGGACCGGACGGGCCGAGCGCGTCGGGGCACCCCTCGTTTCAGGCCTACTTGCTGAGCCAGGTCCCCGAGCGCTACCGGGGGGCGCTGCACTTCGTCGGTTACAGGGACCACGCGGCGCTCCGCTGCTTTTACGAACGGGCCGCCCTCTGCGTCTTCCCCTCGCTCTTCGAGTCGTTCGGCTACACCTGCCTCGAGGCGATGACCTACGGCAAGGCGATCATCGCGAGCCCCACGGGGGGGATGGGGGAGATGCTCGCCGAGGGGCGCTGCGGGCTGCTCTACACGCCGCCCGACGCCGATGAGCTGCGCCGGCACATCCTGACGCTCCTCCAAGACGCCCCGCTGCGCGAGCGCTTGGGCCGAGCGGCGCGGGAGCGGGCGCTCAGCTGCTACCACCCCGAGGTGATCGTCGCCGAGACGGAGCGTTTTTACTACCGCGCGGTCGCCGAGTGCGCGCGCTAGGGCGCCGCGGCCGCGGCGATCCCGACGAGGTGCGGCGCCGTGGCGCTCACGCGCGTGCGGTCGAAGCCGCCGTAGAGCCGCACGTTAGCGAACCCCGCCTGCAAAAGGGCGCGCTCGAGCTCGAAGCGCGTAAAGTAGCGCTGCGTGAGGCGGTAGCGCTGGCGCGTCAGCCGCCCGGCGGCGTCGGTGCGGTCGAAAAAGTAGTGCGAGGTAATGAGCTGCGCGTCGGGGTCGTGCTCCTGCAGCAAGAAGAGCTCGCCCGCGCCGCCGCGCTCGAGGGCCCCGGCCGCGCCGACGTGCGCCCACTCGGCCTCACGCCGCAAGACGCCGAGCTGCCCGAAGCGCGGGGTGTAGAGGTCGAAGGCGAAGCGGCCCCCCGCCTCGAGGTGTGCGCGCACCGTCTCGAGGGTCGCGTCCTGGTCTTTGAGGGTGTAGGCGTGCATGAGGGTGTTAAAGGGCGCGATGACGAGCGGGAAGCGCCGCCCCAACCGGACGCTGCGCATGTCGCCCGGGACGTAGGTGACGCGCTCCTCAAGCCCCTCGCGCGCCAAGCGGGCGCGGCCGCGGAGGATCATCTGTTCGGCGGGCTCGAGCGCGACGACCTCGAAGCCGGCGCGCGCGAGCGCCGCCGCGACGCGCCCCGTACCCGCGCCGAGCTCGAGCACCGGCCCGCCGTAGTCGTGGGCGAGGCGGGTGTAGAAGGGGAGGTCGTCGCGGTAGTGCGCGTACTGCAGGTCGTAGAGTTCGGCCAAGGGGTCGTAGTTCATACCATTTACACGTTCAAGGGCTCCGCAGGTGCGAGCTTGCCGCCACGAAGCACCAGCACCTGGTGGGCCGCGCGCACGAGCGCCGGGCGGTGCGCCACCACGAGCACCAACCGCGAGCGCGCCTGTGCCTGCAGCACGCGCGCCAGCACCGCCTCGCTGGCTTCGTCGAGGTTGGCGCTCGGTTCGTCCAACACGAGCACGTCGGGGTCGCTAAGCAGCGCGCGCGCGACCGCGAGGCGCTGCCGCTGCCCCCCCGAGAGCCCCGCGCCCCCCTCGGCGAGCGGCGCGCCCAGGCCGCGCGGGCGCAGCGCGCCCGCTAGGGCGACCGCCTCTAGAACCTCCCAGAGGGCGCTCTCGGGCAGCTCGCGGCCCAGTAGGAGGTTGTCGCGCACGCTGCCGCGAAAGAGCGTCACGTGCTGCGGGACGTAGGCGAGGCGCCGGCGGAGCTCCGCTTCGGGAAACGCCCCGAGCGGCGCCCCGGCTAGGAGCACCCGCCCCGCGCTCGGCTCGAGCAGGCCCAGGGCGAGGCGCAGCAGTGTGGTCTTGCCGCTCCCGCTCTCGCCGGTTAAAGCGACGAGCGCGGGGCCGCGCAGCGTGAGGTTGAGTTCATGGAGGACGGTACGGCCCTCGGAGCGCCAGGAGACCCCGTCGAGCTGCAGCACCGGCGCGCGCGGCGGCGGGCTGCTCGCCGAGGGGGGCGGGAGCGGGGCGGGGGGGAGGGCGCGCAGCGCGTGGAGGCGCGCGGCCGCTGCGCGCGCCCCCTGCAGGAGGGCGTAGCCGCGCGGCAGGAGCTGGGCGGGGGTCGAGAGGAGCGCGAGGAGGGTGATAAAGGCCGTGACCTCGCCCAGACTCATCGCCCCCGCCCGCACGCTGCGGGTCAGCACGAAGAGCAGCAGCGCGAGCGCGGCGAACCCCAAGAGCTGCGCGAGCGGCGTCTGCAGCGCGGCCCAGAGGGCGCGTTCGGTCTGTGCCCGGGCGGCGCCGCGGTTCGCGGGGCCGAAGCGGCCCAGCAGAAAGCCGCCGAGGCCGAACGCGCGCCCCACCTCCCCCTGCGCGAGCCCCTCCTGGACGTGCGCGCTCACGGCCTCGAGGTGCGCTTGCGCGCGCGCCGTGCTCGCCTCGATGCGCCGCCCGACGACGGTGAGGGTGAGCGCCAAGGGGAGCGCCGCGCCGAGCAGAACAAGGGTCGCCTCGGGGTTGACGTAAAAGAGGTAGGCGAGCGACCCCAGGAGCGTCAGCGACTCCGCGACAAGCGTCCCCAGGCCGAACTGCACGTAGGTCTCGACCTCGCGCAGGTCGGCTAGAAGCCGCCCGGCGAGCCCGCCGCTGCTCTCGGCGCGCGTCAGCGGGCGTTTTAAGAGCGCCTCGTAGAGCCCCGCGCGCCAGCGTTCGCTGGTGCGCGCCGCGAGCGTGCCCAGCAGCGCGTCCTGCGCCCAGAGCGCGAGCGCGCCCGTCAGGAGCGCCGCGCCGCCCAGAGCGAGCACCCCGCCGAGCGCGTCAAAGTCGCCCTGAACGAACACCCGGTCGAAGAGCGGGGCGACGAGCAGCGGCGCCACGGCGACCCGCACGAGCGCGTTGAGGGTCGCCGCGAGAAAGCCGAGGAGGGCGAGCGGCGAGCGCGGCAGCAGCAGGGGGGGGAGCGTCATCGCTCGAGCACCCGCGAGACGAGCCGCGCGGCGGCGCCGGGGCGCGGCATCGTCGCCAAAAGCCGCGCGCGCCGGCGGTGTCGTTCGGCGTCGTCCCCGAGCAGCGCGAGCGCCGCCTGCGCGACGTGCTCGTGGGTGAGAACCCCTTTAAGCTCGAGCATCAGGTCTTCGCCGCTCAGGTGGTTGGGGAGCGAGACCGGCAGGTGCGGCGCGGCGAGGCGGACGGCGTGGCGCTTTAAGGCGGTGCCGACAAGGGGCACCAGCGAGAGCCAGTGGCCGGGCCCCTCGAGCGGGATGACCTCGGGTTTATTGAGCGGCAGCACGACGACCGCCGGCACCCCCGCGACGCCGAGCTCGAGGGTGTTGGTGCCGGGGAGCGTCAGGGCGAGGTCGGCGACGCGCATGTGGGCGTAGCGCGCCTCCTCGGGCACCAGCTCGACGCGCGCGCCGCCCGGGGTCAGGACGCTGTCGCCGTCGCGCCGCCCCGCGAGGCCGCCCAGGGTGTCTTTGTGCGCGCCCGCGATCCCCGCCGCCAGCGCCTCGGCGCTCAATAGGCGGCTCACCGGCCAGACGAAGCGCGCGCGCGGGAGGGCGTGGTGCAGCGCGTCGGCGACGGCGAGCATCAGGGGGATGAGGTGCACCGCGAAGGCGTCGCGGGAGCCGCAGAAGAGCAGCAAATGGGGCGATCCGGGCTCGGCGGCGGGTTCGGCGTCCTCGACGGCGTCGGCGACGAGGTTGCCGACGACCTCGAGGCGCGACGCGGGCGCCCCCAGGAGCCGCGCGCGCTGCGCCGTGCGCGGGCTGTCGACGAAGAGCGCGGTGAGGCTGGGGTGCCAGTAGGGGACGAAGGCGTAGCGAAAGGCGCGGAAGCGGAGCCGCTGCGCCAGCTTGAGGGTCAGCCCGGGGCCGCCGCCGAGCCCCAGCACGGCGCCCTCGCCCGCGCCGACCCCCGGCAGCGCCCCCCCCGCCATGAAGCGCACGAAGTCGCCCGGCGTCGTCACCGCGTCCGCCCCGAAGGTCGCGGCGATACGCGCCTCGCTGCCGCTCGCGAACTGACACGGTACGAGGCTGATCGCCGCGCGCACCGCGGGCGCTTGCCGCCGCAGCTCGCGCAGCACGGGCCGGACCCAGGTGTAGAGCTCACCGGGGCCGTTGCTGACGAGGACGAGTTGGGAGGGGGGGTGCAGTGTTGGGTGCGGTGGGGTGGGGTGTGGTGTCATAGGGTTGGTCACGGGAGCCGTGGCGAGAGCGGCCGCCCCTACAGGCTACAAGCCACGCGCCACCGGCTACAAGCGGGGCTACGAGCGGCGCACCACGAGCGGCGGGCCACGAGCCCTATGCGCCCTACACGAAGCCGCATAACCCCCGTTTGGAACGCGCCCTAAAGTCGAGCATGGTGCGCACCTCGGCGCTCTCGAGCGCGAGCGCCTCCAAAAGCGCCCAGTCGCGGCGGCGAAAGGCGCGCACGGCGCGCTCGAGCGCCCGGTAGCGCTCGCCGGTGACGCCGTGGCGCGTCAGCCCGACGCGGTTGAGCCGGTAGTGCCGCGCCGGGTTGCCGCGCGCCATGCTGTAGGGCAAGATGTCCTGGTTGGCGGCGCTGCCCGCGCCGTACATGGCGTAGGCGCCGACGCGGCAGCCCTGGTGCAAGAGGGCCGCCGAACCGAGCACCGCGAAGTCGCCGACCTCGCTGTGGCCGCCGAGCTGCACCTGGGTGGTGAGCACGCACCCCTGGCCGACTTGCACGTTGTGCGAGACGTGCGCGTAGGCCATCACCAGCGTCTTGCGGCCGACCCGCGTCGCTTGGCCCTCGCCGCTCGCGCGGTGCACGCTGGCGAACTCGCGCAGCACCACCTCGTCCTCCAAAACGGCGTAGCTCGGCTCCCCCCGAAACTTGGTGTCCATCGGTTCGCCGCCCACGGTCGCGTAGGGCCCCAAGCGGCAGCGCGCGCCGACGCGGCTGCCGCGCTGGAGCACCGTACCCGCCTCGAGCACGCTCTGCGCCCCGACCGTGACGTCCGCCTCGACGACCACGAAAGGGCCGACGCGGCACCCCGGTCCGAGGGTCGCGCCGTCGTGAACAACCGCGCTCGGGTGCACCTCGGGGGGGGCGGGTTCGGGGTTCACGGGTTTGGGGCTCACGGGTCGGCGGGGTTCACCCTAGGGCTGATCGGCGAACACGAACGACAGCTCGGCCTCGGCCGCGACCTCCTCGCCGACGAGCGCGCGCGCCGCGACGCGGCAGAGGCGGCGGCGAAAGAGGGTGATGGTGCCCGTGAGCCGCAGCACGTCGCCCGGGACGACCTTGCGTTTGAACTTGGCGTTGTCAACCCCTGCGAGGTAGCCGATGGGCGCGTCCCCGCGGGGCCGTCGGTGCCACCCCTCGCGCACCGCGAGCCCGACGCCGGCGGCCTGCGCGAGCGCCTCGAGGATCAGCACCCCCGGCATCACCGGCTCCTGCGGGAAGTGCCCCTGGAAAAAGGGCTCGCCGTGCGAGACGTTTTTGCGGCACTCGAAGGTGTCGCCCTCTTGCGAGACAAAGGCGTCGACGAACAAAAAGGGGTAGCGGTGGGGCAAGAGGGCGCGGATGTCGATGGGCGTTTCCTGGGCGTCGCTCATGCTGGTCACCTCTTTAAGCGAGCACCGGTACGGCGCCCCGTTCGTAGCGCTGCACCTTGAGCTGCTCGATGAGCTGCGTGGCGAGCTTGAGCGAGCGCAGGTCGTCATCCAGGGTGCCAATAGGCGGCGCGCTGCGGCGGATGCGGGCCAAAAAGTGCTCGAGCTCGCGCCTTAAGGGGTTGTCCTCGTGAACCACCACGCGGTCGAGGCGCACTTCGGAGCGCCCCTGCGCTTCGGCAATCGGCCGGTAGACCGAGACCTCGGTGTGCGGCTCTTTGCCGAAGTCGACGCGCAGGGTCTGCTGCGGTTCGGCCACCACGAGCGTGCGTTCGGCGTCGGGCGCCACGCGCGAGGCCAAAAAGCGCGCGATGCAGCCGTTTTGAAAGGTGATCTGCGCCGCCGCCACGTCCTCGTGCGGGTCGCCGTTTAGCACGTGCCCCGCGACGCTGACGCCCGTGATGGGGCCCGGTACAATGCCCAAGACGATATCGATGTCGTGGATCATGAGGTCTAAAATCACCCCGACGTCCTTGATGCGGGCGTTGGGTGTGAGGCGCCGCGCCTCGATGAGGTACGGGCAGGTGATGCGTTTGCCGAGGAGCTCGACCGCCTGGTAAAAGCGCGTGATGTGCCCGACCTGCAAGGTGAGCCCGAGGCGGCGGCTGAGCGCCACAAGGCGTTCGGCGTGCTGCACGTTGGTCGCGACGGGTTTTTCGACGAGCACGTGCAAGCCGGCTTTGAGCAGCGTTTCGGTCAGCGGGTAGTGGTAGCTCGTCGGGGCAGCGACGCTGACGGCGTCGAGTTGCCCCCCTAGGCGCGCGAGCATGGCGCCGACGTCGGGAAACGTCTGCACCGCAAAGCGCTGCGCCGCCTCGGCGCGCCGCTCCTCGCTCGGGTCGACGACCGCGACGAGGTCGGTGTGGGGGAGCACCGCGTACACGCCGGCGTGGTTGCGGCCCATCACGCCGAATCCGACGACGGCAACCTTAAGGCGCTTCATAGCGTCCGCGCGCCCGCCAGCGGGGCGCAGGGGGGGCGGGTTGAGGGGTCGAGAGTGTCAGCTAGAGTCAAGGCGGCTCCCCGGAGGTGACGTTGGTAGGGCGATCGTCGCGGCGCAGAGGGGCGTGGCTTACACCGGCCTCACGACGGCCTTAGGGACAGTAACATAGCCTCACGTAACAGCGCCTGCGCGAAGGCGACGTGAGCGCTGTGCGAACCCCGGATGACCTCGACGCACCCCAAAAGCGGGCGCCCCAGCAAGTAGAGGTCGCCGAGGGCGTCGAGCGCTTTATGCCGAACCGGCTCGTCGGGGAAGCGCAGCGGTGAGAGCGGCCCCTCGCTGCCGTAAACAATAGCATTTTGCAAGCTCGCTGCGGTCGCCAACCCTTGAGCGCGCAGCGCCTCAAGGTCGCTCAAAAAGCCGAAGGTGCGCGCTTCAAGGAGCTCGCCGAAGCGCTGTGGGCCGCCGCACCAGCGCTGCTTGCCGATCGCGGGGTGGGCGAAGTGGATCTCGGCGCAGAGGCGCGCCGGACCGGGGTGCACGCGCAGGGTGCTGTGGGCGTGCCTCAAGGAGAAGGCGTTCTCGACCACCAGCCCCTGGGGCGGTGGCGGTGGGGGGCCGAGGTCACCGAGGAGCTCGAGCCACGGCGCCGCCGACCCGTCTAAGATGGGCAGCTCGTCGGCGGAGACCTCGATAACGAGCCCCTCCCACCACCCGCTCGCGTAGAGCGCGGCCAGCAGGTGCTCGACCGTGGCGACGCGCCCCCCCGCGGTGCCCAGGGTCGTGCTGCGGCGGGTGTCGACGACGAAGTCGACGTGCGCCGGAATGGTCGCCCCACCGCGGCGAAAGCGCACGGGCCCCGCCTCGCGGTAGAGGCGTACCCACGAGGGGGCCCCCGTGTGGAGGCCGTGACCGCTAATCATGGCGGGTGTCCCCCGGTCGGCCGCGCCCCCGTGGCGCCCCCGCTAAGGTGCTACCGGTAGCCAGAGAGGCGCTCACCCTAGTCATCCCCCGTCCGCGCGCCGCTCACGGGACGTCCCTGCGCCCTGACGCTCGCCCAGATGGCCTCGAGCTTACCGATAAGGTAGAGCTCGCGCACCCATTTGCGCTGCGGTTTGGCGGGGTAGCCCGCCCAGGTCTCCCCGGCCGGGACGCTTTTGGTGACGCTCGAGCGCCCCCCGACGCGGGCGCCGGCGCCGAGGCGCACGTGGTCGGTCACGGCGACCGCGCCCCCCAAAAGGACGCCGCGCTCCAAAACGGTGCTGCCGCCGATTGCGCTCCCCCCCGCGATGACGCAGTCGGGGCCGATCTGCACGTTGTGGCCGATCTGGCAGAGGTTGTCGATCTTCGTGCGCGCGCCGACGCGGGTGTCGAGCAGGGTACCGCGGTCGATACAGGTGTTCGCGCCGACCTCGACGTCGTCTTCGATGACGACCCCGCCCAGGTGGTGGATCTTGACCGCCCCTTGCGGGCCGAAGGCGTAGCCGAAACCGTCGGCGCCGAGCACCGCGCCGCTATGGACGATCACCCGCGCGCCGAGCGCGGTGCCGGGGTAGAGGGTGACGTTGGCGTGCAGCACGCAGTCGGGTCCGAGCGTGACGCCCTCGCCGAGCACGCACCCCGGACCGACGCGGCTCCCCGCGCCGATCACCGCCCCCGCGCCGATCACCGCCCCCGCGCCGACGCTAACCGCTTCGCCCAGGGTGGCGTCGGGCGCGACGACCGCCCCGTCGCTCAGCTGCGGTCGGGGTGGGGGCGGGGCGAAGAGGGCGCTGAGGCGAGCGAGCGCGAGGCGCACGTCGCGCACCCAGATGATCGGGCAGGCGACGCGGGGGGCTGGGCAAAGCGCGTCGGGGAGGACGAGCGCGCCGAGCTGCGCCGCTACGGGTTGTGTGCTGAGCGCCTCTAGCGCGGCGGCGGAGGTGACCACGACGGCGCTGTCGGGGAGCGCGGCGGTAGGGTCGGCGAGGGCGGTGACGGGGCGGTCGTCGCCCTCGAGGCGCCCACCGAGCTGCGCGGCGAGCTGCGCGGCGGTGATGGGGTGCGGCCTCACGGCCGGGCCTCCGGCGGCGGGGTGAGGGGGGGATCGTCCAAGGGGGGCTCCTCGGGGGGTGGGGTGTCGTCGGCGGGGGGGAGCGGCCCCCCCCGTCTCGGGGTCGGTTTCGGTGTCGGCTGCGGGGTCGGCGGCGTCTGCCGGACCCTCGACGGTGACAGAGCGCGTCACGCTCCCCGACACGAGGTGGGGCAGCAGTTGGCGCGTGAGCAGCTGCAGCTCGCCGCCCACAAACGCTTCGACGACGAGCTCGCGGGCCTGAACGCTCCGTTCGAGCCCGGCGAGAAACTCCTCGAAAGAGAGCGGGGGGGCGCCGGCGTCGTCGGCCTCGAGGGGGGAGAGGCCGCCGCGCACGGTCAGCTCGACCTCCCCCGCGAGCGCCTCGGGGAGGGGCACGCTGAGGCGCTGCACCACGGGGTCTTGGCGAAAGGGTTGCAGCCGCACGTTGACGCCCACGCTCCCCCCCGCGGGGACGACCGCGTCTTCCAACACGACGTCGGCGATCTCGGCGACGCGCGCGTCGCGCTCCAAAGCGACGTGCAACGCGACGCGCCCCAGCCCGGGCGCCCGAAAGGGGTTCTCGGCGAGGAGCGCCAGGGGCTCGGCGGCGAGCGCCGCCGTCACCAGGGCGATGTCGGCGGGGTCGGTCGTCTGCGCCAGGAGCCGCAGCGTCCGGCCGCCGCGCAGCGCGATCTCCCAGGCGAGCTCGGCGGTGCCGCCGCGGGTCTCGGCCAAAAAGTCGTCGAGCAGCTGGAGGCTGGCGGTGGCCAGCAGGGGGGCGAAGAGCGCCTCTAACGCGGTGACCTCGAGGTGGGCTGAAGCCTGCGCTTCACCGCGCTGCAAGGTGAGCGTGACGGGGACGAACTGGGGCGCCTCGCCGAGCGTGCCGCTCAGCGCCGCGGGCCGGTCTTGCGTCACGGCGCCGAGCACCCGCCGGCCGCTGTCGGCGAGCTTAAAGGGCAGCGTGCGGTTGGGGACGACGGCGGTGACGTAGGCGGGGGCGAGCGCGAACGAGACCTCCCCCTGGTTGAGGAGCGGGTGCCCGAAAGCCCAGAAGCGCCCCCCCTCGACGAGCGTCAGGGTCCCGACGGCGGCCACGGTGAGGTCGCCGCGGACGAGCTGCACGCTCACCGCCCCGCCCGGCGCGGGTTCAAAGGCCGCGTCGGCGTCGGCGTGAGGCGGGGCGCCGGCCCGCCCCTGCACCTGGAGCCGGGTCGGCACCTGCAGGGTGGCCGGCAGCCCCTGCGCCGCCAACAGGGGCCCAAGCAGCCTCGCGGCGCGGCCCGAGAGCCCTTCGAGGAGGAGCGGCGTCCGGACCGGTGCGGCGGCGCGCGGGTCGAAGGGGGGGCCGAAGGCCGCGGGGCGCGCTTCGGGCGCTTCGGCCTGACGCATCGCCCCGATGGGCGTGACGAGGCCGAGCCCGCCGCTCCCGTCGGGAAAGGTAAAACCGATCGCGCCCAGGAGCGCGTCTTCACCCCCGTAAGGGAGGTAGACCGGGCTCCCGCTCATCCCCGCGGCGATCCCCCCGGCGCGCTCGACGAGCGGCCCCGAGGTCTCTACCAGCACGAGCGGAAAGGCCGTGCCGAGGTCGTACTGCAGGGCGATCACCTCGACCTCGAGGCGCTCTGGGCGGTTGTTCGCGCCGGTCGTCAGGGCGTAGCCGCGGGCGCCGGCCTCGAGCGCCCCGAGCGGAAACAGCGGGGTGTCGCCGGCGCGCTCCGCTGGGGGCGGAGGCGCTGCGGCTCCCTGGGCGAGCGCGGTGGGCAACAAGAGCGCACCGAGGAGGGCGAGGCGGCGTAGAGCGGGGCGCATGGGTTTAGGTGCGCGGCGCTGCCCGCAGGGGCTCGGGGCACGACAGCGCGCGCAGCGCACCCACCGCGGTGCAGTCCTCGGCGCTCGGTGCGCGCGTCACGGGGAGCCCCGTGTGGGTCTGCAGGTAGCTGTCGAGCCCGCGCAGGTAGCTCCCACCACCTGTCAGGACGAGCCCGCTACGCACGATGTCGGCGGTGAGCTCGGCGGGGGCGGTCTCTAAAAGGCGGCGCACGGCGCTCGCGAGGCGCGCGGCCCCCTCTTGCAGCGCTTCACCAACCTCGGCGCG
This sequence comes from Truepera radiovictrix DSM 17093, assembly GCF_000092425.1. Lineage (NCBI taxonomy): Bacteria > Thermotogati > Deinococcota > Deinococci > Trueperales > Trueperaceae > Truepera > Truepera radiovictrix. The sequence continues at coordinate 368,493 of NC_014221.1, forward strand.
GCTCACCGTGACCGTCTTGGGGAGGCCGCGGGCGACGTCGCGCCCCCGCACCTCGAGCGTCTCGTCGGCCGCAGCCTTCTCGGCTTCGCTGCTCACGCTCCCGATGCGGCGCTTGAGCTCCTCACCGCTGCGTTCGCCGATAAGGACCCCGTGGTGGCGCCGCACGGCGCGGACGACGGCCTCGTCAAAGGTGCCCCCCGCGACCCGCAGCGTTTCACCGACCACGACGCCGCCGAGGGCGATCACCGCGAGGTCGGTGCTGCCGCCACCGAGGTCGGCGACGAAGCACCCGGCCGCTTCGGTCACGGGGAGCCCCGCGCCGAGGGCGGCGGCGAGGGGGGGGTCGACCAGCTCGACGGCTCTGGCGCCGCCGTCTTGCACCGTGGCGAGGGCGGCGCGCGTCTGCGCCGGGGTCGCTGCGGCTGGGAGGCAGAGCGCTACGCTCGGGCCGAGCGCCCCTCGGAGGAGGCGGCGCGGCGCCGAGACGAGCCGCCGCAGCACCTCCCGCAGCACCTCCTCGAGCAGCGCCTCTTCGGTGATGAGCCCGTCTTGAAGCGGGCGTACGGGGATGACGTCGCCGGGGGCCTCGCCGAGCAGCTGCAGCGCCGCCCGCCCGACCGCGCGCGGCGTGCCCGTGGCCTTGTCGAGGGCGACGACGGTGGGTTCGCGCAGGATGACCCCGCGCCCCTTGACGCAGACCCGCACCGCCGTCGTGCCGACGTCGATCCCGACCCTTGCGCCCCTAAACACGGGCTCCCCAGGGGGGAGAGCCCCCCACAGCGCGACGTGCAACGTAGAACGCAGCCACAGTAGGGGGCAGTATACCACCGGCCCCCGAAGCCTCCGCGGTGGCCCCGGGCGACGGGGCTACCGGCTTGCCTCTACAGGTAGAGCGGGCGGAGGGCACTGGCGCCCCTCTGCGCGCAGCGCGCCAAGTAGCCGGCGTCGGGGGCGAGGTTTTCGAAGTAGGGCAGCGGGTGTGCGGCGCGGAGCGCGTCGCGGCTCGCTTTGACGATGTCGCCCGCTAGCACCGGCCCCTGCGGCGCGTAGCGGTAGACGCCGGCGTAGACGTTGCCGCGCCGCGCGTCGAGGGCGACGAGCGCTGCGGGCAGGTCGGGGCCGAGCACGCTCGCGGCCTGCGCGGCGAGGCTGGTCTCACCGCGCAGCGGCACCCCGAGCCCCCTGGCGAGCCCCTGCGCCGCCGCGACGCCGACCCGCAGCCCGGTGTACGACCCGGGGCCCACACCTACCGCGACGCCCGCAAGGTCGCGCGGCGTTCGCCCCGCCCGTTCGAAAACCTCGTCCAGCGCCCTGGGCAAACGCCGCGCGTGTTCGCGCCCGACCTCTTCGCAACAGGCGGCGACGAGGCCGCCGTGCGGCGACCAGAGGGCGAGCGCGAGAAACGCGCTCGCCGTGTCGAGGCCGAGGTAGAGCGGGGTGCCGGTGAGGTTGGTCGCTGGGTCGGTCACGGGAGCAGTCGTCGGGGGGGTGCCGAGAACGGCGTGGGAGCAGTTTACCCCGCCCACGCCAGACCCGCCAGCGGGGGTGTAAGAATCTCGTCAGGCGGCGTGCGTTACGGTGTGCGGGAAGCGCAACCGGCCACGCGCTTTTACCTTCCAAGCAGTTCTGGCCAAGCAGTTCTGGGCCCCCGAACCTCCCACCGGTCCCCGACGGTGGGAGTTCGGGGGTTACACGCGCCGCTTAGCTGGCTCCGGCCTCGAGCTCTTTGGCCTCGTCGCGCAGTTCGTCGGCCTTGTGCAAAAGCTCGTCGGCTTTCTCCTCGAGGCGTTCGCCGAGTTCGTCGGGGAGGGCTTCGGCGGCCCGCTGAAGCCGCTCCGCTTGCGCGTGGATGTGCTCGATGAGTTTGCGGATGCGTTCGACTTCGCGCCCGTACTCCTCGCGGCTCGCGCGCTCCGGGGTGGGGGGTGGCGTCTGCATCCGCCTAGTTTTTCGCCCCTCGCTGGCCGAGATTGCAGGTCAGCTTACGGTCAGCTGCACCTTGGCGACCGCCGGCAGCCCTAGAACAGGACCCGTCCCCGCTGCGTCACCGTGACGCGCCGCGCGTCGCCCGCTGCGGGCTCGAGCTGCACCACCCACGCCTCCGGTACGACCTCCACGAGCCCCGCCCCCCACTCGGCCGCGACGAGCCGCGCGCGCGCGAGGTAGTCGTCTAGACCGAGGTCGAAGAGCGTTTGGGCGGCGCTGGCGTCGCCCCCGAGCCGGTACGCGTCGAGGTGTACGAGCGGCCCCGCGGGCGTAGGGTATTCGTGGATCAGCGTGTAGGTCGGGCTGGTGATCTGCGCGGTGCTGCCGAGCGCGCGCCCGAGCTGCTGGACGAGGGTCGTTTTGCCGACCCCGAGCGGCCCGAGCAGGACGAGGAGCGTCCCGGCGGGGGCGCTCTGGGCGAGCTCGCCGGCAAAGGCGGCGGTGGCGTCGAGCGTCGGCAACAAAAGCGGCACCCATCTAGTGTGGCATAAAGACGCTCGCGGGTGCTTTGGGCACCTCGGCGACCGGCGGACGCGTTTAGGGGCCAAAGAGCGTCTGCAGGCGCCGCTGCAGCTCCGGCAAGGAGGCTTCAAGAAGCTGCCGCGCGGCGCTGCTCCACGTCGGGGCGGGGGTGGTCAGGGCGAGCGTCAACTGGGGGGTGGGGAAGCTCAGCAGCAGCGCGTGCGTCGGGGTTTCGATGGTGAGCCCCCGCGCCGCGCCCACCCCCAGTTCGGCGCCGAGCGCCGCAGCGCGGCGCCGACAGAGGCGCGCCGCGCGCTGCAGCGCCTGCAGGTCGGCTTGGAGGGTGCCCGCAGCGAGCGCGGGGGTAGGGTGTGCGGCGTCGGCGGGGGTGTCGGCGAAGAGCGCGGCGCCCGCGACGCTCGGCGCCGCGCAGCGCGCCTCGAGCCACGCCTTAAGGGGCGCTAGCGCACCCGCTTCAGGTGGGGGCGAGGCGGGGGTGCGGGGGGGGCCGAGGAGGTCGTCGAGCACGGTGCTCTGGACGAGCTGCGCCGCTACCTCACGCGTTGCGCGCGCCCCCCCTTGCAGCTCACCGAGGCGCGCTTCAACGTCGGCGATCTCGGCGGCGAGGTCGTGGCACACGTGGAGCGACCCGCGACCGGCGGCCTCGAGCTGCGCGCGCAGGCGCCGCAGGCGCCAGCGCAGCTCGAGCGCCTGCTCGTCGGAAGGCGCCCCCAACGCCTCGAGGGCTCTTTCAGCCGCCTGCAGCCGCCCCTCTAGCGTCTCACTCAGCGCGCGGCTCTCCTCCTGGGCGCGCTCGAGCGCGCTCCGGGCAGCGCTGAGGTCGGGGGGGGCGCCGTGCGCACCGAAGTGCTCGCGCGCCGCCTCGAGGGCGGTCCGCAGCGTCTGCGCCGCCTCGCCGGGCAGGTCGCGGTAGGGGGCGGCGTCGCTTTCGAGGCGGTGCAGCGCGCGCAGCGCCCGCCGGTCGCCCGCCGTGCGGGCGTAGTCGCGGACGCGTTGGATGTCGGTCGGGCTCGGCAAGGTGGTGTCGAGCACCTTGAGGGTGAGGGTGAGGTCGCGCAGCACCTCCTCGTCGGGCGCGGCTTCGGCCGTTTCGCGCGTCAAGACCTCCTCGACCTCGAGGCGAAGCGCCGTTTGCAGCGCGCTCTGGGCCGCGCTCAGCTGGGCGGGCAGCGCCTGCAGCGCCTCGCCGAGGGGTTCGCCGGCGCGGAGCTGGGCTTCGGCCGCGGCGAGGTGGCGCGCCGTCTCGGGCTCGAGCGCCAAAAGGGTCGCGAAGCGCTCCTGCAGCGCCGCGATCTCGCGCGCTTCGGCGGCGAGCTGCCGTGAGCGCCGGGCGCGCGCCGCTTCGAGGTCGGCCTCGAGCTCGCTGGCGAGCGCGTGCGCCCGCTCGAGTTCGGCGTCGGCGAGCTCGCGGCCCTCGTGGGCCCGCCGGACGAGTTTGAGCAGGGCCCTTAGCCTGCGCAGGCGCGCCTCGCCGCCCGCCTCGGTGAGCGCCGCGAGGCGCGCCTCGAGCGCCGTCAGCTCCCCCGCCTGGGCGGCGAGCCGCGCCTCGAGCTTGCGCAGGAGCTGCGCGTGCACCTCCTGCGCCTCGGCGAGGGGGGCGCTCGCGTCGCGGCCGAGGGCGTGTTCGGCGGCGATCAGCGCCAGAAGGGCGCGCAAGCGCCCGACCTCCCCCCACTCGAGCAGGAGGTGGGTGCCCTCGAGGCTGCGCGCCAAGACCTCGATGGCGCGCGCCTGCGCGCGGAGCTGGTCGGGTGGCTCGGGCGGCGTCTCGGGAGAGGGCAGCTGCGCCCGGAGGCGCCTGGCAGCCTCTTGCGCCGCTTCTGGGCCGAGGCTGAGGCGCAGGGACGGGAGGACGTGCGCTTCGATCACGGCGCCTAGGTCGTTTGGCGTAGCGCTCGCGGGGGTCAGACCACGCGCCTGGAGCCCGCTCGCCAGAAGCTGCGCCGCGCGGCGCGGGGGCAAGAGCGTCTTGAGTTCGCGCACGAGGCGGCAGTAGTCAGCGCTCAAGGTTAGAAGTCCTCATCCCAATCGAGCTCGGTGCTCGCCAAACGGGGGGGCGCGGGGGCGGGGCGCGGTGTCCCGTCAGCTGGCGCCTTAGTGCGGCGCCAGCTGACGGCGAGGCAGAGGACGGCGACCGCGACGAGGAGCACCCAGAGGCGCTGGAGGGCAGCGCTCTGCAAGGAGAGGCGCGCTAGGGGGGCCAACGCGGGCCAACCGCTTAAGGGCGCGAGCGCCGCCAGCCCCTCTAGGGAGGCGGGCAGCAGCAAAAGGGCGACGGCGAGGTGGTGCAGGGGCTGCTGGCCGGCGAGGGCGAGCGCCAGCGCCTGCACGAGCGCCACGAGGGCGAGGAGGCCGAGGAGCACCCAGAGCGCCTGCAGCGCGTGATCGCTGAAAGCGCTGGTGGGCGGGGCGGCGGGGGCTGGGGTTGGCGGTAGGGTTGCGGGGGGTGCGGGCCCCTCGTGGCGCGTGGCGGCCGCCTCTAGCTCCGGCGCCGCGGGTGCCTGGGTGGGCGCCCGTGCGGGGGGAGCTGACGCGGCGGCAAAAGCGGCGAGGCCCTCGCGGAGCGCCGCGAGCGGCTCCTCCGGTGACCCCCCCGCGACGACCTGGTCGATGGCTGCGAGCAGCGCATCGGTGGTGGCGGCGGGGAGGCGCGGCGAGCCCTGTACGAGGAGGAGTTCGCCGTAGCGCTCGGCGAGGGTGCGGTAGTCGCGGTCGCGGTCGCCCGTCGGGAGCCCCCCGAGCGCCTCCAAGCCGTGCGCGGCGAGGCGGTGCTCGAAAGCGCGCTGCGGGTCGCCGCGGTCGCCCTCGGGCGCCGCCGCTAGCCCGTGCGCGCGCTCGAGCGCCGCGAAAAGCGCCGCGGCCTCCTCGGCGCGCCCCTGCGCGGCCTCCTCGAGCGCGCGTTCGTAGAGCGCGCGCCCCAGCGCGCCGCCGAGCACGGCGCGCTGCACCGCGAAGTCGGTAGCGCTGCCGCTGGCCAGCGCCGCCTCGGCGCGCTTAGCGGTCGCCTCGAGCCCCGCGCGCAAGCTCGGTGAGAGGGTCTCGGCGAGCGCGGGGAAGGCCGCCTCGGCGCGCCGCAGGCTGCGCAGCGCGGCCTCGCCTCCTTCGCTCTCGAGGAGCGCGAGGCTCTGCGAGAGCGCCCCTTGCGCCCGTTCGTAGGCGCCGAGCAGCTCCCCCGGGGTGGCGCGCGCCAGCGCCGCGTTAAGGAGCAAGCACGCGGCGCACACGAGCGCGGCGAGTCGGCGCGTACGGGCGAGCGGAGGGGGCGCGGTAGGGGGGGAGATCATCGGACTCACGCGGGGTGCGTTGCGGTCTCGCGCTTTACGCTGTGCCCAAGGGCAAAAGCCGGAGCGCTGCGAGCACGTTTAGCATAGCGAGCCGCCCACGCGGGAGGTGTGAAATATCCCTGCGGCTCCCCGCGGGCTCCGCGCGGGAGGATGTGTTACATTTCGTCCATGGCTCACGTCCTGCTCCCCCGTTGCGGCGCGCCCCGCTCTTCGCATGTCTGCTAAACGCTCCGGCATCCTGTTCGTCATGACGGGGGCTTCTGGGGTGGGCAAGGATACCATCCGGCAGGCGGCCTTGCCCGACCTGGACAATCTCTTTTTCTCGATTTCGGCGACCACCCGCGCGCGCCGCCCGGGCGAGGTGCACGGCAAGCAGTACTTTTTTTACGACAAAGCGGCCTTCGAGGCGCTGCTGCGCGAGGACGCGCTTTTGGAGTACGCCGAGTACGTCGGCGACTACTACGGCACGCCGGCGGCGCCCGTGCACGAGGCGCTCGCGAGCGGCCAGGACGTGCTCTTAGAGCTCGAGCTGGTCGGTGCGCGCGAGGTCAAAAGGCGGCTGCCCGAGGCGATCATGATCTTTATCGCCCCGCCCAGTTTGAGCGAGCTCGAACGCCGCCTGCGGGGCCGCGGCACCGACTCCGAGTCGCGCATCCAGAAGCGCCTCGCGCGCGCGCGCGAGGAGATCCGCGCCGTCAAGGAGTTCGACTACGTGGTCGTCAACGACACCTTGAGCACCGCCGTGCGCGACTTTTGCAGCATCATCCACGCCGAGCGCGCCCGCACCAAACACTTGAGCGCGCGCGACATCGCCAACTTTTTGCGCGAGCTCTAAACGACCGCGGCCGTGGGCGCTCACGCGGTTGCGGGGCGACCCGCTGCCCGCGCGCCGCTTCGAGGCCCCGCGCGGCGCTAGGTGACGCGCAGGGGGGCGGCTTCTCAGTAAGCTGACTAAGATGGAGGACTATGGCACAAGAAGGCTTTGACACCCTGATGGCGCTGACCGACTCGCGCTACACCCTTTCGATGATCGTCGCGCGGCGCGCCGCGCAGCTTAAACTCGGTCTCCCCAGCGTGCTCCCCAAAGAGGAGCTGCCGGTAACGCGCAACACCGTCACCATCGCTATGAAAGAGCTCGAGCGGGGGGCGGCGCTGCGGTGGGGGCGGGACCTGCCGAGCACCGAGGAGCTGCGCGCGCTCGTCGAGCGCGAGCGGCGCGAGGAGTCGCCCGCCTACAGCGTCTCGCGGCGTCCGGCCGCCGAAGACGACCTGTAACGGCGACCTTGATCGGTGGCGCTCGGCAGTGGCGAGGCCTGTAGGAGCGCCCTCAGGAGGGGGGCGGTGAGGCTGCTCGTCGCCGCTTCGGGGGGGGTGGCGGCGATCAAGACCCCTTCGCTGCTGCGCCGTCTGCGGGAGGCAGGGCACGAGGTGCGCGCGGTCGCCACCGACGACGCGCTGCAGTTTGTCACCAAGCTCTCCCTGGCGGTGGCGGCGGGCGGGGAGGTCTTCGACCGCGCGGCGTGGTTTGCGCCGGACGGCCGCGCCCGTCACCTCGAGCTCGCGCGTTGGGCGGACGCGCTGCTCGTGGCGCCGGCGACCGCCGACGCGCTCGCGAGCGCCGCGACGGGGCGCGCTGACGACGTGGTCTCGGCGCTCGTCTTGGGCGGGGTGCGCCGGGTGTTCTGGGTCCCCGCGATGAACACCGCCATGTGGACGCACCCCTTGGTGCAGGCCAACGTGCGGACGTTGCAGGCGTTGGGTCACCGCTTTTTGGGGCCGGACGAGGGGCCGCTCGCGGCGCAGGGGGAGGGTTCGGGGGTCGGGCGCATGCTCGAGCCCGAAGCGGTCGTCGCGGCGCTCGGCTTTCCCGGCGACCTCGCGGGGCGGCGCGTGCTCGTCTCGGCCGGTCCGACGCGCGAGTACCTCGACCCGGTGCGCTTTCTCTCAAACCCGTCGAGCGGCCGGATGGGGTACGCGGTCGCCGAGGCGGCCCGCGACCGCGGCGCCGAGGTGGTGCTCGTCAGCGGGCCGACCGCGCTCCCCGCACCCGCGGGGGTGCACTTCGAGGCGGTCGAGACCGCCGAAGAGATGTTGGGGGCGCTGCTCAAGCACTTCGCCTGGTCGGAGCTGCTCGTGATGAGCGCCGCGGTTGCCGACTGGCGGGCTGCGCACCCTAAAGGGGAGAAGGAGGCCAAGTCGGGCGAGCGGCAGACGCTCGAGCTCGTGCGCACCCCCGACATCTTGGAGACGCTCGCCGCGCGGCGGCGCAACCAGGTGCTGGTCGGGTTCGCCATGGAGACGCACGCGGGGGTCGCGCGCGCGGCCGACAAGGCGCGCCGCAAAGGGCTCGCTTTTATCTGCCTCAACTACCCGACCCGCGAGGGGACGGCCTTCGGCGGCTCTGAGAACGAGGTGACGCTCGTGACCCAAGCGGGTGACGCCGAGCCGCTCCCGCGCATGCCTAAACGCGAGCTCGCCGACCGTATCTTAGACCGCGCCAAACCCCTCCTGCCGCCCCCCACACCGTAGGGCGGGCGGCGCGAACGTCGGTGTCGCCCCGCGCCCGCCGATACCTGCTATAATGAATAAATATGCCGAGTAAAGAGTATAGACAACGGCTCATCGAAGAGCTTGTCGAAACCGAGTTTATCTCCACGCAGTCGGAGCTGGCTGAACACCTCGCGGCGCGCGGCGTCAAGGTCACGCAAGCGACCATCAGCCGCGACGTCAACGAGCTGCGGCTCGTGCGCTTGCCCGCCGGCAACGGGCAGCACCGCTACCGCTCGACCCCGCTGGCCGCGCAGGAGGACGTGCTGGGCGAACTCAAGCAGCGCTTCCGCCTCTTCGTACGCGACCTTAAGCGCGGGGAGAACATCATCGTCATCAACACCGACGAGGGGCACGCGGTCGGGATCGCCTACGTCATCGACAAACTCGACCGCGACGAGATCATCGGTTCGCTCGCGGGGCAAAACACCATCATGGTGGTCACGCGCAGCAGCGGCGAGGCGGAGAAGGTGCTGCACGAGCTAGAGGCGCTCTTGGAGTAGCGCCGCCCGGAGCCCGCGTTCCGGCGCCGCGCCGCTGAAAGGTGATCCCGATCAACACCCCCTACCGCTACTTTCGCTGCTGGCTGCTCCTGGGCGCGCTGCTGGCGCTTTCGCTAGCGCACGCGCAGCCGCGCCTGGCGGTCTTCCCCTTCGCCGCGACCGACGCCCGCCTCGGGGTCGCCGTGGCCGACCGCGTTGCCCAGGGGGTCGCCGCGCCGAAGATCGCGCCCGAGCTGGCGCTTACCCTGGTACCGCCCTATATCGTCCAAGAGGGGCGGTTCTTAAGCCCGCTGACGCTCCTGGGGGGGACGGAGAGCCGCCACGCGGCGCGGGTGTTGCAGGGCGCGCTCGGCGTCGAGGTCGCGGTCACGGGTGCGGTGCGCCTCGCCGCCGACGGGCTCGAGCTCACCCTGCACGTCGCCCGCGACGACGGGGCGCGTTCGTTTCGCTTCCGCGCGCCCGAGTCGGCGCCCGGGCGTCTGGTCGCGGCGGCGCGCGCGGCGATTTGGGCCACGACCGACCTGCCGCCGCGCCGCGCCCCGGCGCACATCGACCTCGCCTCGCCTTACGGCGACTTCGTGCGGGGGCTCGTGCTGCTCGGCCAGGGCCGCGCCGCCGAGGCGGCCGAGCTGCTCGAGCGCGCGGCGCGCGCCCCGGGGGCCGAAGCGCGCTTTGAAAACCGGCGGCGCGCGCTCCGGGCGGCTCTCGCCGGCGACCCCGCGAGCCCACCTTTGCTGCGCGCGGCGCTCGCTCTGGGGGCGCAACCGCTCGACGTCGGGGGGGCGCGGCGCGCCTTTGCGGACGCCGAGCGCCACGCGGCGCTCCCGCTCGCGCAGCTCTGGCGGGCGCTGCTCGCCGTGCAGGCGGGGGAGGGCGCCCCTGAACTTGAGGCGCTCGCGCGGGGTTGGGCGAGCTACCCCTTCGGGGCGGTGCAGGCGGCGCTCGAGGCGGCGGTGCGCGAGGGGTCGCTAAGCGCTGCGGCGCGCGCCGAGCTCGCCGCGACGGAGGCGAGCGCCGCGCTGCTCGGCGGGGTGCTGCTCGCGCAGGTGCTCGCCGACCCGGCGCTCGAGGCGGCGCTCGCTTCCCGCTTGGGCCGCCGCCTACCCACCTTCGCCTACCCCTTCGAGCGCGTGTCGCAGCTCGCGCTGGCGGCGGACGACCCGCTCGCGGCGGCGCAGGCGCTGCGCACCGCGACCCGCCTCGAGCCCGCGGGTCCGCAGAGCGACCTCTACTGGACGAACCTCGGGTGGGCGTACTATCTGCTCGGCGTCCTCGGTGAGAGCGAGGCGGCCTCGAGGCGGGCGCTCGAGCTAAACCCCGGCGCGACGGTCGCGCGCTACAACCTCGCGCTCGTGCAGACCATTTCGGGGCGTTTGGGGGAGGCGCTCGCGAGCTACGAAGCGGCCACCGAGCGCGACCTCGCCGCGACGGGGACGGTCGACGCGGCGGCCATCGAGGACCTACGGGCGGCGCGCGCGCGCTTTCCGCAGGTCGCGGGGATCGACTACGCGCTCGCCACCCTGTTGGAGGCGAGCGGCGAGGACGCGGCCGCGGCGCGCGCGCTCGGCCGGTTCGTGGCGCGCGCGGGGCCGCGCGACGCCCCCTTCGTAGCGGCCGCCGAAGCGCGGCGGGCGGCGCTACGCGCCCCCGCCCCGCCGCTCGAGCTGAGCCCCCCGACGGTCGGTCTGGGTCCCGAGCGGCTCGCCGTGGCGCGCTTTCTCCCCGGTGACCGCGTGCAGCTGCTTACGGAGCTCTCGACCCCCGGCGCGCAGCTGCCGCGGCGCGTGACGCTAGAGCTCGCCCTGCGCGCGCCGAGCGGCGAGGTGCTCGTGAGAGAGCGGCGCACCGAGCGCCTCGCGCTCCCCCCGCAGAGCGTCGCGGTGGTGCTCGAAGACCTCGCGCTGACGCTGCCCGCCGGGCTTAGCCCGGGGCCCTACACGCTCCTCGTGCGGGCGCGCGAGGGCGGGCAAGCGGCGGCTCAGGTGACGCTCGAGGTCGGCGAGGGTCGCGCGTCGCTCGCGCGCCAGCTGGTCGCCAGCGGCGTCGTGCTCCGCGACCTCCGCACCCAGCGTCCGCTCTACGCCGCCGGACCCGCCATCACCCCTGACGACCCCGAGGTGGCCGACGCGCGGCTCTTAAACCGCCTGCTGGCGGAGCTGGCGCGCAGCGCGGCGGTGGCTGAGGCGCTGCCCGACGTCACCCAGGGGCGCTTCGTGGGGCTCGCGGGGGCGGAGGTCTTCGCGGCGAGCGGCGCGGACGACGTGCGCGACTTTCTGACCTTTCTGCTCCTCAGCGGTGAGGCGGTCGACGCGCCGTTCGCCGAGCTGTACGCGCGTTGGGCGGTGGCGGGGGCGCCGCGCGCGCCGTTAGCGAGCCCCTAGGGCGTCAACACCAAGTTGTCGCGGTGGATGACCTCGTCGTAGTCCTTGTAGCCGAGCACGCCGACGATCTCGCGGGTGTGCCGCCCGCGGATGGCGGCGAGCGCGTGGCTCGAGTAGTTGCAGAGCCCCTGTCCGACGCGCACCCCGCCGTGGGTGACGGCGACGGCGTCGCCGAAGGCGAAGTCGCCCGCGACCGCGGTGACGCCCCTGGGCAGAAGGCTGCGGCCGGCGCGCAGGGCGGCCAGGGCGCCCGCATCGATCTCGAGGGCGCCGCGCGTCGGCTGCCGGGCGAGCCAGCTTTTGCGCGCCGCGATGGGCGCTTGGGCGAGCAGCCGCGTCCCCCAGAGCTCGCCCTCGGCGAGCGCCTCGAGCGCCGCCCCGCCGCCGCCTATGATGAGCGTCTCCGTCCCCGCCCCCGTCGCGAGCGCGGCCGCGCGCAGCTTCGTCACCATCCCGCCGGTGCCGCGCTTTGTCCCCTCGCTCCCCGCGAGGTGCATCACCGCCCCGACGTCTTCGACGGTGTCTAGGCGTTTGGCGTCCGGGTGGGTGCGGGGGTCGGCGTCGTAGAGGCCGGGGACGTCGGTGAGGATCACCAGCACGTCCGCCCCGACGAGGTGGGCGACCCAAGCCGAGAGGGTGTCGTTATCGCCGAAGCGGAGCTCGGAGGTCGCGACCGAGTCGTTTTCGTTGATGACCGGCAGCGCCCCCAGTTTGAGGGAGGCGAGCAGGGTGTTTTTGGCGTTGACGTAGCGCTCGCGGTCCTGGATGTCGGCGGCCGTGAGGAGCAGCTGCGCGACGGGTTGGGGGGCAAAGGCCCGCGCCCACTCGAGCATGAGGAGCGTCTGCCCGACCGCCGCCGCCGCCTGTTTGTCGGGGACCGTCAGGGGCAGCGAGAGCCTAAGCTGCTCGCGCCCAGCGGCGCCCGCCCCGGAGGAGACCAGTACGACCTTGCCGCGGGTGGCGCGCTGAAGCCGCTCGACGCCGCGCGCGAGCGCCCACAACAGAGGGGGGTAGATGCGCCCGCGTTCGTCGGTGAGGCTGCTCGTACCAACTTTGATGACGATGCGTCGCCACGCCGGCGTCGCGCCGCCAGCGCGCTCGGCGCTTGTCACAGCGTCTGTCACGAGGCCATTGTGCCACAGCGGGTGTCACGCGGCGACACCTGAAAGAGCGACCGGCGAACGGTGGCCGAGCGCCGCTTTGCGCCCGCCCTCCGAGACGATCCCGGTCGCCACGCGCCGACGCCGACGGTGTCACGCGGTGACCCTGTAAGCGCGCCGCGCTAGCGCGGCGCGATCCGGCGCACGAGTTTGGGGGGGAGCGCGGTGTGGAGCGCCATCCTGCCGGGTCCGAGGGAGCCCTCGAGGCGCACCAGCATCCCCTTGCGCATCCGGAGCGCCATCCCGCTCGCGTCGCCGGTGAGCAGGTACGCGGCGAGTTCGCCCAAGTAGGGTTCGTGGCCGACGAGCGCGACGCAGCGGTCGCTCGGCCCCAGCGTCGCCGCGAGGGTGCCCAAAAGACCGGGGTAGTCGTCGTGCGTCAGAGCGCTGAGGGGCTCTGCGCGGCCCCCTTTGGCGTGGGGCGCGAGGGGCGCTGCGGTCTCCGCGGCGCGCGTGTAGGGGCTCGAGAACAGCCGGTCGAAGCGCACCTCGAGCGCGGCGAGCGCGCCCCTAAGCGCCGCGGCCTGGGCGCGGCCCTTGGCGCTCAAGGGGCGCAGGTGGTCGTTCGGGTCGTTCGGGTCGCCCTGCCCCGCGTGGGCGTGGCGCACGAGGTAGAGCGTGAGGTGCTGCGCGTCCGGCATATCAAGCCCCCAGGAGCATCAGCGCGTGCGTGACCTTGTCGTGACGGTGCGGCGTGAGCGCGGCGTGCGCGGCGAGCGCCGCCGCGACCGCCTCGAGCGCGCCGGCCGGGGCGTCCGGGGCGGCCTCGAGTTCGAGCTCTAGAAACTGCACCGTCTGCGCGGGCGCGCTGGCATGTGGCCGCCGCGCCCGCACCGTATCGAAACTCAGCTCGGCGAGACCCCGCGCCCCCGGCTGCGGGGGGTGCAGGCCGACGCGGCGGCGGTGGGTGGCGATCCGCAGAAGCGGCGTGAGCGCGGCGAGGTCGTCCTCCGCAGCGAGCCCCCCCAACGCCGCGAGGCGCGTGCGGATCGCCGCGGGCCACGCGACGGCGTCCTCGGCCGCCGTCGCCAGCGGCAGCTCGAGCTCCTCGCGTTCGTGAAAGCCCCCCCGAACGCGCCCGGGCGCTTTAAGGGTGACGAGCTGCTGGCCCGCAAAGCGCCGCACGCGCAGCGCGACCCCGCGCCGGCGCAGCACCTCCCCCGGCAGGTCGTAGTAGAGGTCCTCCTGGTGCCGTTCGCCGAGCGGCTCGGGGACGAGGCCGCAGCTGCGCAGCGCCCCTTGCAACGCCTCGAGGGGGGGGAAGGCCGGTTCGACCAGCCACTTGTATTCGCGCTCAACCACACCCTACTTTAACGACTTTAACGCGAGCCGGCGCGGGGGGAGCACCCGAGGGGGTGACGTCGCGCGAACGCTTGACACACCCCCGAGCGCTGCCTATACTGAGGCGTACCTTAATTGATTAGGTATACGCGTCGAGGCCCCGCCTCCGCGTCCAAAAACCTCTGCTACCGGCAAAAGGACCTTCATGAACGAGCTTCCCAAGATGCAGCGCAAAGTCTACGAACGCCTCTGCGAGTACAAAGAGCGCACGGGCCGTTCGCCCGAGCTGTCGGTCTTCGCGCGCGACCTCAACATCCACTACGTCTCGCTGCGCCAGCATCTCGAAGCGCTGCACCGCAAGGGCTACGTGATCTTTGAGAGCCGCGGCCGCGGCCAGTCGCCGCGCCTCGAGCTCCCCGCGCGGGCGACCGGGGTCCCCGTTTTGGGGAGCATCCCGGCGGGGCCGCTCAGCGAAGCGCTCGCCGAGCCCGAAGGGTTTTTGCCGCTCACGGGAGCCCGCCAGCAGTTTGCCCTGCGCGTTAGCGGGGACTCGATGGCTGACCTTATCCAAGACGGCGACATCGTGCTCTTTCGCAAAGGGATGCCGACGCGTAGCGGCGAGATCTGCGCGGTGCGGGTCGGTAACAGTGAGGTGACCCTGAAGTACGTCGACCATCACGAACCGCAGACCGTCACCCTGCGCCCGCACAACCCGCAGTACCCCACGGTCGCCGTGCCCGCTACCGAGGTGCACATCGAAGGGGTGTACTTGGGGCTCGTGCGTGGCGAACTGATCGGCGCGCTTTACGAAGCGCTCTAGCACCCGCACGTCCGGGTTGGGTCCGCGCCATCGGCCAAGATACCCGCGACCCACCCAGGCGTGCGCAACCCCTCGAGACGCGCCCCGCACCCTCGCGGTGCGGCGCAGCCAAGGAGAACCGATGAACCATCCTGCCCTACTCTTTAGAGCGTTGTCAAGCGCGTGGCAGCACGACGCGGCGAGCCCGCACGTCGACCTCTTGGCGGCCGACCTGGCGGCCGCCGTGGGGCGCAGCCGCCACCCCCTATGCGTCGGCCTCGTCCGCAAAGAGGCGATCGCCAAGCTTTACGGCCTCGTCTACCTGCTCGACGGCTACGGCGTCACGCTGCGCCAGCGCTACCGCGACGGGGGCGGCGCGTTCGTCTACGCCGAGCGTCGCGGCGAGGTCCCGAGCGAGTTCGCCGGTGCGGTGGTGCTCGAGCACCGTTTGGCGGTGCTGAGCGCCCCGCCCGCCCCGGCGCTGGCAGAGGCGGCCTGAGATGGCCCCGCAAGAGCGTTCCGAAGCGCTGCTCGGCGCGGGCTACTTGACGTGGCCCGAGCTCCTAGCGCAGCTCGCCGAGCCCTTTCCGGTAGAGGCCATCTCCTGGCGCGCGGGCAGCGTCTCGCGCGACAAAAAGCGCGCCCAAGCGCTACCTTACGCCGAACCGCGCGTCTACGAAGACCGCCTCAACGCCCTCTGCCCGGGGCTCTGGAGCGTCGCCTTCCGGCCCTGGGGTGAGCGCATCATCTGCGAGCTCACCATCGGCGCCGTGGGGCCAGACGGGGCGATCCTCTACGCGACGCGCGCCTCGACCGGCGAGCCGGGCGACAGCCCCGCGGCGGTCGCTGGCACCGCCGCCGAGGCGCAGGCGTTCAAGCGCGCCTGCAGCAAGTTCGGCCTCGGCCGCTACCTCTACGACGTCCCCATCACGTGGGTCGACTACGACGACGCCAGCCGCAAGCTGCTGCAGACGCCGAGCTTGCCACAGTCACGGCCACTAGGCCGGCGGCTGGAGCCGCTAACTGAGCGGTCGCTACGCGCAACTTCGTACTCACGGCCACTAGGCCGGCGGCTGGAGCCGCTAACCGAGGCGCGCTTTGTGCCGGAAGCGCAGCCAGCTGCGAAGACGCCGCGCGCATCCCGAGAGGGGACGCAGGCGCCCCCCCAGAGTACCCCTGCGAGCGCTCCCGGCGCGCGGCTGCTGCCCCCGCCGGAGACCGCGCCACCGGCTGCGGCGCTGACGCCGGCCCGCGCCGAGGCGATGCACCGCGAACTGGAGAAGCTCGGGTTGTCGCGCTCCGCCCAGCAGCGGCTCGCTAAGAGCGTGCTGGGGCGCGACGTCGCCGCCTTCGACCAGCTTTTAGAGAGCGAAGCGCTAGAGGTGTGGAACGCGGCCAAGCGCGCCCAAACGCCGCGGCGCGCGGTGGGTTTTTAGGGGGTGGCGAACGTGCCGACCCTAGAAGCCGGCGTTGAATCCGCCGGTACGGTCTACCGCTGTCCGAAGTGCAAGCGCGACGTGACCGTGCTCCTCGCGCGCGCCTCGGTCAGCTGCAGCCGCTGCGGCCGCGCGATGCGGCGCGTCGCCGATGCGCGCCCCTCCTGAACCTTCGCTCCCCGAGCTGCACCCCGTGGCCTGCCCAGCGTGCGGCGGGGACGGCTACACCCTCGTAGCGGGTAGCGGCGAGGACGAGGTGGGGTGCGCCGCGTGCGGCGGCTTCGGCGTCGTCGAGGTCTGCTCGGGGTGTGGGGCGGTGCCAGCGCTCGAGGGCGGTTACGAGGTGTGCCGCTGCACCGAGGCGGCGCTGCCGGAGCGGCGCGCCGCCTAGCGGCCAGCGGTGCCGCGCGCCCCTAAGCGCGCGCCTTGAGCTGCTCTAACACGTCTTGGGCGAGTTCGCGGCCGAGCTCCTCGGCTTCGGCGGCGTCGCCCGTCACCTCCGCCTGGATCATCCAGTCGCCCTCGTCGCGGGCGGCGGCCCCCAAAAGGTGCAGCTCGCCGTCTGCCGTGACGCTGGCAAAAGCGCCGATGTGGTGCGCGGAGCTGCTCATCTGGCGGGCAAAGGCGCGTTCGGCGCAGGCGCGGTCGAACGAGGGGCGGTGTTGGAGGGTGTAGGCGAGGTCACTGGCGAGATCGTCGTCGTCGCGGACGACGAGCGCGAGCGCCCCCTGACCCGGTGCGGGGGGGAGCTGCTGCGGCTCCAACAGGGTCGTGACCCGTTCGCGTTGGCCGAGCTGGATAAAAGGTGCACTCGGCCAGACGAGGGCGCCGAGCTCCTGGGCGCTCAGGAGCGCGAGCGCGTCCTCGAGCTCACCGGTAAAGACCCTCACCTTGAGGTCGCGCCGCGCCGCTAAGACAAAGGCGCGGTCGCGCAGCGTCGGCACCCCGACCTCGGCGCCCTTGGGGAGGTCGCCGAGGCTTTTGGCGCCGCGCGCTAGGAGGGCCGAGCGCGGCTCGAGGCGTTTGGTCACGGCCGCTACGCTGAGCCCGTCGGGGAGGGTGAGCGGCAGGGTGTCGAGGCTCTGCACGGCGATATGGATGCGCCCCCCCTGAAGCGCGTGCAGCAGTTCGTCGGCGCCCCCGCGGCTCTGGAGGGTGCGCTGGCTGATGCTGACGTCAGGCCACCCCTCGCTCAACTCGGCGAGCACGGCGCGCGCCTGGGCGAGCGCCGGCGCGCCGGTGCGGTTGCCTAGCACGATCCTAGGCACGGGGCGCCCTCTCACCTACCTCGCGGCGGTGAGCCCGAAGGGTAGCGGGGGGAGCTTGAAGGGTTAGGGTGTCCACAGCGATCGTCTCACCTGTTGTGTGTGCACCCCTCTAGTCTAGCTCGAGCCCCCCGCCCGCGCTAGCTGCGTTCCCGCGACGCCCTAGGCGGGTTCGGCGGCCTCGAGGGCTGCGGGCGCGAGCTTGGCGGCCTCGGCGCGCAGCTGCGTGACCTTGTCGAGGCGTTCCCACGGCAGCTCCGGCCGCCCAAAGTGGCCGTAGGCGCTCGTCGCTTTGTACATCGGCCGGTTGAGCCCGAGCTGCGCGATAATAGCCGCGGGGCGCGCGTCGAAAACCGTCCTCAAAAGGCGGCTGAGGTCGTCGTCGGAGAGCGCCGCGGTGCCGAAGGTGTCGACGTAGATGCCGACCGGGTGCGCGACCCCGATGGCGTAGGCGAGCTGCACGAGCGCGCGCCGCGCGAGCCCCGCACCCACCAGGTTTTTGGCCATGTAGCGGGCGTAGTAGGCGGCGCTGCGGTCGACCTTGGTGGGGTCTTTGCCGCTAAAGGCGCCGCCGCCGTGGGGCGCGGCCCCGCCGTAGGTGTCGACGATGATCTTGCGTCCGGTGAGCCCGGCGTCCCCCTCGGGACCACCGATCACAAAGCGGCCCGTCGGGTTGATGTAAAAGGCGGTGTCGTCGCGCAGGTACGCTTCGGGCAGCGCGGCGCGGATGACGTGCGTGTAGAGGTCCTCGTGCAGGGTCGCCTCGTCGACGTCGGGGTCGTGCTGCGCCGAGAGGACGACCGCCGTGACCGCCGTGGGGCGGTCGCCGTCGTAGGCGACGGTGACCTGCGCCTTGCCGTCGGGGCGCAGGTAGGGCAAGAGCCCCTCGCGGCGCACCGCAGCGAGCCGGCGCGTCAGCGCGTGCGCGAGGGTAATGGGTAGGGGCATGAGCTCGGGCGTTTCGTCGGTGGCGTAGCCGAACATCATCCCCTGATCGCCCGCGCCGAGCTGGTCGAAGCGGTCGCCAGAGGGGGCCTCCTGAGCGCGCGACACCCCCTGGGCGATGTCGGGCGACTGCTCGGTGAGCGCGATCAGCACCGCGGCGTGGTCGGCGTCGAAGCCGTAGGCCGCGTCGGTGTACCCGACCTCGCGCACGGTGTCGCGGACGATGCGCTGCAGGTCGACGTAACCGTTACAGGTCACCTCGCCGGCGATGAGCGCGAGCCCTTTGGTGAGGATCGTCTCGACCGCCACCCGCGCCTGCGGGTCGATCTGCAGCATGGCGTCTAGGACGCTGTCGCTGATGCGGTCGGCGAGTTTGTCGGGGTGCCCTTCGGTGACGGACTCCGAAGTGACGAGTCGCATAAAACCTCCTGGTGTCAGCGTGGTGAAGTGGGGCGTTGGGTCCCGGAACCGGGGTGCGGCGCGCGCACGAATAAAGGCGAGTATAACAGAGCCCCCGCGCAGCTTCCGTCGCCCTCGCCGCTATGGCGGCACCCCACAAAAGGCCTCGGGGGCGCCCCGTATACTGAGACCATGCCACGCGACTCCGAGCTGCGGCTCGAGCTGCGCCCCGCGCGCCCCGCCGACGCCCCGGCGCTCGCGGCGCTGCAGCGGACCATCTACGCCGAGGGGCGTTGGTTCGTCGGTGACGGCGCGCCGAGCGCCGAGGCGCTCGCGCACAGGCTCCGCCGCCTCGAGGCGGCGCGCTCGCTCGTGCTGCTCGCCTACGCCGCCGACCCGGCGGAGGGGCTCGCCCTCGGCGGTTGGCTCGAACTCCACCGGCTCCGCCCCGCCCGCATGAGCCACGTCGCCGTGCTCACGCTCGCGGTCGCCCCCACCTTTCGGCAGCGGGGTGTCGCCTCGCGCTTGCTCGCCGAGGCCTACCGTTGGGCGCGCGCGGTCGGGGTGCGAAAGGTGCAGCTCAGCGTCCGCGAACATAACCGCGCGGCGCTCGCCCTCTACGAACGCGAGGGGTTTACGCTCGAGGGGCGCGAGCGCTGCCAGGTGTTCGATGCGGGGCGCTTTGAAGACAACCTGCTGATGGCGAAGTTTCTCTAGCGCTTGACTGGCGGCGCCGCGAAAAGCTACGCGCGGGTGTTCTCGGGCGACGCACGTCGCGGGCGCCGCCTAGCGCACCTTCCGAGATGACACCCGCTAGGGGGTATAGTGCGAGGGGGCACGTGCAGAAAGGATGAGGGTGACGCAGCGAGACCCGTTGGACGAGGACCGATTGCAACCGACCAAGCCCGCCGCCAATCACCGCTTCGATCCGAACGCGGCGCGTATCGGGGAGTGGCCGGAGCAGCGCGTCGGGCTCTTTGTCGATACCCAAAACCTCTACTACGCCGCGCGCGACATCTATAGCCGCCACGTCGACTACGCGGTTATGCTCAAGCTGAGCGAGCGCTCGAGGCACCTCGTGCACGCGACCGCCTACGTCGTCGAGCGCGAGGGCGAGGCGACCGCCTACGGTTTCGTCACCAAGCTCTCGGCCCTAGGCTACCGCGTGCGCCGCCGCAAGGTGCGCGTGCACCGCGCCGACAGCGGCGGGCGGCCCGTTTTAGAGGGCGACTGGGACATGGGCATCGCCGCCGACATCGTGCGCGCTTGGGACTACCTGGACGTGATCGTCTTGGCGAGCGGCGACGGCGACTTCGCGCCCATGCTCGAGCTCGCCCAGCAGCGCGGCAAACGGGTCGAGGTGCTGGCCTTCCGAGAGGCCGCCTCGCAGAACCTGCTCGACTTGGCGGACGCCTTTATGGGTTTGGCGGACGTGCCAGACATCTTTGTGTAGGTGCATCCCGTCACCTAAGCATCAAAAAGTCACAAATCAAACTCCAAACCACGTCTGTTGCTGTCAGGTACCGCTGTGACATCAGGCCACCGTCACGAGTGCAATGCCAACCAGGGCCATAACGACCCCGAGGAGTTGAATGCGCGTGAGGCGCTGAGCCAGCACGAGGCGTGCCAGGATCATGGTCGGCAGTGGCGACAGCGCCGCTAGGACCGCCACGATAGAAAGCAAACCCGTTTGGGTGGCGAGGATAAAGGTGACAAAGCCCGTCGCCTGAATCACCCCGATGGCCACGAGCAGGGGCCACTGCGCGAAACCTGTCCTTAAGGGCGGCCTGACGACGAGCGCCGCCAGACCCAGGACCACCAGCGATCCAGCGACTGCTGCCAGCTGTGGCCACAAGGGGTTTCCTGTACCCGTTTGATCAAGGCCGATGAAAAACAGGCCGTAACCAACGCCTGCCAGGATGCCTTCAAGACGGCCCGGTTGAGACGCGCGCCAAGCGCTGATTCCCACGCGCCGGGTAAACTGGGTATCGCCACCCCCTTGACCATCGCTCCGGCTCACCAAGCCCAGGGCTACGATGACAGTACCAATCCCCCACAAAGCCAAAAGTGAAGGGCGCTCACCTAAGAGCAGGCCCGCAGCCACCGGCACGAGCGCCGACCACACCGCCGTATCCGTCGCGACGATGCCCATCTGTCCCAGCGACAACCCGCGGTAGTAGTAGAGGTGGCCTAGCCCCAGCGCGAGGCCGGCGGCCACACCCCAGGCGAGCACCGCCCCGCCCGGCAGCTCATCACGGACAAAAAGCGCAACGAATCCGAAGACGAAGAGGGCGGCAGCTTGTGAGAGGAGAGAGACGACGAGCGCAGGTACGCGTTTTGCCGCGAAGCCTCCCAAGAAGTCTCCTATGCCGAACGCCAAGGCGGTCGACAAGGCGAAGATTACCGCCATGATGTAGCTCCCAGCTGAGTGCAAGGTAACTGCCGGACGACTAGACGACCGGCGACCGAATGTGTGTGCATCCTCGAGCAACTCCTTCAAGACGAAGTGCACACCCGGGTAGTGCTCATTCAAGATAGCTCATCAGGCTAGTTACAGCAAGTACGTACAAAAATGTGCTATAGTGTCATTTTTTATACTAAAGGGAGGATGCAGGTGGCAAGGTCGTTGATAAAAGATAAGTATCACTGCGCGATGGAGGTCACGCTCGAGCTCATCGGCGGGAAGTGGAAACCGCTGCTTCTCTACTACCTGTTCGGGGGTACACGGCGGTTCGGAGAACTCAAGCGCCTCTTGCCCGATGTTACTCAGCGGATGCTTACCCGCCAATTGCGCGAACTGGAGGGGGCCGGGCTCGTTCACCGGGAGGTGTTCAAGGAGGTGCCGCCGCGCGTCGAGTATTCCCTTACAGAGCTGGGCTGGAGCCTAAAGCCGCTCATCGAGGGGATGGATGCCTGGGGCGAGGTTTACGTCACCAAAATCGTGTCCCAAAGCAATGTAGAGTAAAGCAATCTGACGGAGATGTGGGACATGCCTTGTAACAGTTGGTGCGCTGAGGTATGGTCGCTGGCGTAACTTTA